>OMUU01000114.1 GCA_900314295.1 uncultured Lachnospiraceae bacterium | reverse complement strand
AATGCGAAGTATTCGTGTGCGGCGAGCGTCGCGATAGCGAGATAAAACTCGCGCAACGTGTTTTATCTCGTTAATAATACGCACACAATACCTTGTGCCATAAACCGCAGAATCTACGGATTGTTCCGCATCTTGCATATCTTACAGCATGGTCTCCAGGGTGTCGCGGATAGCAAGGATGAAGTCCTCGGAATTCAGTGTCTTCACATTCGGAAGCGTCGTGATTCTCGCGAGATCTCCGGTCATTTTTCCGGACTCGATGGTGGCGATGGTAGCCTTTTCCAGCTTGTCAGCAAAATCCTGAAGCTCCGGAAGGTTATCCAGCTCGCCGCGCTTGCGGAGCGCACCGCTCCATGCGAAGATGGTCGCGACGGAGTTTGTGGAAGTCTCCTCGCCGCGCAGATGCTTGTAATAATGTCTCTGAACGGTTCCATGCGCGGCCTCATACTCGAAATATCCGTGCGGAGATACCAGGACAGAGGTCATCATTGCGAGGGAACCGAACGCTGATGAAAGCATATCGCTCATGACATCTCCGTCATAATTCTTGCAGGCCCAGATGAATCCTCCCTCGGATTTCATGATCCGGGCAACGGCATCGTCGATCAGCGTATAGAAATAGGTGATACCGCAGGCTTCGAACTTTTCTTTATAGTCGGCGTCATAGATCTCCTGGAAGATATCCTTGAATCTGTGATCGTAGGTCTTGGAGATGGTATCCTTTGTGGCAAACCAGAGGTCTTCCTTTCTGGAGAGCGCAAAGTCGAAGCAGCTTCTGGCGAAGCTGGTGATCGAATCATCCAGATTGTGCGTCCCCTGTACGACACCCGGCCCGTCGAACTTGTGCACGAGCTCGGTCTTTGTGATCTGGCCGTCGTCGGAGGTATAGACCAGCTCGACCTTCCCGGCCTTCGGAACCCGGATTTCCACATTTCGATAGACATCTCCGTACGCGTGACGGGCAATGGTAATCGGCTTCTTCCAGCAGCGGACAACCGGCTCGATGCCCTTTACGATAATAGGTGTGCGGAACACCGTTCCGTCCAGCATGGCACGAATGGTTCCGTTCGGGCTCTTCCACATCTCCTTGAGATTGTATTCCTTAACGCGGGCGGCATTCGGCGTGATTGTCGCGCATTTTACGGCGACGCCGTATTTTTTTGTCGCCTCGGCGGAATCTCTGGTGACCTGGTCGTCGGTTTCATCTCGATGCTTCAGTCCGAGGTCATAGTACTCCGTTTTCAGGTCGATGTAAGGCGTGAGGAGATCATCCTTGATCATCTGCCAGAGGATCCGGGTCATCTCATCGCCGTCCATTTCAACGAGAGGCGTCTTCATCTGAATTTTTCCCATTTTATGTACCTGCCTTCTTTTCGGATTCTAATGTGATTTCTGCATCCCGTTTCTGATGCATGTCCATGCGTCGTCGTCTGTGAGGATTTTCAACCGATACCGCTTCGTTCTTACATAGCCTTTATGCGGTCAATAGCCTCTACGGTTTTTTCGTAGGTGCCGAATGCGGTCAGGCGGAAGAAATGCTCACCGCTCGGACCAAAACCGGATCCGGGGGTTCCAACGACATGAACATCCTCGAGAAGGTGGTCGAAGAACTCCCAGGAGGTCATATTGTCCGGTGTCTTCAGCCAGATATACGGTGCGTTCACTCCGCCGTATACGGTGTATCCGGCATCCTTCAGACCGTCATAGATGACACGCGCGTTCTTCTGATAATAGCTTACCTGCTCACGAATCTCCTTCTGCCCTTCGGGGGTGAAGACGACCGCGCCGGCCTTTTGAATGATGTAGGGAGCACCGTTATACTTGGTGCCGTGGCGTCTCGCCCAGAGGTCGTGGAGAGAAACACCATCCGCGTCGCGCAGATCCTTCGGTACAACGGTGAAGCCGAGACGTACGCCGGTGAATCCGGCGTTTTTGGAGAAACTGCGGATTTCAATGGCACAGGTTCTCGCGCCCTCGCACTCGTAGATGGAATGGGGAACATCCTTCTCTGTGATATATGCCTCGTAAGCAGCGTCATAGAGGATGACGGCGCCGATCCGGTTTGCGTAATCGACCCACTCCTGAAGCTGCGCCTTGCTGATTGTCATTCCGGTCGGGTTGTTCGGATAGCAGAGATAGATGATGTCCGGATTCTCCTTCGGAAATTCCGGCGTAAAATTGTTTGATTCGGTGCAGGGCATGTAGATGAAATTAGAATACCGCTGCTCGGAAGGAATCCACTCACCGGAGCGGCCGGCCATGACGTTCGAATCCACGTAGACCGGGTAAACCGGGTCGCAGACAGCGACCTTCGCGTCCTCGCTGAAAATCTCCTGGATGTTGCCGGAATCGCTCTTGGCACCGTCCGATACGAAAATTTCATCGGTGCTGATTTCACAGCCTCTTCCCTTGTATTCGTCTGCGATCGCGTTTCGGAGGAATTCGTAGCCGAGATCCGGAGCGTAGCCGTGGAAGGTTTCCTTTTTGCCCATTTCGTCTACCGCCTTATGAAGCTCATCAATGATGGCCGGAGCAAGCGGCTGTGTAACATCGCCGATACCGAGACGAATGATATTGGCATTTGGATTGGCTTCGGTATAGGCTGCGACTTTCTTTGCAATGGTGGAAAAAAGATAGCTTCCCTGAAGTCGGAGGTAATTCTGATTTGCTTTAAACATCGGTTATTTCTCCTCTCTGTACTTTAATGCAGCTGCTACAAATCCACGGAACAGCGGATGCGGACGGTTCGGACGGCTCTTAAACTCCGGATGCGCCTGTGTTCCGACATAGAACGGGTGATCCTCTTTCTTGAGCTCGATCATTTCCACGATGTGGCCGTCCGGAGAGATTCCGGACAGAACCATGCCGGCATCTGTGAGCGGCTTCCGGTAGTCGTTATTGACCTCGTATCTGTGTCTGTGACGCTCATGGATCAGGCTGGAGCCATAGAGCTCTCTCGCAAGCGTTCCATCCTTCAGCTCACAGGGGTAGGAGCCGAGTCTCAAGGTTCCGCCCAGATCGGTGACATCATTCTGATCGGGCATCAGAGCGATCACCGGATGCATCGTATCCGGGTCGAGCTCAATGCTGTGAGCATCGTGATAGCCGCACATATTTCTCGCGTACTCGATGATGGCCACCTGCATTCCGAGGCAGAGACCAAGGTACGGAATCTTATGGGTGCGCGCGAACTCCGCAGCGGCGATCATACCGTCAACGCCACGGCCGCCGAAGCCTCCCGGAACGATGATGCCGTCCACATCGCCGAGAATTTCTTCAACATTATCCTTATTCAGCTTCTCAGAGTCGATCCAGGTCAGATCCACCTCTGCGCTGTTTTTGATCCCGCCGTGCTTTAACGCCTCGACGACACTCAGATACGCGTCGTGAAGGGCAATATATTTTCCGACAAGCGCAATCGTGACGTGATGCTTCAGATTGCGAAGCGCCTCCACCATATCGGTCCAATCGGAGAGATCCGGTTCGGGATCGGAAAGATGCAGACATTCCAGAACGACGTCAGCCAGGTTTTCCTTCTCCATGGCGAGCGGCGCCTCATAGAGATACTCAACGTCCAGATTCTGAAGGACGTGGCTGCTCGGCACATTGCAGAACAGGGCAATCTTGTCCTTAAGCCCCTGACTGAGCGGATACTCGGAGCGGCAGACCAGAATATCCGGCATGATTCCGATACTCTGCAGAGCCTTTACAGAGGTCTGCGTCGGCTTTGTCTTCAGCTCTCCGGATGCCTTCAGATAAGGAATCAGGGTGACATGGATCATAATGGCATTCTCATGACCGATATCATGCTGGAACTGACGGATCGCTTCAAGGAAGGGCTGGCTCTCGATATCGCCGACCGTGCCTCCCACCTCGATGATGGCGATCTTCTCTTCGTCCTCTGTTTTCGCGCGGTAGAAACGGCTCTTGATCTCATTGGTGATGTGCGGGATTACCTGAACCGTGCCTCCGCCGTAGTCGCCGTGGCGCTCCTTCTGCAGGACGGTGGAATATACCTTTCCGGTGGTTACATTGGAATTATGGTCGAGATTTTCATCGATAAAACGCTCGTAATGGCCTAGATCCAGGTCGGTTTCCGTGCCATCGTCGGTGACAAAAACCTCGCCGTGCTGAATCGGGTTCATGGTTCCCGGATCCACGTTGATATAGGGATCAAATTTCTGCATTGTGACACTGTAGCCTCTGGCCTTCAGAAGTCTTCCCAGTGATGCAGCCGTGATTCCTTTTCCAAGACCGGAAACAACACCGCCTGTTACAAATACATATTTTACAGACATTCACTCCTCCTCCTGCCGGGCATCAGAGCCGCAGCATATATAAATTGTTGCGCCTCTTCTGCGAGGCTTAGCGTTTGCAATACATATCGGGATTCAGTCGCCTTCAAAGGCATCTCGGATCTCATGATCCGGGACCTCCATAGGATAACTCTGGTCAAAGCATGCCTTGCAGATGGGCAGATCGCCTACCATATCCTGAAGCTCGCTGATCTGCATATATCCCAGAGAGTCAGCGCCGATGCGGCGGCGGATCTCCTCAGTGGAATTCTGAGAGGCGATCAGCTGCTTATTGGACGGCACATCAACGCCAAAGTAGCAGGGATGGAGAAATGGCGGGGAGCTGATCCGCACATGAACCTCGGTTGCGCCGCATTTCTTCATCGTGTGTATTAGATTCGTAATTGTGGTGCCCCGCACGATGGAATCGTCCACCAGAACGACTCGCTTGCCTTTGACGACAGATTTGATGACACTAAGCTTGATCTTAACGCTGGACTCCCGCTCATCCTGACTCGGCTTGATAAAGGTCCGGCCGACATAGCTGTTCTTATGAAAGGCGATACCGAACGGAATGCCGGACTCGAGTGCGTAGCCCTGTGCCGCTGCCAGGCCGGAATCGGGGACCCCGACAACGATATCCGCGTCAACGGGATAAGTCTTTGCAAGGGATGCTCCTCCCCGGATTCTTGCATCATAGACGGCAATGCCGTCAATCTTGGAATCCAGTCTGGCAAAATAGATATATTCGAAGATGCAGCGGGCCTGCTTCTCTCTCGGGATGACGCAGTCCATGAACTCCGAGTGCAGCTCGCCGTTTTTGTCAATGGTGACGATCTCTCCCGGTTTCACGTCCCGGATGAAGTCTGCATCGATGGAATGAAGAGCGCAGCTTTCAGAAGCCAGAATGTAGGCATTGTCTCTCTTTCCAATGCATAGCGGACGGAGCCCCCAGGGATCCCGCACACCGATCAGCTTTCTGGGGCTCATCATGACGAGCGCATAGGCTCCCCGGAGCTTTGTGACGGCATTCTTCACGGCGACCTCGATACTCGGCGTTTTTACGCGTTCCCGGGCAATGCAGTAGGCAATAACCTCAGAATCAATCGTCGTATGAAAAATCGCACCGGTATTCTCCATCTGTTCGCGAAGCTCAAAGGCATTTACCAGGTTTCCGTTATGTGCCAGGGCAAGAGAGCCTTTAATGTAATTCAGGACAAGCGGCTGGGCATTGTTCACATTCAGAGCACCGGAGGTGGAATAACGGACATGACCCACGCCGATATTACCCTTCAGTTTCTGAAGCTCATCTCCCTTAAACACCTCATTCAAAAGTCCAAGCCCCCGGTAGGAATTTACGCGGCCCTTCGGACCGTTGGTATTGGAAACCGCAATGCCGCAGGATTCCTGTCCGCGATGCTGCAGGGCTTCCAGACCGAAATAGATGGTCCTGCTGACATCACCGCCATCCGGATCATAAATCCCGAAAACCCCGCACTCCTCTTTTAAGCCTGATTCATAATTTGTCATCAACGTCCTCCAGTTCTGCTGCGTGAAAAAAGATAGAATCGCATACAGTCTCTTACGCGCACTTCGCGGAAGGCGGCCTGTCTGCGTTTTTGAAGAATTTATACAATTATACTACATTGTAGTCGCACATGTTCGCTAAAATGCGAACACAGATAAACGGAAAGGAAAGCAAATTTTACAAACGAAAAACTCACCCTCCGGCAGAGCATCTGTTTGCTCTGCAGACAGTGAGTCGGAAGTTATGGAGCGACCCCCAGACAGGAAAGTGCAAGATGCAATGCTTCCCTCACAGCCTGTCTGCGTACCTCGTTTCTGGAACCTGTGAAATTATATTTTTTCACTTCGCATCTGCCACGATAAAAGCAGCCGAGATAGACCAGTCCGGCAGGGAATTCTTCCGTTCCGTCCGGCCCCGCGACTCCTGTGGCGGACAGACAGAGATCGACATGAGCAGTCTTCGCTCCCCCCTTTGCCATCTGACGGCATACCTGTGGGGACACCGCCGTGTATTTGCGCAGTGTCTTTTTCTTCACGCCCACAAGCTTATGCTTTGCTTCGTCACAATAGGTGACATACGCCTCCTTCAGGACATCGGAGGCACCGGGTACATCGACAATGCTCGACGCAATTGCCCCACCGGTACAGGACTCCACGGTCGTGATGAAAAGCCCGCGTTCCCGAAGAGAGGCGACCAGCCGCTCGGCGGAAGTATATGGTTCGGTATTATCAGAAAAATTCATAGGATTTGTGAGTTCTCCTTCGCTGTACGACATAGATATGGATTATTTCTGATTCCCGAGAACCGCCCTGTTCTTGATGAGATAATCCAGAAGAGAAATCACCGTGAGAACGGTGGCGATGGCGATCAGCACGATCTCAAATGGTCTCCAGCCAGGAACATTCAGCAGGATCACGATGATCATCACCATCTGTGAGATCGTTTTCGCCTTTCCCCAGTAGCTCGCGGCAATGACAATGCCGTTATCTGCGGCAATCAGACGGAAGCCGCTGATGATAAATTCTCTTGCGATGATAATGACCACGACAAAGGCAGGGATCTCGCCGGTTCCGACAAACAGAATCAGCGCTGAGCAGACTAAAAGCTTGTCGGCAAGCGGATCCATGAATTTTCCAAAATCCGTGATCAGGTTATATTTTCGAGCAATGTATCCGTCTGCAGTGTCGGTAAGACTTGCCGCAATGAAAATAATCAGGGCAACATATCTGGCCCAGTTCTGGGGAAGATACATAAAGAGCACAAAGAAAGGAATCATGACCATCCGAAGGCAGGTCAGCTTATTAGGTAAGTTCATATCGTTCTCCTCTTTCATCCCTTTTCCATACGGAAACCGTGAAACGTTTTCTCTCATTATGGAAACCGTGAAACGTTTTCTCTCATTTATTCAGAAGTTCCATGGTTTCCTCGTCAACAAGCTCACCGATCAGATCATATTCCAGCGCGCCCGTTACGATGGCCTGTACAAAATCACCCGTATTGAGTGTCTCCGGCGTCTGAATGAAGATCATTCCGTCGATGTTCGGCGTATCTGCATAGGTCCGGCCGACATAGGCGTTTTCATCACTCATGAAGCCCTCGATAAAGACATCCAGGGTACGTCCGATCAGTTCTTCGTTTCGCTGCCTGGAGACCTCCTGCTGAAGGGTAAGAAGGCGATCCTGTCTGTCCTTTTTGGTCTCTTCATCAATCTGTCCGTCAAAGGATGCGGCGGGGGTTCCCTCTTCCTGCGAGTAGGTAAAGACACCGAGACGATCAAACTTCATCTCACGGATAAAATCACAGACATCCTGATGCTGCTCTTCCGTCTCGCCGGGAAAACCGGTGATCAGTGTCGTCCGAAGGGCGATGTCAGGAATCTCCTTCCGGAGATTTCCAATGATCTGCACGAGGTCATCGTGGCTGGTCCTTCGTCCCATTCGCTTCAGAATCTCGTCGTTTGAATGCTGGATCGGAAGATCCAGGTAATGACATACCTTCGGCAGTTCCTTCATCGCCTGAATCATTTCCGGGTAGATCTCTTCGGGATAACAGTACAGAATACGAATCCATCGGATACCGTCAATCTCTGAAAGCTTCTCCAGCAGTATATGAAGGGATTTCTTTCCGTACAGATCCATGCCGTACCGTGTCGTCTCCTGTGCCACGAGGATCAGTTCCTTCACACCGTCTTCTGCGAGCTGACGCGCCTCGCGCAGCAGATCCTCCATGGGGACACTGCGGTAGGGACCGCGCATACCGGGAATGGCGCAGTACGTGCAATGTTTGTCGCATCCTTCTGCAATCTTCAGGTATTCGAAAAAACCTCCTGTCGTCATGACCCGCTTCTCGGCGTCGTCCGGAATGCCTGTCAGAGGTTCCAGAATAGACGGGCGGATTCCGTTCCCCACCTGAAGAATCGCATCCTCGATTTTATTGTAGCTGTTTGTTCCGATAATGGCGTCGACCTCCGGAATCTCGTCAAGAACCTCCTGACGATAGCGCTGTGCCATACATCCTGTGACAATCAGTGCGGTGCAGCGTCCCTCCGTCTTGTACTTCGCCATGTCGAGGATCGTCTGAATGCTCTCCTCCTTGGCAGAATCAATGAAACAGCAGGTGTTGATAATGATGATATCTGCCTGTGTCTCATCGTCGGTCATCTCATATCCGTGCCCGGCGAGCTTGCCGAGCATGCGCTCGGAATCCACCAGATTCTTGTCACAGCCAAGAGAGATAAATAAAATCTTCATGTTGTTATTCGATCGCGTCATCATCTTCCTCTTCGCGCGGGAGAATATTGACTTTTCCCTCATAGAGCTCATCCACGGCAATAGAGAGCGGTTTTCTCTCCTTCCCGTTCCGGTCAACAGCCGCCACCTTTGGCTCGGCACCGTCTATCAGCTGGCGCGCACGCTTGGAGGTCGCAAGGACGATGGAGTAACGGCTGGTTACAAGCGGTGCCTCCTCCTGGTCCTGTCCCTTGTTAATTTTCTCAATCATTTCTACATAGGAAGGATGTATCATTTTCTGTGCTCCTCTCTTTCTTTCAACTCTCCGCGGATCTCGCGGATAAAATCCTTCTGGTGACCTGTCTGCAGATGCTGCGTCTGAATCAGCCGATGAAGTTCATCGACACATTCCTCGACAGTGTCATTGACCAGAATATAATCATAATGCCCCATGCTGTCTGCTTCCTCAACCGCGCGGGCCATCCTGTGCCGGATCACTTCCGGTGTCTCCGTTCCTCTTCCGATGAGCCGCTTTTCCAGCTCTTGCGCGCTGGGAGGCGTCACAAAGATGAGAACCGTATCCGGGCGTTTAGCCTTAACCTTCAGAGCTCCCTGAATTTCGATCTCAAGGATGACGTCCTTTCCGCTGTTCAGCTGCTCATCCACATATGCCGCAGGTGTTCCATAGGAATGGTTCACATAGCAGGCATATTCGAGGAAGGCATCCTCTTCGATCATGTGAGAGAATTCTTCCTCCGTTTTGAAGAAATAATCGACGCCGTTCCTCTCTCCCGGACGCGGACTTCGCGTTGTCGCCGATACGGACAGCGCATAATTATCATATTTCTCCAGAAGCCTCTTCATCAGAGTCCCCTTTCCGGATCCGGAAAAGCCGGAAAGAATCACCAGTATTCCCTTATTCATGCCAGATCATCGGTCCTTTCCTCAGATAAATCATTCAGAATATCATTGCCGACATTGAAACGGCGTGTAATCGTCTCGGGCTGCAGGGCAGACAGAAGAATTCTCCCGTCCTCAAGAACCAGAACCGCCTTTGTTTTGCGTCCCTGACTTGCGTCGATCAGAAGCCCGTTATCCCGCGCGTGCGAGACCATTCGCTTAATCGGTGCTGCCACGGGACTCGCAACAGCGAGAACCTTGTCGGTATTGACTGCATTTCCAAAGCCGATATTGATCAGACGGGCCATTTACACACCTCCGTGCCATGTGCTTTCGAACTTATAGAATTATAGCTTCGAAGCGCAAAAAAAACAACAGTAAGATAAGCTCTCACTCAACGTTCTGCACCTGTTCGCGAATCTTTTCTATCCCGGTTTTCAGATCTACGCCGGTATTCGACGTTTCCAGATCATTCGCCTTGGACAGGATGGTATTCGCCTCCCGGTTCATTTCCTGGGCCAGAAAATCAAGCTTTCTGCCGATTCCGCTTCCAATGGCCAGTGTGTCACGCATCGTGCCGATGTGGCTCTTCAGACGGACCGTCTCCTCATCGGTGCAGATCTTGTCCGCAAACAGAACGACCTCCGCTGCGATGCGGCTTTCCTCGATCTGAGAATCCGCAAGCAATTCCTTTGCCTTCTCCTCTAGGCGCTGTCGGTATTCGGCGATAATATGAGGTTCACGCTCGATGACCTTGTCCACAAGAATGTCAAGCTCATCAAGCTTGGCGAGAAGATCCCTGCGAAGGTTCTCGCCTTCCAGATTCCGAGAGGTCCGGAAGCTTTCTGCCGCGTCCCGGATGACCTTCTCCAGATCCCTCCAGAGCTCGTCCTCGTCCATCTCCTGCTCTTCCATCGTCAGAACGTCCGGGAGATTCATCAGCTTAGAGACGGTCAGATCATTCGGAATGGAGAAGGATCTCTCCATCTCTTCCGCATCATGCACATATTGCTTCGCAAGCTCCGGATGATATTTCAGAGTCACATTTCCCTCTGTGAAATCTTCATAGGTGATAAAAACATCAATCTTGCCCCTCTGCGCATACTCCTTGATCAGCGTACGGATTTTCGATTCAAAGACGCTGAATTTCTTCGGGGCCTTGACATTCAATTCCAGAAAGCGGTGGTTGACCGATTTCAGCTCCACGCTGATCTTCCGGCGCTCATCCTGTACTTCCGAGCGGCCAAAACCGGTCATACTGTAAATTTTGTCAGACATATGTAATAAACCTTTCGGGTAATTTTCCACGCGGGCTCTGCGAGTATCTTCAAAACATACAAAGCCGCGCTGGAATCTGGACACACAATAACAGACTAAGTATAAGTCAATTCGAACGGCTGTGTCAAATTGTATTCATGCGGCGCGATCATGAGTGTTACTGTTCACTCACAACTATGTACGGCAAGGATTTTACAGCCCTGTTACCATTCGCAAACTGGCAAAGGTACTGTAAAATCTTAGCCGTTTTAGTGTGCGTGAACGGTAAACCATGAGTATCTATGCTTCTTCTATGAAGCGGTTCAGGGTATTCAGCACTCTCTTTTTGTCGGCGCTCCACAGAGGTGCAAGAAGCAGCTTTTTCGGACCGTCACCGGTCAGTCGGTGAATCACGATATCCTCCGGAAGAATTTTCAGGCACTTTACAACAAGGCGGCAATACTCTTCCATCTCGAGAAGAGGAAAAGGACACGCCAGATACTCGTCCGCCAGACGGGTACCCTTGAGGATGTGCAGGAGCTGCAGCTTCACTCCATCCGGGTGCGGATCAAGAGAAGCCAGATACCGGATGGTCTGCAGCATCATCTCCTCCGTTTCGCCGGGAAGACCCAGGATGACATGAACAATCACGGGAATCCCGGCCTGTTTCAAACGGTAATATGCGTCTTCAAAGACCGGAAGGGAGTAACCCCTGTGGATACGCTGCGCGGTCACCTCATGAATCGTCTGAAGGCCGAGCTCGATCCAGACCGGTTTTCTTTCATTCAGCCGTTTCAGCATGGAGATCTTGTCTTCCTCGAGACAATCCGGCCTTGTGCCGATTGAAAGGCCGACAATTTCGGGCTGACTGGCGGCTTCCGAAAAGATCGGCTCAAGTCTGGCGGTATTTCCATATGTATTGGTGAAGGACTGGAAGTAGGCAATAAATCTGCGGTCTTCCATCGCCAGGCTCGCCGGAAGCTTTGGATCAATTCTTTTTCTGGCCTCCGCAATCTGTTCCCTGATTGATGCGGGATGGGAGGCAAAATCGCCGGAGCCGCCTTCCGAACAGAAGGTGCACCCTCCGTATCCGAGAGTTCCATCCCGGTTTGGACAGGTACAACCCGCGGAAAGAGAGAGCTTGTAGATTTTCTGGCCGTACTTCTGTTTCAATTCTTCTGATATTCGCCGTATCTTCATCGCCGTGTTGCAATCTCCGGATCACAGTCTAGCTGAGTGGCAAGGCTTTTGCAGTCCTGTGGCCATTCGCTAACTGGCTGTAGCATTTCAGTGGTGTGTAAACAGTTACAATCACAGCCGGTCTTTCAGCCGGTCTTTCAGCCGGTTGTAGCCGATATTCACAAGTCTCGTGAGCCGGATCAGGTATCGGAGGATCGGCTCTGTCGTGATCGAGAAGACCACGAACAGCATGATGCATCGCATCGACATTCCTGTGATTCCGAAGAAGGAATGGAAGAAAATCAGAAAGAGCGTCATGCCGGCCACGCATATCAGCCAGATCGTTGTTTTGAAGCGGTCCATCGGCTTAATAATGTGGAACAGGATCATAAATCCGACGATTGCCATCAGGATGGCACAGGCCGTTGAAATATCCACGGAACTCACGTCAAAGACTTCTCCAAAGACAACCAGACTTGCCACGACAATAAAATCGGTGAGCGCCGCCGGCATCGCCTTCAACAGGACATTGTTCATATATTTTCCGTGGATCAGCGTATGATCCGGTATCTGCGACATCAGGAATCCGGGGAGACCGATGGTGAACATACTGATCAGAGAAATCTGAGAAGGTCTCAGCGGATAGGTAAATCCGGCGATAATAGAGAAGACCGCCAGCAGCAGGGAGAAGATATTTTTCACAAGGAAGAGGCTTCCGGATCTCTCCATGTTGTTGACAACCTGCCGCCCCTCCATAACGATTTCCGGCATATGCGCGAAATCGTTGTCGAGAAGCACAAGCTGGGAGGCCTGCGCCGCTGCGTCAGAGCCTGCGGCCATTGCGACGGAACAGTCCGCATCCTTCAGGGCAAGCACGTCGTTGACACCGTCACCGGTCATCGCCACGGTTCGCCCATGTGCCTTGAGCGCATGCACAAATTCCCGTTTTTGGTTTGGCGTAACGCGTCCAAAGACCGTATACTTTGTCACGGCGTCATAGATATCCTCCTTTGTCTTCAGTGTCGTCGCATCGACGTACAGATCAGAGTTTGCGATTCCTGCCTGCTTTGCCACCTCAGATACCGTGACCGGATTGTCTCCGGAGATGACCTTGACTTCGACATTCTGACGGTGAAAGAACTGGAAGGTCTTGTCCGCATCTTTTCGGATCTTGTTTTTCACGACTACAAGACAGAGGGCTGTGACCTTTCCGGTCAGCTTATTTCCGTCCGGCTTTCCCTGATATCTTCCGAAAACGAGTACCCGGTATCCCTTTCGGCTCTGGTCCTCGATGGTGTCCTGGTACAGGTGATAGTCTTCCCCGAGAACGAATTCCGGTGCCCCGAGCACATAGGCGCCGCTCTGGAATGTGGCGCTGGAATATTTCCACGCGGAGGAGAATCCGGTCACAGCGAGCGGACGTGCACCGGAGGTGCTGGTGAAATGATCCTTCATCGCCTGCATCGTGATGTTATCTGCCTTCTGGGCTGCGGAAAAATCGCTCAGCAGCTCTTCTATCGCAGGAATCGAAGCATCCTCCTCATACGGCGGCAGGGTGATCACGTCGTGAATCAGCATCTTATTCTCTGTGATGGTTCCGGTCTTATCGACGCAGAGTACATCGACTCTCGCAAGTGTCTCGATGCATTTCATATCGTGCACGAGAACCTTTTTCAGCGCCAGTCTTCCGGTGCTTACCGCAAGCGTGACGCTGGACAGCAGGTAAAGCCCCTCCGGGATCATTCCGATCACAGCGGCAACCATGGACGTAATGCTCTCCTGAAGTTCAAGCCCCTGCCTCCAGTAGGACTGGTAGAACAGAAGAACTCCGATCGGAACGATGCTGACGCCGGCGATCATGACGATCCGGTTCAGGGAACGGATCATCTCCGACTGTTCTCCCTCGCGGGCAGCCTTCGCCTGCGTCGTCAGCTTGTTGATATAGGAGTCTTCTCCGATTTTTTCAAGTCTGGCGTAGCAGCTTCCGGACACAATGAAGGATCCGGACATCAGCTTATCTCCTGCCCTCTTTAAGATCTCGTCGGATTCTCCGGTCAGGAGGGATTCGTTGACCTTTACCTGCCCGTCTACGACGACGGCATCGGCCGGAATCTGATTTCCCGCGGAAAAAATAACGATATCGTCGAGAACCAGTTTTTCCGCCGGTATGGTCTGAATTTTTCCGGACCGGACAACCTTTGCTTTTGGAGCATTCAGAACATTCAGCTTGTCCAGCGTATTCTTTGCGGCAATCTCCTGTACGATTCCGATCATCGCGTTGGCAATGATGATGGGCAGGAAAGACAGGTCCCGATAAGAGCCGGCAATGATCAATAGAATGGAAAGCAGCAGGAAAATTCCGTTGAAGTAGGTCAGCGTATTCCCCTTGATGATCTGACTTACCGTCTTGGAAGGCGGAGCGACCGAACGGTTGTCCCAGCCGTGGCTGGTGTATTCCGCGACCTGTTCCTTCGTCAGGCCGGTCTGAATGTCCGCCATATAGCGATGCTTCAGCTTTGTCCGGACCGGCTGATCAAAGCTGATAGCTGCAGCTGTATTGCTTTTTTTTCTTCTCCTCCTGGAGGAAGATGAGGACGATTTTCTTGTGTCTGGCATGGAAATCCCCTTACTTGAAACTTAAAATTAATGATGATACTTCCCTGAAAAAATCAAACTTCTCGAAGATCGGAAATATCGGGCTCTGCCATGAGGGAATAGTTCGTGTGATACAGGACAAATCCCGGCCTTGCTCCGTTCGGCTTGTGGAGATTCTTCCGGAGCGTATAGTCGATCTCCACCTTCGGCGCGTTCTTTGCCTTTGAGTAATAGGCGGCTAGTCTGCCCGCCTCTTCGAAGGTACGGTCCGGCAGCTCCTTTCCGTTTCCCTTTACGATGACATGGGAACCCGGAATGTCATTCGCGTGGAACCACCAGTCGTTTCCGGAGGCAATTTTAAAGGTAACCATTTCATTCTGAAAATTATTCTTTCCGACATACATATCAAAACCGTCGGAGGACAGGTAGTGCAAGGGCTGCGCTGCTTCCTGCTTTTTTTTTCTTCCGGAAGGCCCGTGATGGCGGAGATATCCATAATCCTCCAGCTCCTGACGGATCTCCTGCAGGTCCTTCTCGTCCCGGGCGATCTCAAGTGATGTCGCAATGCTCTCGAGATGCTCTACATCTGCTTCCGTACCCTTGATCCGTTCCTCCAGCGCCTCTGCCGTGCGCTTGAGCTTATTGTACCGGTCAAAATATTTCTTCGCGTTCTGCGCGGGAGTCAGCGTAGGATCCAGCGGAACCGTGGTCGGTTCATTATTGTAATAATTGATCGCCTTCAGTTCCTTTGCCCCCGACTCCAGACTGTAGCCGTAGGTGTTCAGAAGTTCTCCGTATATCCGGTACTTCTCGCGCTTCTCCGTGTCATGCATCTGCTTTTCCTGAAGCTGCAGCGTACGGCCGCTCCGCTCCAGACTCGTCTGTACAACCTTTCGGAGGTCGATGGAGCGCTGCCGGATCCTGGTCCGAAGCTCCTTCTCTGCGTAATACTGTTCGAGAAGAGAAGAGATTGTCTGAAAGCCTTCCTTCCTCAGCTTCGCGTACTGCGTGAGCGAAACAGAGGCATACTCGAAAGGATCCTTTCCTTTATAATAGATCGCCGGTTCAAAATGTTCGTTCTTCACATCCTCCATCATCCGTGAAAAGGTGTGAAACAGATGCACACGCTCCGCCTTCTGAAGAGCACAGGAAGATGCGTCGCTGTCAATACCGGACCGGTAACAGATTTCCTCTGCCATAACCGGTGAAATGCCCCGAAGACCTCCATAGACAGACTTCATGACAGGCACATCCCTGGAAAAAACGATCCTGTCGAAATCCTCCTCGCTGATATCGAGCGGGTCGGTTTTGTTCTGTGTCTCCGGGATGAAATAATCTCTTCCCGGTAGAACCTCGCGGACAGAGCTGACGTTGAAGGAGACCCGCTTTATGGAGTCTACGATCTTGTTCTCATCGCTGACCAGGATGATGTTGCTGTGCTTTCCCATCAGCTCAATCACCAGACGCCAGCTTCGAAGATCTCCGAGCTCATCCCGGTGCCTCACATTGATCGAGAGGACGCGTTCCAGTCCCGGCTGTGTGACCGATTCCAGAAGTCCACCGGCCAGATGCTTCCGCAGCAGCATACAGTAATTCGGCGCGTTCATCGGTGCCTGTTTGCCCGAAGAAGTGATGTACACCAACGGAAGAGACGCACTCGCCGAGAGAAGGAGACGGTAAGTCTTCGCATTATTTTTAACCGTGAAAATCAGCTCGTCCGGCTCCGGCTGGATGATCTTGGATATATGTCCACCGGAAAGGGTATGATCCAGTTCGGAGCGGATATTTGCTATTGTAATGCCATCTAATGCCATAGAAAATCCTCAAAAATCTGCACATATTTTTGTGCTGAACTTCTCACACAATATACAAAGATATTATACACAACAAACGTGGGAAATCCAACAGATTCACAGAGGTTCATGGGGAAGAAAATAAAAAGAGATCGCAGAGGATCCCATGTATCATTACATGGGTTCCTCTGCGATTTGCTAGTTTGTACTACCGTATATTTTTCAGGCAATTATGAGCGCTGCCGGGAAAGAATTCAAACTGGGTAAGCCTTGTCTTCTTTGTCTCCCTTGGATGCGTCCACGCCGGTCTTCTGGGCGTCTCTGTACTTGAAGAAGTCCATTGCAACCTGTGGGAACAGTGCGTAGCTCAGCGTATCCTCCGGCTGCTCCTTATAAGCGGCAACCTCTTTCTCGAGCTTGTCCATCTCAGGAGCAATGTCGTCTGCGGGACGATGGGTGATCGGCTTTGTATCGCCGAGGGCCTTCTTCTGCAGCTCCGGATTTACCGGATCAGTGGTCTTGCCATATTTGCCGGCGAGGATATCCTTCGTCTCCTGTGTGATCATCTTGTAACGCTCACCCATGATGACGTTGAATACAGCCTGAGTTCCGACGATCTGAGAAGAAGGTGTTACCAGAGGCGGATTTCCGAGATCCTTGCGAACCTTCGGAACCTCCTCCAGAACATCGTAGTATTTGTCCTCTGCGTGCTGCTGCTTCAGCTGACTGGTCAGGTTCGAAAGCATGCCGCCCGGTACCTGATATACAAGCGTCTTGATGTTGACGCCCATGTTCTTCGGGTTCAGCAGTCCGTTGTCGAGGCATTCATCTCTGTACGGACGGAAGTAATCAGCAATCTCCTCAAGAAGCTTCATATCCAGACCGGTGTCATATGGTGTGCCCTGGAAGGTCTTGACCATAACCTCAGTAGCCGGCTGGGAAGTTCCCATTGCGAACGGAGACATTGCGGTATCGATGATGTCGACACCTGCCTCTACCGCCTTCAGATAGGTCATGGAAGCTACGCCGGAGGTGTAGTGGGTGTGAAGCTCGATCGGAAGGCTGGTCGCTTCCTTCAGAGCAGTTACGAGCTTGGTCGCCTCATAAGGAAGAAGCAGACCTGCCATGTCCTTGATGCAGATGGAATCTGCGCCCATCTCCTCGATGGCTTTTGCCTTGGAGGTCCAGTAATCCAGTGTGTAGGAATCGCCGAGCGTGTAGGACAGGGCTACCTGGGCTTCCGCACCCTTCTCTTTCTTTGCTGCTTTTACACAGGTCTCAAGGTTGCGCAGATCATTCATGCAGTCAAAGATACGGATAATGTCGATGCCGTTTGCAACAGATTTCTGTACAAAATACTCTACAACATCATCTGCATAGGGCTTGTATCCGAGGATGTTCTGGCCACGGAACAGCATCTGCAGCTTGGTGTGCTTGAAGCCGTCACGAAGCTTGCGCAGTCTCTCCCACGGGTCCTCATGAAGGAAACGAAGACAGGAGTCAAAGGTCGCACCGCCCCAGCACTCTACGGCATGATAGCCGACCTGATCCATTTTATCAACGATCGGAAGCATCTCAGACGTGGGCATACGAGTCGCAATCAGTGACTGATGCGCATCACGAAGAATTGTCTCCATGATTTTAACCGGTTTTTTCTCAATTTCAGCCATTCTAAGCTCTCCTATATATGTGTGGCGTCCCCACAGTAAAAACGCATGCAATGCATGGTGTCACAAACAGTATAAGCTGCGGATTGCTCTGCGATTCGCACTCACGCAATCCTATAGGGACCGACTTCGTCGGTCTGTCGCGGCGTTCGTCCCACCGCATCACACAAAGTGTGTGCGGATGCGGCTCACCGCTCGCGCATATTCGCACTTCCGTGCCGCTTACGCGTCACTACGTGGGGAGACGTAATCATTTTTGGTACAAGATATTATGTATGCCAAGTGCAAGCAACTCTGAAGCATAGGTGTACCGCCTCACTCGCGTGGTATAGTCCTATGCTGGCTCAGACAGCTCTGGAATTACTTCACACCGTATACAGCCATGAAGGTACCGGCGGCTACCGCGGTACCGATAACACCGGCTACGTTCGGCCCCATTGCGTGCATCAGCAGGAAGTTTGTCGGGTCTGCCTCGGCACCGACCTTCTGCGATACACGGGCAGCCATCGGAACGGCGGATACGCCTGCGGAACCGATCAGCGGATTGATCTTGCCATGCGTGATAAAGCACAGAAGCTTTCCGAGAAGAACACCTCCGGCTGTACCGAAGATGAATGCCACCAGTCCGAGGACGACAATCTTCAGAGTATCTGCATTCAGAAATGCCTCGGCACTTGTCGTTGCGCCGACAGAGGTTCCCAGAAGAATAACGACGATGTACATCAGGGCGTTGGATGCGGTCTCGGTCAGCTGTTTTACGACTCCGCTCTCACGGAAGAGGTTTCCGAGCATCAGCATACCGACAAGCGGAGCTGTCGTCGGAAGAATCAGACAAACGACTACGGTGATGACGATCGGGAACAGGATCTTCTCCAGCTTGGAAACCGGACGAAGCTGTGCCATTTTGATCTTACGCTCCTTCTCCGTGGTCAGAAGCTTCATGACCGGCGGCTGGATGATCGGAACCAGGGACATATAGGAATATGCCGCCACGGCGATCGGGCCCATCAGTGCCGTCTGACCCAGCTTTCCGCAGAGGAAGATGGAGGTAGGACCGTCAGCGCCTCCGATGATGGAGATCGCTGCCGCTGCCTTTCCATTGAAGCCCATGAAAATAGCCAGAAAATATGCAAAATAGATACCGAGCTGTGCTGCAGCGCCCATCAGGAAGGAGATCGGGTTCGCAATGAGCGGACCAAAGTCTGTCATCGCGCCGACGCCCATGAAGATCAGGGACGGCAGGATGGACCATCCGTCGAGCTGGAAGAAGTACCAGAGCAGACCGCCGGCCTGGCTGGAACCGGAAGCCGTTACGGTCGGTGCCGCCATGATGTCGGGATAAATATTTACAAGGAGCATTCCGAATGCAATGGGAACCAGCAGAAGCGGTTCAAAATCATGAGCGATTGCAAGATAAAGAAATACAAACGCAACAACGATCATGATGACATTGCCCCAGGAAATATTGAAAAACGCAGTCTGATGAATCAGATTGTTTAAGGTTGTTGCTATCATTTTATTACCTCCGGGTGAAATGTGCAGAATCTATCAGGAATCAGTTCATTGTAGCAAGAACGTCACCGGATTCTACCGCATCACCGACGGCAACGTTAATGGAAGCGACGGTGCCGTCCTTTGGAGCGACAACCGGAATCTCCATCTTCATAGCTTCCAGTGTAACAATCGGATCTCCTGCGGATACGGATGAGCCTACCGCGGAATCAACTCTTACGATCTTTCCGGGTACGGAAGCCGTTACCGGTGTGGATCCCGCAGCTCCAGCTGCCGGAGCCGGAGCTGCTGCCGGAGCGGGTGCAGGTGCTGCAGCCGGGGCCGGAGCCGCAGCCGGAGCGGGTGCTGGTGCTGCAGCCGGAGCCGCCTGCTGAACCGCACCATTTGTAATCCCTTCTTCAACGGTAACCTGATATACGGTACCATTCACTGTAATTGTGTAATTCTTCATAATTAGAATTTCCTCCTTAAATTAAACGTGAGATATACGCGAAACGTCAGGAAAGTGGTCCTCTTGCAGAGTAAACACTCATACGATATTTTGTGTCACAAACTGTATAAGCTACGGATTGCTCCGTGCTTCGCACTGCCGCAATCCTACAGGTATTCGGATTTCGCGCGTTCGCGCTTCATCCTCATACCTGTTGCCTTCGAAATCGCATCCGGCCTCTTACGCGCGCTTCGCGTGCGACGAGTCCTTCTGCGTTTTCGAAGAGCTTATACAGTAAACACTCATACGCGCTTCCATCTTCTGGTACCGACCTTGCGTACCGAACGAACAACATAGCCGCTTCCGGAAGGATTCTCCTCCATCGCAGCCGCAATTGCTGCAGCAATGACTGCTGCGATTTCCGGATCGTTTGCATTTATACCGACTGCAGAATCTGCTGTGCTGTTTTTGCCAGCCGGAACGGCCGCAGATCTGGTTGCCGCCGGCTGTTCAGCTTTTTTTGAGGAAGCTGCTCCTGCATTCTGAGTTGCTTTTTTGGCATTCGAATTCGGAATAAAACGGAACAGGCTGATGACTACAATCAGAATAACAAGAATCGCGAACACGGTGATCAGTCCAACCGCCATATTCTCGGCTGCAGATGCCATCTTCTCTCCGAGACTGTATTGCGTCGTCATCTCATAATTGACGAGCCCTGACGGAACGATGTTCCCGTTTACAACCGTCTCAGCGGTGTTGAAGTACATTGTGACATCCGATTTATAGTGCTCGAAGGATACGACCGCATTAACGACAATCGTGCCGTCGCTCGAATCATTCTGATTTACATTGACAGAATCAACGCTCTTGAATGCGCCGAGCTCTTTTCGGTCTTTCATCCAGGCATCATACATAACGGAGTATCCCTGTCCGTTCTGATCCAGGCTCTTCAGATCATCGTCGCTCAGTGTATATACCTGATTCAGGAAGGAGGTGACAGAATCCACATACTGGGAAGCGGTATCCTTGTCCACACTTGCGAACACAGGCATTGCACTGAACAGGAAGGTCATGCATAACGTCAGGAGAAGGAATACAGATATCTTTTTCTTCATTTTCTTCATATCTTCAACCTCTCTTATACTGTTCCGTGTTTCTTGTCGGGGCGGAACTCTCTCTTGGTAAAGAGCATATCAAACGCACCAATCAGATATTTTCTCGTCTCGGAAGGATCGATCACGGTATCGACATATCCGCGTGCAGCCGCAGATTTTACGCTGTTCTGAAGCTCATCGTACTTCGCTGCCTCTGCCTTGATGGTCTCCCCGTCCTTGCCGTCATACATGATCTTCGCTGCTGCGAGAGAATCCATCATGCCGATTTTCGCATCTGTCCATGCGTATACCAGATCCGCACCGATAGACTTGCTGTTCATGGTGAGATATGCGCTGCCGAATGCCTCTCCGGTGATTACATTTACCTTCGGAGTTGTTGCGTTTGCGAATGCATAGGTGAGCTTGGCAACTGCGTCGGCCATGTTGTTCTCGGAGCATTTCACCGCCTTGAAGCCGGTAACATTGGTAAAGGTAACAATCGGAATAGAGAAGGCATCGCAGAAGCTGACGAACTCTGCAGCTTTCTTTGCGCCGCGGGCGCTGATCACCTTGCCGTACTCTTCCTTGGTTCCATTTGCCGCGTATTTTGCAGAACGGTTAGCAATAACGCCTACCGTATAGCCGTTCAGCTTGATAAACGCTGTTGCCATTTCCGGGCCGTAGCCGGGTTTGGATTCGAAGTAAACGCCGTCATCACTGATGCGCGGAAGCATAAGTGACGGATCCTCGATGCAGTTCACAAGATCGGCGCTCACACGGTTCAGATCGTCGGTCGTCTCCGCGTAGGACATGTCATCTTCATTATTGGAAGGAAGCATGTTCACAAGGCTGCGCATCTGCACGATAATCTCCGACTCGGTACCGATGCCGTCTACATTACCGGTTTCAGAAGCCTGATAATCCGCCGCAGAGGTGTCACAGGAAGATTCATTATTGCCGGAGAGCGCATTGGGGGAATTAACGAAAAGCTTTGCCTTTTCCGACTCCATGAATGTGAAGTCACCCATGGAAGGAACAATTGCCATTCCGCCGCCGCAGGTGCCGAAGATACCGGTGATCTGCGGAACCACGCCGGATGCGTCCGCCTGTGCCATGTAAATCTGGCCAAATGCATTCAGCCCATCGGTAGCCTCTTCCAGACGAAGTCCCGCGCAGTCGATCAGTCCGATTACAGGAGCGCCTGTCTTGATGGCAAGCTCATAAATCCTGACGATTTTCTTCGCATGCATCTCGCCGACAGTTCCTTTCAATACGGAAGCATCCTGGCTGTAGACGTATACCGGGTTGCCGTCAATCAGACCATAGCCCGTGATCACGCCATCGGAAGGAGCTTTCTTCTCAGACATGCTGAAATCGGTGCTTCTGGCGGTGACGCCTGCTCCGATCTCGACAAAGCTGCTCGGGTCAAGGAGGGAATTAATTCTCGTTCTTGCCGCGCTTTGCGTACTGTTGCTCATATCTCTACCTCCATAAATGATTTAAAAAACCAAATTTTTCACAAATAATACTATAACTTGTTTCAATTTTTATTTCAACCAAAACAGACGTTATAAAAATACAACGAGATATAGAAAATGCAGATTAAAACGGTTTACTTTTTGTCTATTATTTCACAAAGAAATTATTGACATTTTATGGACATGAGAAAGGAAAAGGGCTTTTAAACGTTTATAATCATATGGAGTATTAATAAACGAACATTTTTAATCAAATATAGGGTGTGTTCAAAAATATATTATGATAATTGACCATATTTGATGCGTGTTTAAAAATACTATGTGATAATTGTACGTATTCCTAGCGCCATTCACACATGGATTGGATACTTTAAGCAAGCTGTTTGTGTAAATAAAAAGAGCGGATATCGGTTCATCAGTCGATGGATATCTGCTCTCTTTATATAACGGATATAGCACATTTTTTACAAAAGGCATTTTTATTCGTTTGTTTGTTTTATCGTTCCTCCGCATTATACAGGAATGTAATGCACTGCCCTCTCGTACAGGTATTTTCCGGGCTAAAGGTCGAAGGAGATGTACCGCTTGTAATGTTCTTCGCTGCTGCCCAGTTTACGGCTTCATAGTAATAGCTTCCCTTGTGTACGTCAGAGAAGATATTCTTTCCGGAAGAGGACATTTCTGCGTTCCCCGGTGATTTGTTCCCCAGTGTTTTATAGAGAAAAGTCACAATCTGCCCTCTCGTACACGGATTGTTCGGACTGAAGGTAGAGGAAGAGGTCCCATTTGTTATCCCGTGTGCCAGTGCCCATTTCACGGCGTTGTAATAATAGGTTCCCGGTGTCACATCCTTCATTTTATCAACCTCGGCCGATTCCGGTATTTCACCATTTCCATATTGATTATAGAGGAAGGTGATCACCTGTGCTCGTGTGCATTTCCGGTCCGGTGAGAATTGTGTCGCAGAGGTTCCTGTGGTAATCCGGGCATCCTTTGCCCAGTACACAGGATAATAATAATACTTTGAAGGATCCGTCACGTCCGAGAATACAGAGGCTGTGCTGTTGTCTGTGAAAGCCTTGATCCGGATGTTGTTCAGCGACGAAGAATACTGGTCCGTCCAGACACCGTTTCGCAGGATAAAGCTCTCTCCCGGAGCGGACGACGAGGTCAGCTGAATGACACGGTTTCCGCTTGCGTCGGTTATATATTTCGATTCCTCGGCCAGAAATCCGCAGCTGCTCCCGCTCTCTGTCAGTGTAACAACGACAGAGAAGGTTCCTCCTTTCCCAAGAAGAACCGGGCTGGAAAGTGGCACCTGGATGAGGCCGGAACAGTCGGTGTATCCTTCCGCTGCTGCCTCCTTAACCGGAATGCCGCTGAGAGGATCTGAACGATCTCTGAGCTGGCGGTAAACCTCCACCTTGTAGTTGGTATTGGTCGTGCTGATCCCGATGGTGACTGCCTTCAGTACCTCCTGTCTGCTGCCCGCCTTCACGGTGAATACATTCGCAGCAGTGATACTGCCGTCAGAACTCCTTCCATTCAGGGAAGCACTTCCGAGACATCCATCATACTGATAATTGTTGTCAAAGTCATCAGCAGACGAAAAATCAGCGGAATAGGCGGCTGAGCTGATCGTCGGGTCAGAGTAGGAAAGCCAGAAATACGCGGTCTTGTTCACGTCAGAGCTTCCTCCCCAGCTGTTGCGAACCAGCCATGCTCCATTCGAAGACGGCTGACTTCCGCTCTGGAACGCGGAGGAAGGAAAATTATCATCCCACCCGACGATCAGAACAGAATGATTCGCAGCCGGTACAGACCCTTCGGAAGCGGGATAATAATAGGCACAGCTGTCGGAATAGTGGTTGTTTATCGCGACACTGTCATCATAATAGGAAATCAGCACGCCGCCCTTCGATTTGACATACGATTTGACGGTCTGTCTGTTCTCGGAAATGTTGATGCGATAGATATTTCTGGCATGCGAGACATCATTCCTCGCGGATGAAGCACTCATCCCATGAAAGGAGGCGGCATTGCCATATGGAGCAAGGGATTCCTCAGAAGCCCCATACCACTGCGACAGTGTCAGCAGGGCAAGCCACGGATTCCCGCCGAGCGTCAGATAATTTCGGCTTCCGATAATTTCGGAAGAATCTCCCTTTGTACCCCCGAGAGGATCGGATTGCGTGTGATAGGTGTTCCATGCCAGTGCAAGCTCGCTGTAATCGGCAGAAGATGTCGCCAGATTGTTCCTGCACATGTTGATTTCGGCAAGACCGAGCGTTGAAAAAGCCCAGCACGTCTGATATGACTTCTGATTGCCAACCGCCGGATAAGAATGAAGCATCTCTGTAATATTATCCGGATAGGCACTCTCATTCGCTGAGCCGAACAAGATGGACCGGTTGCTTTGATTCGGATAATCCTCGATCGCCGCAGGAACTTCTTCTCCGATGTCCAGATAACCGTCCGAAGCATAAGATAAAACGGCAGAATCCTCCGCGTATACAGCAACCGGGCTTATGAGCCCGATTGCTCCGGTGAGAATCACAGCCCGCAGAAAAATACCTCCGCGGCAGGATTTCCGGCGAAGAATTCTGCCTTTCTGTTTTACATTCTTCTTTTTCATGATTAAAACCCTGTCGTTGCCATAGGCGGAAACCCAACACCTTTAGGTCGTGGGTAATTGACGGGAAGAAAATACTCCTTTGATTGTTCAGCCCTTCAGTCCACGTGTCTGACGATCCATATCCTCCACCACGATATCAAAAATCTCGCCGAGAGATCTTCCGTATTTCAGAATTTCCCAAGGCTCATTCGTGTGGAAATGGATCTTGACAAGATCTTCATCTCCCGCGGCAATCAGGCTGTCGCCCTTGAAATGCTTCGTGATATAATCCGAGATCTCATCCTCGTCCAAATCCTCACCCTCGATCAGAAGCTGGGTGTCGTAGCGAAATTCAAGTGTCTGTTTCGGAAGTTTCATATCTTTTCTCCTTATCATCCTATGTGATGTATTCTGCAATACAGCGTTATAGAAAAAACGAGCAAATCTGAATGCGGTTTCCTGGAACCGATATACGTTAGTATATCATAATTCTAACTATTCGTGTAGGACAGAAATCGTCATACCGGATTATTTGCCCTGTCTGCTCTTCCGTACCCGCAAAACCGCAAGCCACACGATTCCCGCTGCTGCCGCGATGGTAAGAATCCATCCCCATGGCGGCATTTTCAGGATATTGAAGCAACGCACATTTACCCACATCTGATTGATCGCACTATTTTTCTCGGGATTAAAGTAAATCATGATCGAGGAGCGGCTGATCGCATCACTGCTCGGGTACTGTGCAGAGAGCTGACGCTTCGTCTGCTCCTCTGGAACCTTCAGAACATAATTTCCGGTTCCGTCCGGAGAAAAGAAATAGTTGACATCATAGTCCACGGTGTTCTTCTCATCCGGCTCTGCTCCGTAATTCCATTTCAGGTATTCAAAGATCCTGGGATCGGATCCGCCGGAGATTACCGAAGTATATCCGATATAATACATGTTCCGGATTACATTGTCCGGCCTGGAGAGAAAATTGATAAATGCCTCGGCAGCTTTCTGCTTTTCCATGTCCTTTCCGATTCCACGTTTCAGCATCACCCAGCCGTCAAAATAGATGTTCGTGGATTCTTTCGGAACAGCAAAATTCAAGGTGTAATTGTCTTCGTCCGCCTGATCCATGGTGTAGACGGCATCGCCGGACCACTGATAGTTCGCAAGCACTTTTCCGGTGATCATATCCGCTTTTCCGGCATCGGTCTCAAAGGAGTAGACATTATCCTTCACGTCCTGAAGATAATTCTGAACCTGAGAAATCATTTCCGGAGAGGTGTCATTCATAACATCCTCCAGATTCTGATGATAGTTCGGATCATTCAAAAAACGCGCGGAAGTCAGCTCCTTGGATTTCAAGGCTCCGATGGCCATGAAGTAGGAATCTCTCACATTGTCCTTGATGGTGAGCTGGCGCCGGAATTTCGGATTGTCGAAGATGGTCCAGGTGGAGGCCTCATCTTCCGTTATGTATTTTGGATTATAGACGATACCGGTAATTCCCCACATGTATCCGGCAGCATACTTTCCCCACACCTCTCCGTTAATTTCCTTTGTCTGGAAAATATTGTTGATGTAGGGAGACACTCCCCGCATGTAATAATTATTCGGATCATCGGTGTCATAGAAGTGATCGGAAAGAGGAACAAGCTGATCCTCTGACATCAGCTTCATAATCATGTATTCGGAGGGACAGATCAGATCATATACATCTCCGAGCGTGAGCATGTTGTACAGATCCTCATTTGTGCCGAAGGTCGAATACTCCACCCTGACTTTTTTTCCATAGGTTTCATAATACCAGGTCTGGAAATCGTCAATCAGGGAATTCTTCCCGAAGATGTCCCCGCTGTCCAGATCGATCGTTTCGTCTTCGCTCCAGTCTCCGGTGTCGATATATTCTTCCCAGTTACAGACGCGGAGCGTGATGACATCATCCTTACCTTTGTCAGCCGTTTCGGAAGAATCGGTTCCGCTCTTCGAAAGAGTGGAATCAGTGGAAGAAGCCGCTCCGGACGCGAAGACCGGAACCGGCATATACATGGTTCCTGCAAGAATGCCGGCGAGAAGGAATGCCGTTATTTTTTTCATGCTCTCTGTACCTCCTCTTTCTTCATCGTGCGGAAATTCACAACAGCGACAAAGAGAATCACAACGGCGAAAATAATCGTTGAGAGCGCCCACAGAGCGGTCTTGATCGTCGTCTGCGAACCTTTCGTGGCGTTGACGACATAGGTGCTGATCGTATTAAAGGTCGCCGGTTTGGTGTAGGTTGTGATAAAGTAATCGTCCAGCGACAAGGTTACCGCGAGTCCGAAACCGGAAATAATGCCCGGAACGATCTGCGGGATTACCACCTGTGTCAGCGCGCCGAACGGAGTAGCTCCGAGATCGAGGGCTGCCTCATAGAGCGAGGAGTCCATCTGCCGGATCTTCGGCATGACAGACAAATAGACAAAGGGCGCACAAAGAGTGACATGCCCGATTACCAGAGGAACGAAAGTATCCTTGGAAACGCCCAGCACGACCACGAGCAGAATGCAGATGGAAAAGCCCGTTACAACGTCGGCGTTGATGACCGGGATCTGATTGATCGTGGAAATTGCGGCATTCACTTTTTTCTTTGAATAAAAGGAGCCGATCGCGCCGATGGTGCCGAGAAAGGTGGCGAGCACGGCGGACCCGAGAGCAAGGATCAGCGTGCCGCCGATCATCTCCAGAAGCTCGGGCGTCGTGAACAGCGTCACATAGTTGTGCAGGGAAAAACCGCGGATTGCCCCGATATTTGTAGCGTCAGTGAAGCTGTACACCGCCAGGATCAGAATCGGGAGGTACAGAACCAGAAGCATGATACATAGAAAAACAGACGTTCCGATCTTTTTTTTCACAGAAGTGCCCCTCCTCTCTGATTATCCTCTTCACCGGATCCGGAAAGCAGCGTGAACAGGCAGATCAGACCCAGCAGGATCAATGCGATCATCGAGCCCGCGTGCCAGTTGTAGGCGGCAAAATAGCTGCCGATCAGACTGCCCATGATATAGGTGCTGTTGTTCAGCATATCCAGTACGACATAATTGGTCATGGCCGGGAGAAAGACCATTGATACCCCGCTGATGATTCCCGGAACAGAAAGCGGAAGCGTCACCGAAAGAAACGTGCTGCGCTCATCCGCGCCGAGGTCCATGGCAGCCTCCCGCAATGCTCCGTCGAGTCTCGAAATCGTCGTGTAGATCGGCAGAATCATAAACGGAAGAAAATCATAGGTCATGCCGATCACGGAGTTCAGGAACGGATACATCGAAAGATTTCCCTCCAGAAACGTCAGAATTTCCTTCATCGCCGTGATACGCAGGGAAAAATTGATCCACATCGGCATCACGAAGATCATGACGATCACGGATTTGGATTTCAGAGGACTCATAGCCAGAATATATGCGGTCGGATACGCCAGAAGCAGACAGACAATCGTCGTCACCGCCGCGATGGCAAAGCTGTATAGCAAGGTACCGAGGGCATTCGGATCCGTAAAAAATCCCGTGAGATTAGTAAAAGTGAAGTGTCCCTGTCCGTTTGTAAAGGCGTAGAAAAAAAGGACGACAAGAGGCAGCACCACAAACAGGATCAAAAATACCGAATAGGGAATGCCAAGCGTTTTTCTGGAAAATTTCATAGATAATCTCCTGTCCGAATTATTTCTTCCGGTTGTAGATAAACTTCATTTTATCCAGTGGCATGATCAGACTGACGCGGTCACCCATGTTCCAGAGATCCTCATCATACACGACAAAATCCTGTTCCAGGTCGGTCTGAACGACATAGCTGTAATGGTCGCCCTGGTAGATGAGGTTTGAAATGTTGCCCTGAACCAGGCCGGCATCCTGTTCATCTGTCATCTCGATGTCCTCCGGCTGGATCTCCACCCGGATCTGTGTGCGATTCAGATCAATCACATCACCCTGCGCATCTACCAGAGAACCGTCTTCCAGACGTCTGCTTCCGGTGATGATCTTCGTGACGCTTGTCTCAATCATGTGGCCATTGTATTCCAGACGGAAATCTCTGTTGATATCCGCATAGAAGACATTGGTATGATCCTCCGCGATCATGACGTGAATGCCGTCCGGCTCGACATAAAGACCGACACGATTTCCGACGACGGCGTTTTTTGTGGATTGAATCTCATACTCATATTTGCCTGCGGTCACTGTAATCTCATAGTGAATTCCCTTGAAAATCACATTGGTCACCGTTCCCTGCACAATGCCCTTCTCCGGCGCAGTGATCTCGATATCCTCCGGGCGAACAACCGCTGTGATGTGTGTGCCCTCGGCCACATCGTCGACGCAGTCGAATTCGCCGCCGCCGAAACGGACCTTGTACTTTCCGGTCATGATGCCGTTGAAGATATTGGACTCCCCGATGAAGTCGGCGACAAAAGCATTGATCGGCTCATTATAGATATCCTCCGGCGTCCCGATCTGCTGCACCCTTCCCTCATTCATGACCACGATCTTATCGGACATCGTCAATGCCTCCTCCTGATCGTGGGTGACATAGATGAAGGTGATGCCGAGCTTGTCGTGCATATCCTTCAGCTCATACTGCATCTCCTGGCGCATCTTCAGGTCCAGAGCCCCAAGAGGCTCATCCAGAAGCAGAATCTCCGGCTCATTCACCAGAGCACGTGCAATGGCAATCCGCTGCTGCTGTCCTCCGGAGAGAGTTGCAACATTTCTGCGTTCAAAGCCCTCCAGATCCACAAGGGAGAGGACCTTCTTCACTTTTTTCTCGATGAGATCCTTCGGAGTCTTCTTCTGCTTCAATCCGTACGCAATATTGTCATATATGTTCATATGCGGGAAAAGTGCGTAGCGCTGAAAGACCGTGTTGATCGGGCGGCGATACGGCGGCAGATCCGTGATCGATTTTCCGTTCAGAAGAATCTCACCGGAAGTCGGAAGATCAAACCCCGCAATCATGCGCAGCGTCGTCGTCTTTCCACAGCCCGAGGGACCAAGGAAGGTTACAAATTCCCCGCGCTTCACCTCAAGATTGAAATCCGTCACAGCGTTGAAGCCGTCTTCAAAGGAGCGGGTGACATGCTTTAATTCAATAATGTTCGTGTTCTCCATCCTGCAAAAACCTCTCAAAATATAATATAGAAAACGCTTATCTGTACGTGTGATACACAAAACGCCTATCCGTATATGTAATACACAAAACACCTATCCGTATATGTAATATACAAAACACGTATCTGTCATCATCAGAACATCGGCGGCGTGCTGATCCAGATCAGCTTTGCCGGCCTTGCGGACGTGTTCGCGAGCCGGTGATCCTTCTCTGTCCTGTAGTAAAAGCTCTCGCCCGCCTTTACGTGATAGACATTGTCTCCCAGATACAGGCTGACTCTCCCGCTGAGAACGTAGCCGAACTCCTCTCCGGTATGCGGCTTGTCTTCCTCCAGGCTTTCATGCGGTTGAATCACAACGAGCAGAGGCTCCATCTGGAACTTCTGAGCCCCCGGAATCAGCCAGGTTCTGCTGTTTCCAGCGTCATCCGTTTTGATGAAATAATCTTCACCGGAGAAAACCACTTGCTCCTTTTCTCCTTCCTTAAAAAAATCCGCCGGCGTCGTGCCGAGGATTTCAATCAGGTTCATCAGCGTCTCCACAGAAGGCGAGACCTGGCCGTGCTCCAGCTGAGAAATGAACCCCTTGGTGAGCTCTGACCGGTCCGCCAGTTCCTGCTGCGTCAGATCATTGCGGTTTCGCAGATCCCTGATCCGTCTGCCGATATTGGCATTGATTTCATCTGTATTCATGTCACGCTCCGAAACTAAACTCAAAGTGTTCTGCCACTAAACCTTCTGCCAGAAAATGATTATACTATCAATAAACAAAAAGTCAACTATGAATGATACAATTAACAAAAGGATAATTTTGGATTATCCGTGTCGGTTACTATTACAGGGATAGTAAAGTTCTGACTGAATTCATAATGACGTATAAAAAAGAAACACATTGACTGATTCAATCTGTTCCTTAACTCACAAGCAACGTAGAAGTCTGTATTCAGCATCATTTTATTTTCGTCCTTAAAGCCCATGTTCTTCGTATAATGTTCGACGATCTCCTGCGGAAACATATCGGTGAAGATAAAACGGGCGGGTAAAGCAAGGGCGCGCAGCATGCGCGCCCGATACAACTGGGCATACTCCACACCGCTCGATGCCCATCCGATACCCAGGTTAAAATTATAAATCATGGCAATCCTCTTATTCGATTAATTGATAAACCTCTCCGGTCTCCATGGTTTCACCGGTCCAGCTCTCAAGCAAAGACGTCAGCTCATCGGTAGAATCCTTCAGATAGATATAATCGCTCTCTGCCACCGCTTTTCGAAGCTTTTCAACCGCATCGGCATCATGCAGATCCAGATTGTATGCGTTCACCAGGCTCCGGGAGATAATCCTGTCGTTCAGATAATACTGAAGATATGCGTCATATGCCCCGTACCAGGACGGGCTGATTTTGCTGCTGTCATAAACAGCAAGAATGACTGCGCCTGGTCTGGTTTTTCCCCTGACAAAATCCGCCTCTCTTTCATAGGATGCGGCAGCATTGCCCCTGACTACCTGGGGAATCATGTAATACAGATTCGACGGATTCAGGCAGACCGCAAAGATTGTAGCCAAGGCGGCCATTTTACCCATCGTAAAGTAAGAAGGCTTACTCTCCTTCAGAAGCGTCATCCATCGGATCAGAAGAAACAGGACTTCTGCCAGCACATAGCTTGCCATGTACCGTTCAAAACTCGCCAGTGCCTTCATCTCCGTTTCATTGAAACAGAACAGGTACAGCACAGACATCAGGAAGGCATAGCCAAACGTGCCGCAGATAAAGGCGGCAGCCGTTACCGCAGCCTCTCTTCGCGAATACGTATTCCGGAAGAAACGGGCCAGAAGCGCAATCGCAAGCATGACCAGCACAAAGGCAGCGGCATATGTAACCGGAAGCCAACTGATTCTGGAAAGACTCTTCTGAAACAGCGCATCAATGTAACTTCGCAGGGTATCATGACGCAGTCCCGAGCCGTGGAAGGACTCAAAATATAATCCGAGAAAGCCTTTCGGCAGCTGAAACTGTCCGCCGATATGCAAATGATGAATATAGAGCTTCCAGCTCAAATAGAAGGTTGCCGGAACCAGGACCGGAATCATGATGCGGCAGAATCGGCTTATCCTCCGGCTGCCTCCTGTTTTCGATTCATTTGAAGAGCTTTCCGGCACAACCGATGGCGCGGAAGATACTTTTTTCGTTCTGCAGAAGAAAAACAGACAGAACACATAGAAATACAGAACCAGAACAAAAGCTGCTCCGATTTGTTTCATCATCAGCAAGGTCGAAGCTGCTCCGGCCATAGCCAGGCATTCAAACCAGCCGAACCTGGGAAAACTTCTCCGGACGGTCAGCATCGCCCATACAAACACAACCGGAGTTGCGATATCCATCAAAATGGATGTTGTGACAGGCTTCGGCCACGGATCGAAAGCGAGAAGTACCGATACGACAAAAAAGAACAAAACAACGACCGTCAATACCGTCCGGATTTTTCTGTGGCGTCCATTTTCGTGAAACAAAGCAGACAACGGAAGAACAAGCATGCTCATCAGGAAGACATGAACCGATAAGAGAAGCTTTGCCTCCGAATACCCGCCGGTCAGAAGACACCAGAGCAGCTCCAGCATTGTGATAAAAGGCGGATAATCCTTATGAATCCACAAGGTGGACTGCGGAACGCTGTAGAAATGATCCAGTCTCAGGGACTCCTTGACCATGCCTCCCCAGAAATAAAATTCATCAAAACTCGCAAAATGGTGATCCCAATCCCACAGCAGACACAGACAAACGACCACGAAGAAAACCGCGATTCCCGTCCATATCCTCCTCCCCTGCTCCTTCCGATGCGTCACGAAAAAAAATAGATAAAGAAAACCCACGGCCGCTAAAGCAACGAGAAGCCAGAATCCGGGATGGAAACTGTGACTCAAAAGCTGACTGACATACAAGATAAAAGCAGCTCCCATCATCGACAGAGGCATACATTCCCAGAAAGAACGTCTGCAGATCCTTACCACAAACAGATTGAGACCGGTCCAGAACAGAAAAGGTATCAAAAGCATTATCAAAAAATCCGCCATTTATAGTATCCTCATTCCTTATTCTTTCTTCCTACTGTAGAAGAGACCCTTCTACCAGCCTTATCGCATTTTTTACTAAAGCTTGAATCCTTCGAATGGATCCATAAATCCAGAGGTAACTTCATCAATCGGAAAATTTACAGAATAAAGCCTTTTCTCTAATCTGGGTATTTTTCCTCATATGCGGCAGACTTATGAAATATAAAATCAGGCCGAAACAAACCCAAACACCTACGATCATCCATTCTATCCCCGAAAGCGAACTGCTTCCTATGGGAAGATACAGCGAAATAAAAAACAGAGAGATCAGGATAGCAATTACTCCTACCAGCATTCCATGTTTTACTTTGAAGGGCCTTGGCAAATCTTTACACGTTCTTCTCAGGATCACGAACGAAAGGGCAACCATAAAATATGCGATTACGGTACCAAATGCACTCGCATCGACAAACCACCCGAGGGAATTTTTTCCAAGAAGCGGTGTCAGAATAGTGATTATGCCAATGAAAAGAATCGCATTTCTCGGAGTCTGATATTTCCTGTGAAGCTCACCAAAAAAATCCGGAAGCATCTTTGCCCTGCCCATGGAATAGAGCACTCTGGTTGCACCAATGATAAAGCCATTCCAGCTTGACAGGATGCCCATAATAGCGGTAACAACGATCAGCTTCCCTGCAACAGGATGATTCGTCGCATAGTTTACTGCATGCACAACAGACAATCCTTCTTTGCCGAGAACTTCCTTAGGCGCGGCAAAGGAGCTGGCAAGAATAATCATAATATACCACGCGGCGGCTAAGAGAATCGAAGATACAATCGCACGCGGGATTTTTTTCAAGGGAAGATTCATCTCCTCCGCAACCTGTGGAATAACATCGAAGCCGACAAACATAGCCGGAACGGACAGCACCACCGTAAACATACCCTTCGTCGATGAAAACAACGGTTTCATATGCCCCACAGAACCATGCGTACCACTGATTACCGCAAATATAATTCCGCCAACCGCAAGAATGATGGTGACCGCCGCCTGAAACATCGAGGAGATCTTAATGCCTTTTATGTTAATGATGCACAATAATGTTCCCGCAAAGACAGGAATCAGCAGCCAGGTCACATACACGTCAAAGCCAGCAATTGTCCATAAATAGCCATACCTTGGGATCTTTATCAGATAGTCAATGGCAGTAACCAATGCCGGCCCTTCCCACGCAGCGACACCAATATACGCAAAAGCAATCATCCAACCAGAAAACCAAGCCCCATGGTAGCCCATCGCCTTATAGGAGAATACAAGCTCCCCTCCCGAATATGGCAAGGCAGGTGTAAGCTCACAATAAGTCAGGCCGACAAAGATACAGAGAACAGCGCCAATCACAAACGCAAGCACCGCTCCGACAGCTCCGCCCTGATTCACCCATTTACCGGTAAGCGCCACCCATCCCCATCCAATCATCGTACTGAATGCGAGCACAAGTACATCCTTAAATTCCAGGTTCCTGCTCATCGTTTGAGTGGATTTGCTATTTGCCATATATGTTGTCTCTTACCTTTCAAAGTGTTATACACGCAGTTTTTTCAGCGTCTGATCTATGATAATCCTATCTCAGATAATCCTATCTCATGAAATTTCTTATTCCCATTGAATATATCCATGGCGCCCGGGTCTCGCACTTAGAAGGCTTGCTATCGCTGCCCCGCAGAATGCCCCCAGTACATCCAGCCAGACGTCTGCAATCTGCGGACCTCTACCGCTGAATATCTGGATCGTCTCATCAATAAACGCGATGTAAAAAGCAAATCTTACAGCGGTCAGCATCCTGCCGTGTACCAGATGACAAATTTTCTTCATGATATGGTGACTTTTTTCGGAAGTCATTCTGCAAGCTGCGTCAGCATCAGAATTCATCGCCCATGCTGTCCCGGCATCAGAAGTCATCGCACAAGCTGCCCCGGCATCAGAAGTCATCGCACGTGCTGCCTCAGTGTCAGAATATCTCAGATTCTGATACAGCCTAAACTCTGTGCCCAGTATGAAATACTCGGTAAAATGAGCTGTTTTTCTTACCAGATGGATTGTTACGCCGTTCTTTCCCACGATTATTGACAAAACCGGATACAGGATCTTCAGGAAAAAAACGCTTTCATCGGCCGAAGCCTGCCTTGGCACCAAGGAATGTCCCCAGATAAAAGCAAGGGTAAAGAATATGATAACAGGTATAACTTTTCGTTTCATAATTTAGATAATAGTATAAGCTGATTAGGAAATCTATGTTTACGCACAAAAAAACCACCGTTCAGGTTTCCCCATACGGCGGCACATTCAGAAGAAGCTCAGAATAACATTGCAAGGACATCATTCCTCTAGTTAACGCAGAGGCACGGCCATACATCAGCCTGTTACATATGACCCGCCGGGGAAAAATTCACGCTTTCAATTTAGCGATGGCGTCCTCAATGCTGAGACCCTGTTCGTTGATCACAGATACGACCTCATCAATTCTCTGTGCATTCAGCTTATCTTCCAGTTTTTTGATCTCCTCATCCAGAGCAGATACCTTCTCTTCGTAACGCTGCTTATCCGCTTTTGCTTTAGCAAGTTTGGCGTTTAAAACTTCTCTTTTTGAACGACGCGTTCTCTTCTCTGCCATCTTATTGTCCTCCATATTTTTTTTACGCCATCACAGCGAATAACTCCGTATTGCAGTTATATCTGCTGTGATCGGTTATCTGTATTTCTTATCATAACACACAGATCGACTAAACGAAAGATTGATATTATAAGGCTTTCGAGAATGTAGTTGTATTAGTTTTGGATAAAAGGCTTTTTGTAAGAGCATTTTGCCCCTTAGCAGCAACATCCTATCTTCCATAGCCTTGCACATAACTGCCATTCCTTTCTCGTCTTCTTTAAAATGAGCGGGGAATAAAAAATGAATTTTCGTGCAAGATATTGTTTTCTTCGTGCAAGTAGAATATAATAAAACTACCATCATGAAGGGAGATGATAGTATGGCTGGCTCTACTACGAATATCAGTATCCGTATGGACTCTGACCTTAAAGCACAGGCCGATGCGCTGTTTAACGAACTGGGTATGAATATCTCTACTGCGTTCAATATTTTTGTCCGTCAGTCGCTTCGGGAAGGCAGGATACCCTTTGAGATTTCTCTGAATCAGCCCAACAAGGAAACGATTGCCGCCATGTTGGAAGCAGAAAGGATTGCAAAAGACCCGTCCGTGAAAGGCTATACCAATCTGGATGAGCTATTTGCTGACCTTGAAAAATGACAGAAACAAAGTATATCGTCAAGCCTACTACGCAGTTTAAAAAGGACTACAAACTGGCAGTTAAGCGAGGACTGAAAATCAATCTGCTAAAGGATATCATCGCCGCTCTGGCTATGGGAGAGAAACTTCCTGAAAAAAACAAGGATCATGCGCTGACCGGAATCTGGGTGGGACATCGGGAATGTCATATACTCCCGGACTGGCTATTGATCTACCGTATTGAAGATGATGTATTGGTTCTGACTTTAGCCAGGACCGGCAGCCACAGTGATCTATTTGGAAAATAATTTCTGAACCCCTAAACAGCCGCAGGTAAAAACCTGCGGCTGCTCAAGCTTCAATACTTATTCGACTGCGGCTTCTTCCTTACCTTCCTTACATCCCAAGCCAATCTTCAATAGCGGCTTGGATCCGTTCGCCAGCTTCTCTTATAGCCTGATCAGGAAGCCCGATAATTGAAATCGTTTGGATATTTATAACAATAGGTGTCTTTGCGATTGCAATATACTTCTTCAGTTGGATCGGCATTATAGCAACAACCATCCTTCTTGTCATTGGATGTTACACAGGGATTCGAAAAAGATAATTTTATATTTGCTGTATCATCCTTTATAGTTTGTATCTCATCTACGGTTTCTGATTCTTTCTTTTGGCAATCTGCCTTCTTGCCATTATAAACCGTTACTATGCTTAATTTGAGGATACAAGACTCTGTTCTATGATCCAATGACGAGAACATTTCTGTCAGGAACTACATTCGATGATATTCTCACCCTATATCAATTTGATGATTCTTTGTCTTGTCCCCAACTTAGCTCCGTCTTAGCCCCTACTTGGCCTTTGTACGGGTACAAGCTTGTTCCAATCTGTATTTGATGAAAATATTGACTTGTATTCGTTATTTTTCTTATCCATATCTGATTATATCCCACTCACACAGATATCAGAAATAGGTCACCAAGGAGGTTCAAACCGGTTTCCACATTACCGGACAGGTAGTGTCGTCAAGCTGGAAATACTCATCCAGAACGATGCTGCTCGAAGCCCGGACAGGTGCTGCCATAGATTTCGTAATCTTCAGCCGGAATATCTCTTGAAAAATGTGGTCTCAGCCCTTTAATTTCCAGGCCTAAAAGTCTTAAGTTAACAGCATTACCATTATCTAACGGTGTCTGACACCGGTACCTTTGTTCCCATTTTATTCTTCTTCATAATCAATGCCTTCCTGATGAAGGATGCTGATCCAGTCACGACGATGATGCAGGAAGCGGACAACATAAACCGTATTTTCCACAACTAAATAGAAAACAAGGTAATTCTTGACAGGAAAATGCCTGATCCCCCAGCTCCTTAAT
>OMUU01000072.1 GCA_900314295.1 uncultured Lachnospiraceae bacterium | reverse complement strand
CGGATGCGGCTCACTGTTCGCGTAAATCAAAAAGAAAGGACCGCGCATCAACCGACACTTCACCCGGTCAACGCATCAGCCCTTTCGTTCTGCTATCTGTTAACTTTCTTCCTGGAACGTGACATTCGGATACTTCGCAATCAAGGTACCGTTTTCATATACATTGATCACACCGGTCTCGCCGGATGTGCTCTCAATCGGAGTGCTGTACGTTCCGCCGTTCCACGGATCCGCGCCCTCATAAATCGTTGTGGTCTGATCGCCCTGGACCAGCTCCAGCTTCACGGTTCCGCCATTATATCCGGACGGTTGGGACAACGGACTATAGCACACATACTTCTTTGCGGAGGAACTGCTTGTGCTGCTGAGCTTATTGATCGTAAGCGTCACGGTAGATCCGGAATCCACGGAAGTCCCGACATCCGGGCTGACCGCAAGAACGACGCCGTCCACCTGTGTCTTGTCCTCCGATTCCTTCTCTTTATAAGACAGTCCCATGGAATCCAGGGTTGATTCCGCATCCTCCTTTGACCATCCGATGACAGAAGGAACCTGTACCTTCTTCGAATCATCCTCTCCCTTGCTGACAGTCAGCGTCACGGTACTTCCCGCCGCAACACTTGTTCCCTCTGCGGGATCGCAGGAAATGACATAGCCTACCTCTACCGAATCACTATAATCAAGAGACACCTCTACCTGAAGTCCCACTCCCGTCAGAAGATCTGTCGCCTGCTGCTGCGTCGCGCCGGTAATACCGCTCGGTACGGTCACATCCGCCTTTCCAGTGCTTATTGTGACATTAATTGTCGTTCCCGGATCGACCTTGGTGCCCGCATCAATCGACTGGGACATGATCTGGCCCTCGGAATAATCCTCCGATGCCTCTTCTCCCGTCTCACTCACACCGATTCCAAGCTTATTTGTCGCCTTCTGCGCCTCCTCCAGCGTCATTCCGAGAAGCTTCGGAACCTCAACCTGGGAATTCGAAGAGGAGGAAGAGCTTTCTGCTGATGTACTCGTAGAGGTGGCAGCCGTTGAATTGCTCTTCGCAGAAGATCCTCCGAAATGGAAAACCCCTGCCATATTCCCGATCACAAGAATCAGGATAACGATAATTATCGCGCCGACGATAAATCCGCCGATCGTGATCGCCTTTTCCAGCTTCGTACTTCCGGCATCCTCGTCATCGTCATCATCGTCGTCATCATTGTAATGGTCCAGATATTTCTTCCGGCGTTCATATCGCTCGTCACCATCATCGTCATCATCATTGCCGCGGAGTGTTCCGTTGTTCATGCCGCGCCGAATCTCATTCATCTCATGATCCGTCATCTTCACCGTCTCCGCGTGAGACGCAAGCGGAGCGATCTGTACAAAATTCCCCTGCGGATCGATCAGTGACCTCTTCAGGTCATCGATCAGCTCGCCGACATTCTGGTAACGGCGGCTCGGATTCTTCTGCGTACACTTCAGAATAATCTGTTCCAGAGAATACGGAAGATCCGGTGTATAGATTGACGGCGGGACAATCTCCTCCTGCAGATGCTTGATTGCGATCGCCACCGTTGTATCCCCGTCGAAGGGAACTCTTCCGGTCACCATCTCATACATCGTAATGCCGAGCGAATAGATATCGCTCTTCGCATCCGAATAGCCCCCGCGGACCTGCTCCGGTGAGCTGTAGTGCACCGATCCCATAACATTTGCCGTGATGGTATTCGAATTGATCGCCTTTGCGATACCGAAATCGGAAAGCTTAACCTTACCGTCGGTTGAAATCATGATATTCTGTGGCTTGACATCTCTGTGGACGATGCCCACATTGTGTGCCGCCTCCAGACCCAGAGAAACCTGAATCGCGATACTGGTTGCTTCCTTCACACTCAGCTTTCCCTTTTTCGCGATATAATTCTTGAGCGTGATCCCCTCGATCAGCTCCATAACAATATATTGAAGACCTCGGTCCTCACCGACATCATATACGTTCACGACATTCGGATGGGAAAGCTTGGCTGCCGCCTGCGCCTCCTTCTGGAATTTCGCTACAAAACTGCTGTCCTCACGGAACTCCGCCTTCATGACTTTGACCGCGACGAGACGATTCAGCTTTCTGTCCTGAGCCTTGTAGACATCCGCCATACCGCCATATCCAATCCTGGACATGATCTCGTACCGCTCGCCCAGTATAACTCCCTCTTTTAACATAACACTCTCACCTCGTTTGTCCTGCTCATGCCTCTACTACAATGACAGCGATATTGTCCCGTCCGCCGTTCGCGTTAGCCTCATCGACCAGAACCTGCGCCTTATCTGCTTTTGTATCTTCACCCTTCAAAATTTCGAAGATCCTCTGATCCTCGACCATATTGGATAAGCCGTCCGAACACATCAGGATCTGATCCCCTGTCTCCAGCTTCACATCGAAGAAATCAATCTTGACCTCTTCATTGGTTCCGACCGCTCTTGTAATTATATTCTTGTCCGGATGATTTCTGCCCTCCTCCGGTGTCAGCTCTCCCAGACGCACCATTTCCGCGATCAGCGAATGGTCCTGCGTGATCTGCGTCATGGATTCGCTTCCCGCCAGGTAAAGCCTGGAATCTCCGACATTTGCGATGTACGCGTAGCCGCCGACGACGGTGCATACCACCATTGTCGTTCCCATGCCAGCCATAGACGGATCATTTCTGGACTGGGAAAAAACCTCGCGGTTTGCCGCCTCAATCGCATTCCTCATGACCTTCACAGGATTGAAATTCTTATCCCTGCGGACACTCTCGACCAGCACCGACACCCCATATCGTGATGCAAAGTCGCCGGCATTATGTCCCCCCATTCCATCCGCAACCACGAAAAGATTCGGCAGATTCCCCACCGGCTCCTCCGAGGTAAAGATAAAATCCTGATTCATATGTCTTTTCTGGCCGATATCGGTTGCAGAAAATACCTTCATGCCTAATTCTCCTGGTTACTGTCAATATAACTCTTACGTAATTGTCCACAGGCACCGTCGATATCAGCGCCCATTTCCCTTCTTATAGTAACATTTATCCCGTAATTTTCAAGTTTATTTTGAAAATTCAAAACCGCCTGGCGGCCGGAACGGGCGAAATTTCGCTCTTTTACCGGGTTGACGGGAATCAGATTGACGTGGCAGTTAAGCCCCTTCAGCAGTCCCGCAAGCTCTGCAGCATCCTCCTCGGAATCGTTCTGCCCCTTCGCGAGCGCATACTCAAATGTCAACCTCCGACCTGTTTCCGCGAAATAAAAATGGCATGCGTCCATCAGCTCCCGGATGCTGTATTTGTTCGCGACCGGCATCAGCCTTCTCCTCTTTTCATCGTTTGGGGCGTGAAGCGAAATCGCGAGCGTGATCTGAAGATCCTCCTTCGCCAGCTGACGAATCTTCGGCACAATGCCGCAGGTGGAAACCGTGATGTTTCTCTGGCTGAGGTTTAAACCCGCCTCCGCGCTTGCCAGATGCACAAACCGAACCACATTGTCGTAATTCTCCATGGGCTCTCCGCTTCCCATGATGACCACGTTTGAAACCCTTTCTCCGGTAATCCTCTGAATCTGATAGACCTGCTCCAGCATCTCCGACGCCGTCAGCGACCGCACCAGACCGTCCAGAGTAGACGCACAGAAACGGCACCCCATCCTGCATCCCACCTGAGAGGATATGCAGACGGAATTGCCGTGATGATATTGCATCCATACGCTTTCAATTACATTTCCGTCACCGAGCGCAAACAGATACTTTCTCGTACCGTCAATCGCAGAGACCTGTTCCCGGACCACCCGGAGACGCGTCAGCGGGTACTGCTGCTCCAGCTCCCTCCGAAGCTTTACAGAAAGGTTGGTCATCTCACCATAGCTCTCCACCCTTTTCTGGTGCATCCAGGAAAAAAGCTGTGCTGCACGGAATTTCTTCTCTCCGAGATCCAGCACACATGCCTCGAGCTCCTCCGGCAGCATGGATTTGATATCTGTCAAGCCGGTCTTTTTTTCCTCATCCAAGTTCATCTCTTCCTCCTGATTTTCCACCCATCTCCGCTGCTCCGTACATTCCGGTCATTTGCCGTCTTACCTTGTGTGCCATACGATACGATTTGCGCCATTCCGCCTTTTCCTCTATCACACGATTACACCGTCTTGCGGAACTTGGCAAAGAAAAAACCGTCGCAGTGGTGTATGCCCGGCAGCAGCTGTACAAATCCTCTTTTTGACGTTTCCCTCACTCTCTCATCCGCAAGCAGCTCTTCTGGAAGAGAATCGCTGAGATCCACACCTTCCAGGGGAAAATTCTCCAGAAGCCACTTCACATTTTCCTCATTCTCCGTCTTTGCGACAGTACAGGTGCTAAACAGGAGAATTCCTCCCGGCCGCACATACGACACAGCGTTCTCCAGAATCTTTCTCTGAAGCGCCGCCAGCTCTATTTCCTTTTCGCGGGAGGCGTTGTATTTAATATCCGGCTTCTTGCCGATAACCCCGTAGCCGGAACAGGGCACGTCGGCAAGCACCACATCGGCTGTTTCAAACCGCCCGGGCACTGCAGCAGAAGCATCCTGAACCTCGATTTCCATATTTTTCACCCGACAGCGTTCCACATTCTCCTGAATAAGCTCTGCCTTTCTGTCCGTGAGATCGCCGGAAATCACCTTTCCGGTACCCGCCATCAGATCGGCTGCGAGAAGACTTTTTCCTCCGGGGGCAGCACAGAGATCAAAGACCAGATCTCCGGGCCGGATACCTGCGCATCGCACCGCAAGCTGTGAGCTCACATCCTGCATCAGGAAGCCTCCCTCCTGGAAGGCTGTCAGCTCCGCGGGATTTCCCGCACTCCGCATATACCATGCATCCGGTACATAGGGTGCCTTCATAAGCTGCGCACCCTCCGCCTCCAGATTTCTTAAAACTTCTTCCGTTCCTTCTTCTGATCCGTCTTCCTTCCGGACATTCCGAACACGGATCGTCACCTCATTCTGCTCCAGAAATCCCCGGCAGATCTTCTCGGCCGTCTCAGCCCCGAATGCATCCATCCAGATCGACACCAGATATTCCGGCATCGAATACCGGATGGAAAGGCTCCGGACCGGATCCTCCATGGAAGGATACACGATCTTCTCCGGATGACGGGAGATGTTTCGCAGTACACCGTTCACAAATCCCTTCAGCCCGGAAAATCCCTTTCGTCCGGCAAGGCGCACACTCTCATTCACCGCCGCCGAATCCGGAACGGAATCCATGAACTGAAGCTGATATACGCCCATTCGGAGAATCTCCCGGATCACCGGCTTCATGCGTTCTGTCTTCGTCCTGGAAAAAAGATTCAGAATATAATCCAGCCGGATCTGATACTCCAGCGTTCCCTCCGTCAGACGCAGGTAAAACGCCCGCTCCTGATCCGTCAGCCATCCGTAACGTTCCAGAACCTCCCGGATGACGAAATGGCTCTGCCTGCCTTCCTCCCGGATGGCGAGCAGAGTCTCGAGTGCCAGTTCTCTGATATTGATACGCTCAGTCACGACGTCGATTTCCTCCCGATAAAAGAATCATTCTGAGCAGATACAATAGCGACGCGCATACCGCGGCTACATAAGTCATCGCGGCGGCGGTGAGTACCTTTCTCGTATCGGACAATTCCCGTCCCTCTTCCATGCCCAGTGTCTTCAGCTTCTGCATGGCTCTGTGAGACGCGTTGAATTCTACCGGAAGCGTCACGAGCTGAAACAGCAGCGCGAAACAGAACAGCAAAATGCCGATCTCCGTCAGAATGCCGGACTGAAGTACAAGTCCGATAAAAAATAATATCCATGAAAACTGCGAGCCGAAATTCGCGGCGGGAACAAGCGCCGAACGAATCCGGAGCGGTGCGTAATCTCTGGCGTCCTGAATCGCGTGTCCGCACTCGTGCGCCGCAACACCGAGCGCCGCAACCGACGTGCTTCCATAGATCGATTCCGACAGATTCACCGTCTTGGATCTCGGATCATAATGGTCCGTCAGATTCCCTCTTACCGGCCGAACCTGGACTCCATAGATTCCTTCACTTTCCAGAATCCGCTGCGCCACCTGCGCTCCGGTCATTCCGTATGAGCTTCTCACCCTGCTGTATTTCCGAAACGTGCTCTGCATTGCCGTCTGTACAATCATGGAGAGAACAAAGGCAAGAATCACAAGAATATAGGTCCAGTCAAAATATAATCCGTATCCTCCGTAGTACATAGGAGAACCTCCTCTCTTCATCCGAAAAAACCGTTCAGCTCCGGAAACCGTTCAGTCTGCATGCCACCCGCTTGTTCACGGGAAAGCGCCACTCTGTATGAAGCCCGACACTTCAAAGGAAAACGCCGGTCTGAATGCCCCTGCTTATTCTCCGAGTACGGTATCTGTCTCTACCTTGTGTCCCCGAAGGAAATCCGACGCCTTCATCCGTTTTTTTCCTTCCAGCTGAAGCTCGGTGATGCGCAGAGCATTCTCTCCGGCTTGAACGAGCAGACCCTTTTCATCCGCAGCGAGAACCGTTCCCGGCTTCTTCCCGGATTTGGCTGTCTCCACCTGGCTTTTCCAGATCTTCAAGCCCTTCCCCTGCAAAGAGGTATAGGCTGCCGGCCAGGGATTCATTCCCCTGACGAAGCACTCCAGCTTCCGGGCGGGAAGCGACCAATCCATCCGCCCATCCGCCTTGCTGATCATGCGCGCGTAGGGGGTCGGGCTTTCCGCCGGCTGCTTTACCGGATGAAGCTCTCCCTTTTCTACCTTTGGCAGCGTTTCTGCCAGAAGCTCGGCGCCTGCTTTTGCAAGCTTATCAAAAAGGGATCCTCCCGTCTCCTCTTTTGTAATCGGAACCTCGACCGTCGCAAGCATGTTGCCGGTATCCAGTCCCTCATCCATCTGCATGATCGTAACCCCCGACTTTTCCTCGCCGTCGATGACCGCCCATTGGATCGGCGCCGCTCCCCGGTATTTCGGAAGGAGGGATGCATGTACATTCAGACATCCGTATTTCGGCAGCTCCAGAATCTCCTTCGGAATAATTTTCCCATAAGCTGCCACCACGATCACGTCCGGTGAAAGCTTCTGCAATGTCTCCAGGAATTCCGGATTGTTTCGCAGCTTCTTCGGCTGATATACCGCAAATCCCCTCTCCAGCGCAGCGGCCTTGACGGCGGTCGGCTTCAGTTCCTGCTTTCTTCCCACCGGCTTGTCTGTCTGGGTGACCACACCCGCTATCTCATGTCCGGCATCTGCGATGGCAAGAAGCGTGCCGACCGCAAAATCCGGTGTGCCCATAAAAACAACTCTCATACCATACCTCACCACTTTCTGTCCGCTTCACCCGAACACGGATCACAGCTCATCCTCCGGCGCCTCGTCTTCCTCTTCATCCTCTCCCTGATCCACCGGGTGGATAGGCTCAAGAGCGCGCGACGGATACATAATTCCGTCCAGATGATCAAACTCATGACAGCACGCACGGGCAAGAAGGCCGTCGGCTTCCAGCTCGAAGGGTTCCATATTGATATCGAGTGCCCTTACCTTTACATGTTCCGGTCTCGTGACGAGTGCGCACATACCCGGAATGCTGAGGCATCCCTCCTCTCCGGTCTGCTCCCCGGACTGTTCGATAATCTCCGGATTGATGAACACGTAGGGATGTTCCCCGTCCACATCAATGACACAGAGTCTGCGAAGCACGCCGACCTGCGGCCCGGCAAGGCCGACACCGTACGCGTGGTACATCGTCTCAAACATATCCTGAATCAGCACCTTCGTGCGCAGGTTCATCTTCTCAACCGGTCTGCATTTTTTTGTGAGAATCGGATCTCCCTCTTCTCTGATCTTTCTGATACCCATGAATTCCTAGCTCTCCTTCTTTATATGATGATATTGTGGTCAAAGGCCTTTTGATTCCAACATAATGTACCTGTAAAAAATATGCTTGCAGATCGCGATGCTCATGCATTTAAGTCGTACTGAAACATCATCCGGTTGAATCCGGAATTGATTTCGATAAACTTCTCCGCCAGCCTTCGAAGACGGATAATCTTCTGTTCATCCGGTTCCTTTACATAGAGGACCTGACGGTAGATATCCTGAATCTTCCGGATGTTCTCAGGGGCCGGTCCGACGATGACCGCCTCCCTGCTCTGATTGCGGATGAGATACCGCTTCAGATGCCCCATCGCGACGCTGAGCCTCTGTTCATCCGCGCAGGACCCGTGGATTGCAAGAAGATTGCAGGCCGGCGGATAATGCATCATCTCCCTCGCCAGCATCTCTTCTTCATAAAACGCGTCATAATCCTGCCTTGCCGCCGCCCGGATGCTGTAATGATCCGGATGATAGGTCTGAATGTAAGCCTCTCCCGGCAGATTCCCTCTCCCGGCTCTCCCGACCGCCTGTACCAGAAGCTGATACGTCCGCTCTGCTGCTCTGTAATCACTGACGAAAAGCGAAAGATCCGCCGCCAGAACACCCACCAGTGTGACTCTCGGAAAATCATGCCCCTTCACGATCATCTGGGTTCCGACCAGGATGTCCGCCTCCCCGTCCGCAAAGGAACGAAGAATCCTCGCATAGCCGTCCTTCTTTCTGGTGGTGTCCGCATCCATCCGGATGATTCCCGCCTCCGGAAAAAAACGATGAAGCTCCGCCTCCACTTTTTCTGTGCCCGCCCGGAATCCTCCGATGTAGGGAGAACCGCAAGAAGGGCACCGGCTGACCTGCTCGATCTGATAACCGCAATAATGGCACACCAGCTTTCCGTTCGTGTGAAAGGTCAGCGAAACGTCACAGTGCGGACATTTGATCACCTCTCCACATGACCGACAGGAAATGAATCCGGAATATCCTCTCCGGTTCAGGAACAGAATCGTCTGTTCCTTCCTCTCCAGCCGATCTCCGATCGCCTTGCAAAGCGCCGCGCTCAGGATCGAACGATTTCCGTGTCGCAGCTCTTCTCTCATATCTTCCACATGAACCGCCGGCAGATTCGCGTTTCCGTAGCGGTTCTCCAGAAGAAAGCCGGCATAGACGCCCTCCCGGCACCGGAACACGGTATCCACAGAGGGAGTCGCGGAGCCGAATACCACGTGCGCGTTCTCAATCCTCGCCCTCTCGAGTGCGGTTTCTCTGGAATCGTATCTTGGCGCATTCTCGCTCCGGTAAGAGGATTCCTGTTCCTCATCGATGATGATCAGCCCAAGGTTGGGAAACGGCGTGAAAAGGGCTGATCTCGGACCGATCACAATCTGTGCCTCACCCCGTTTCATCCGTTCAAACTGGTCATACCTCTCTCCCTTTGACATCCTGGAATTCAGAATCGTCACCGCATTTCCAAAACGGCTCCGGAACCGTTTTACATTCTGCCACGAAAGAGAGATCTCAGGGATAAGCAGAATCACCTGTCTTCCCGCCTTCAGCACCCGCTCCATCAGCTCCATGTAGACCAGTGTCTTTCCGCTTCCGGTCACTCCCCGGATCAGACACGGGCGGTCTTCGCCTTCCCATTCTCTGAAGATCCCGTCACGTACCAGCTCCTGCTCCGGAGTCAGAGCACAGGGCTCCTCCACCCCTTCCGGTTCCCGAAGATCCTCCGGCGTTCTCGTAAGGTCCGCGCTTTTTATCGAAATCACGCCCTCCCGCTCCAGACTTCTCAGGCTCTCCGGCGTAATCTTCAGCGTCCCCGTCACATAGCTTTTGTCGAGTTCATTCGTCTTCAGAAGCGCCGTCAGCAGCCGGACCTTCGCTGCATAATGCCGCCTCGTATACTGTTCCAGAAGAAGTCTCGTCTTCTTCTCCGGCCATACAAGCGTAACCTCTTCCCGGACCGCCTGCTTTTCCTTCTCCCGCACAGGAAGAACCGTCTTCAGCGCATTGTTCAGACTCGACCCGTACGTCGTCTTCATCCAGAGCGCAAGCTCTATCAGCCTGGACTCAATGGTAACCCGATCCTCCGGCACCTCCAGAATCGGTTTGATCCGCTCCCTCGCAATCTTCGGTTCTGTTCCGATATGGAGAACATATCCCTCCGCCGACCGCTTTCCGTTGCCGAAGGGAATCCTCACGACACATCCGATCCGTATCTTCTCCTCCATCTCCGGCGGAATCCGGTACTGATAGGACCGGTCGATACTCGCCTGTGTGACATCCACGATCACATCCGCGTATTTTTCCATCTCTAAACTCACCTGCTGCTCCCCTTTACCGGTAACTGTGAATTTCTCTCCGCTCAAACACGCTGTTGGCGGCAGTTTTTTCACACGGACGGCCTTTCCGCGAATTCCGTGAGGATACCGTTTTTCAAAGTTCGCCTGCCATCAGCCCTGATGAATGGTATATTCTCTGTCCTTGATTTCTCCGCCGGCCTCCCGCGTCTTTGCGTCTCTCTCCAGGATCTCCCGGATGATGACACGCTCGTCCATGGGATATTTTTTCCCTTTGATGATCTGGTAATCCTCATGTCCCTTTCCCGCAAGAACGATGATGTCTCCGGGCTCGCCGTGATGAATTGCCCAGGCGATTGCCTCTCTGCGGTCAATGATCGTCACGTACCTGCCGTCTGTCTTCCGGATTCCGGTCACGATATTGTCGATGATCGCCTGCGGTTCCTCGTTTCGCGGATTGTCCGACGTAATAATCGTCAGATCCGCCATCCTGCCGGAAACCTCCCCCATCGTAAATCTTCTCTCCGGATCCCGGTTTCCGCCGCATCCGAACAGGCAGATCAGCCTCGACGGGTGATATTCACGCAGCGTCGAGAGAAGACTCTCCAGCGCCATAGCATTGTGCGCATAATCGATCATCACCGTGAAGTTGTCGGACACGTGAACCATCTCCACTCTGCCCTTCACCTTTGCGTGCGTCAGTGCATCCATAATCGCATCCGGCTTTACCCCGAAATGATGGCAAACCGCGATCGCCGCCAGGGAGTTGTAGATAGAGAACTTACCCGGAATATCGATTTCCACCGGAATGTTGACGATTCCGCTCGCCTCATAGCGAATTCCAAGCCTTCCTCTCTTGCTGAGCATCATGCCATTGGACGCCCTCAGAGAGGCATTGCTGTCAAAGCCGTATGTTTCCAGCTTCTCACAGGTATTCCCCTCGACGATCTGCTCGAAATGGCGGTCATCCCGGTTGACAATTCCGATCCGGCACTGCCGGAGCAGCTTCTTCTTGCACTCCATATAATCCTCAAAGCTCTTGTGTTCATTCGGTCCGATATGATCCGGGGCAATATTGGTAAAAATACCGAAGTCAAAATAAATACCCGCGACGCGGTCCAGCATCAGAGCCTGTGAGGATACCTCCATCACAACGCTGTCGAACCCGGACTCCACCATCTCCGCAAAATACTCATTAATCAGATACGATTCCGGCGTCGTGTTCTCCGATGGAATCCTCCTCTTGCCCGTAATGCTCTCAATGGTTCCGATCAGCCCGCACTTATGACCGGCCGCGTTCAGGATCGACTGAATCATGTAGCTGGTAGTCGTCTTCCCCTTCGTCCCCGTAATTCCGATCGTCGTCAGCTTCTCTGCCGGGTGGTCGAACCACTCCGCGGAGATCAGTGCCAGCGCATACCGCGAATTTGCAACACGGATTACCGTCACGGAGGACGGAACCTCAACCGCATCCTCCGCGACAATCACGCAGGCTCCCTTTTCCGCTGCGACCGCCGCATATTTGTGACCGTCGGAAACCGCGCCCTTGATGCAGACAAACAGGAAATTCTCCGCAACCTTCCTGGAATCATAAACGACGCCCATAATCTCTCTGTCTTCACTGCCCTGAATGATCTCATATTTCAGTCCAGTCAGCAGCTGCTTCAGATTCTTTGCCATCTTTCACTCTCCTTATGCTTAAACCGGAAATATCCTTACTGTAACCCGGATATTTTCCACAGACACCCTCTCGTTTCGTACTCGTAAGTGAACTACTCATGACTAAAGTCACGAGTATTAGCCCGCTTAACTATAAAGTCTTCTTGCCTATATGTCGTTTATCGAATCCGCCTTCTCCAAAATCCAGCACGTTGCATTCATTTCTTCCGCGGACACAAAAACTCAAAATAAAGAATATCATACTGCGTCCGAAACGTAAAGAAGCACCGGCGGAAATCATCTCTAAGAGAATCTGAGAGAACTCTGCCGGTGCTTCTTTAAATGAGGGGGGAGATAGTGAGTGGTTCATCAACTATCTGTCCCATATCATACGGAACAATTGTGTGCAATCTGTGATCGGTTTCATAAAAAAAAATAAAATCAGCCTGTCTTTTTCCTGCTGGAAAATTCATAATTGACCACGACAATTCCCAAGCATACCAGGACAAGGGCCAGAAGTCCCCTAAGGCTGAATGCCTGGTTTGCTTCCCCGAGAAGCATTGCCGACAGAAGCACACCGATCACCGGGTTGAAAAAGCCGAAAACCGCGATCCGACTGACCGGATTTACCGCAAGAAGCATGCTCCATATCGTGTAGGCAGCTGCGGAGATAAATGCCATATACAGGAGCAGAAGGATCCCTGAAGTACGGATCTCCAGCCTCCCTCCGGCAAGAAATCCACCCGCTGCAAGAACCATCCCTCCGAAAAGGAACTGATACCCGGAAATCGTGACGGGATTCTCCTTCTGCGCACATCTCTTAATATAGGAAGAAGAAAACGCGGCAAGAATCGTCGATATCAGAATGAAGCCCTCTCCAAGGACCGTGAACCCGAGCTTTGCGCCCCCTCCCGACGGCAGCTGAATCAAAAGGACTCCTGCAAATCCCGCCGCACAGCCCAATATCTTGTTCCAGGTCAGATGCTCCGTCCGGAAGATCAGCGCGGCGATCAGGATGGTAAAAAAAGTATTGGCGCCCTCGATAATGGAAGAACTCACGCCTGTCGAATGGGCGAGACCGATATAGAAAAAGAAATACTGTCCGATCGTCTGCAGCAGCGAAAGTCCGATGATCGGCCCAATCATCTCTTTCTTCGGGCGCGCCGCCTTCTTCTGCTGCAGGCTTCCGATCAGGATGACCATCAGACCTGCTATCGTGAACCGAACGCCGGCGAAAAAAATCTGCCCGGCAGTATCCGAAGCAGCAATGTCAAAAATCCGGTATCCGATTTTAATGCAAGGGAAGGCGCTTCCCCACAAAAAACAGCTGATAAATGCCAGTATGATAACGATTGGACCCGAGGTCAGATCTACTTTTTTCTTTGTGCCGCTGTCAGTCATCCTGTCCGGCACTTCCTCTCCGACCGGAAATTTCCGGAAGAAAATCCCCATAACCAGAAAGGAAACCGCCGGCGCGGTAAAGGCAAGCACATAGATCACCCGTCCCTCCGCAATTCCGGCAAACATGCCCGCGATTCCCAGGATGATTCCAACCGGAAGAAACCAGAGACTCAGCCGACGCAGCTTCTGTGCGCGGGTCAACTGCTGTCTTGCTTTCTTTCCGGTTTGTTTTTCTTTGTTTGTGATCTGCATAGCTGCTCTCCTGAAATCCACAAGTGAAATGATATATGCTGAATACGCTGAATAATTTCAAACGTAAAAAAGACATTCCCGTCGCAGCGAAAGCCGTCGGACAGGACTGTCTTTCATAATTCCGGGTACTGATTCGTTGTCATCCTTCCACAATCAGGAATCTGCCGTCACCAACGGGAAATACCTCCGCCTCGTCCAGCGGATCTCCCTCGATGTCAATTCCCTCTTCCTCAAAATACTCGCGGACCTCTTCTCTGGAATCTACAACCACCGCACATACATCCTCCAGAAAATATTCCGCTTCCTCCTCCGAAGAAGCAACCGGTTCCGGAAATAATCTGTCCTGATTCTCAAGAAAGCATTTTAATACTGCGTCATCATAATCCTGCATGATAAAATCTCCCAAACCCTCATCTGGTACAAGTGAACGAACACGAACTAATACAAAAACCTTTATTACAAACGTATCGAATCAGCGACTTTCTGTCAAGATTTTTCATACGTTTTTCTCGAAAAATTCCGTTTCTCCCAGGCAAAACGCATGATCCAGAGGGCCGCTGCCCTTTCCGAGATCCAGCATGGCGGCAAGTGTCCCCGTCAGATAGTCCTTTGCCTTCTGCACCGCTTCAGACATCGCGCATCCCTTCGCAAGATTTGACGCAATCGCACTCGACAGGGTGCATCCCGTCCCATGCGTGTTCGGATTTTCAATCCGTTTCCCGCCAAACCAAAACATCTCTCCGCCATCAAACAGAAGATCGTCCGCGTCCCCCTCGATATGGCCTCCCTTTACCAGAACGGAACAGCCAAATCGTCTGTGGATCTCCTCCGCCGCCCGGATCATATCTTCTCTCTTTTCGATCGATATACCGGACAGAATCTGCGCCTCCGGTACATTCGGCGTAACCAGGGTCGAGATGGGAAGCAGCTCCTCCGTCATTGCCTTTACCGAATCCTCATTTGCAAGGGAAGACCCGGTGCTGGCCGCCATCACCGGGTCAACGACTATATTCCGAGCCTTGTAATACAGCAGTCTCTCACTGATGACATGCATAAGCGCGGCAGATGGTATCATGCCGATCTTCACCGCATCCGGAAAAATGTCCTCAAAAACCGCATCCAGCTGCTCTTTCAGAAATACCGGGGTTGCTTCCTGCACCGCTCTCACTCCGGTCGTATTCTGCGCCGTCATCGCCGTGATCACACTCATGGCATAGACCCCGTTCACGGTCATCGTCTTCATGTCCGCCTGTATACCGGCGCCACCGCTGCAGTCACTTCCCGCGATCGTCAAGGCTGTTTTCCGCTTCATCCGCTCATCCTCCCTGTCCCCTGTCGTTTCTCTGTCCCTACGCGAAAGCTTATCCTATCGCCCCGCCCCAGGACATCACCCTTGCGCGCATTCCTTCGATATCCAGCACGCCGTACGCAAATCCCTTTCGAACCAGCTCTTCCGGAACGTACTCGTCATATTTTTCAAAAACCGGAACCTCCTTCGGGTACACAAGCGCAAGCGGATCGAGATCCTTCCCGGCCTCTTCCGAGACGATCCGGTAAAAATCCGCCGCATCCGCCTTCATCGTAAACTGCATATAATACGGCCGCGACGCTTGCAATCCCTTCAGCCCGAGAGGCCGGGCACAACGAATTTTCAGGAACCGTTCCAGGGCAAGAAAAGCATAGCTGCCCAGCCACGGAAACAGAGCCCACATGTTCCCTCCCAGGTGGACAAGCGGATGATCTGCCATCCCGGATTTCCGGAATGTCTCTCTGGCATCCGATAGCCGTCCAACAGCATGGCGCATCAGATACGGATAGGTTCTTTCCTCCCCGAGTACACCATACATCCGCTCCAGAATGCGCGTATGAATATCCCCGGCCACATCCCCGAAATAAGCGGGGATATTGCCTTTCACCATGGTGCAGTACACCTCTCTTCGCTTGTGGTCCACTTCCTCCACCACCCATACGCGCCCCGCAATGGCGATTTTATCTCCGACCGGCGGCGGTTTCACGATGGTGCCGATCTGTTCTGAGCCGGACCTGACGGTGTATTCGATGTTTTCCTGAAAAACGGCGTAAAATTTATAGTTGTTCACGATCCGCTCACCGGTAAGTCCCACGATCAGTCCCCCGTTTTCCGTGCGGCTGATGTGATCAATCTCCAGAAGATGCCTCAGGAGCACGCGATAATCATCGGCCGTGATATTCCGGAAGGCAGAGAGCGTCAGCACACGAGAGGCCAGCTCTCCCGGCGTCATCTCCCCGCAGGAAGCAAGTGTGCTCATGGTCTGATGATAGAGCAGACTGTACGGAAGCCGTCCCATTCGCGGCGGCTCAACAAACCGTTCCTCGAGATACAGCTGCACAAGTGCAATTCCCTGGATCAGATACCACGGAATCATCTCCGGCAGCATGGCCCGCGGCTCCGGATGATCCTCCCGCATCACGAACCACATCTCCGAAGGATCTCCTCTTCTGCCCGTTCTTCCCATTCTCTGCAAAAAACCGGATACCGTAAACGGCGCGTCGATCTGAAAGGCCCGCTCCAGCTTTCCGATGTCGATGCCGAGCTCCAGTGTCGCCGTAGCGCACACGGACATCAGGGAGTCTTCCTCCTTCATCTCCTCCTCCGCGCTCTCCCGATAGGATGCGGAAAGATTTCCGTGATGGATCAGAAACCGGTCGGGCTCATGATTGGCCTCGCAGTACTGCCGCAGATGCTGACAGACGGACTCGCACTCCTCACGGGAATTGGTGAAAATCAGGCATTTCTTTCCCCTCGTATGCTCAAAAATATATCCGATCCCCGGATCGGCCGCCTTCGGCGCCGTATCGGTTGCTTC
>OMUU01000029.1 GCA_900314295.1 uncultured Lachnospiraceae bacterium | reverse complement strand
TATTCGTGTGCGGCGAGCGTCGCGATAGCGAGATAAAACTCGCGCAGCGTGTTTTATCTCGTTTGGGAAAACAGTGGGACGCATCCAATCGCGGTGCGGCCGGGTGCGATAAACACCGTTAATTCTTAAAGCTGTGTACCGGAGCCGGAATCCTGCCGGTGCGGTTGATCAGAGCGTCGCAGCCGAAACGGCTGACGGGCATGATCGGTGCGCTGCCGAGAAGGCCTCCGAATTCCAGAGAGTCGCCGACGTCCTTTCCGATGGCAGGGATGACGCGAACCGCCGTCGTCTTCTGGTTGATCATACCAATCGCCATCTCATCGGCGATGATGCCCGAGATGGTCGTGCTCTTTGTGTTTCCGGGAATAGCAATCATGTCGAGTCCCACAGAGCAGACACAGGTCATTGCTTCCAGCTTTTCCATGCAGAGGGAACCGCGGTTTACGGCATTGATCATTCCCTGATCCTCACTGACCGGGATGAACGCACCGGAAAGTCCGCCGACATAGGAGGAGGCCATGACGCCGCCCTTTTTCACCTGGTCATTCAGCAGAGCAAGCGCAGCCGTTGTTCCGGGAGCTCCTACAGATTCCACACCGATCTCCTCAAGGATATCCGCCACGGAGTCGCCGATCGCGGGAGTCGGAGCGAGGGACAGATCGATGATGCCGAAGGGAACACCGAGACGTCTGGATGCTTCTCTTGCGACGAGCTGGCCCACGCGGGTGACCTTGAAAGCGGTTTTCTTGATCATCTCACACAGAACCTCAAAGTTTTCGCCTCTTACCTTCTCCAGCGCATGCTTTACGACGCCGGGGCCGGAGACGCCGACATTGATGATGGCATCGGCTTCCGTTACGCCGTGAAAGGCTCCCGCCATGAAGGGATTATCGTCGGGCGCGTTACAGAAGATGACGAGCTTTGCGCAGCCGAGACAATTGTTGTCCTTTGTCGCCTCTGCGGTGCTTCTCACGATCTCTCCCATCAGCTTCACGGCATCCATGTTGATTCCTGTCTTTGTGGAGCCTACGTTGATCGAGCTGCAGACAAGCTCGGTGCGTGCCATCGCCATGGGAATGGAACGAATCAGGAGTTCATCGGCCTTTGTCATGCCCTTGGAGACGAGGGCGGAATAGCCGCCGAGGAAGTTGACGCCGACCGTATGGGCGGCTCTGTCCAGTGTCTCGGCGATCGTTACAAAGTCCTCCGGTGTCTTGCACGCCGCTCCGCCAATCAGGGCGATCGGTGTCACAGAGATCCGTTTGTTGACGATCGGGATGCCATATTCCGCCTCGATGTCCTTTCCGGTCTGCACCAGGTTTCGGGCAAGCGTCGTTATTTTATCGTAGATCTTCTGGTTCAGACGGTCGAGGTTTGAATCGATGCAATCCAGAAGGCTGATGCCGAGGGTAATGGTACGCACGTCCAGATTTTCGTTTTCGATCATCTCATTGGTTTCGTTCGCTTCAAAAATGTTGATCATGGTTGTACCTTTCTGTTCAGATTCTGTGCATCATATCGAAGATGTCTTCCCGCTGACAGTGAATCATTACGCCGATCTCCTCTCCGATCTTCTTCAGATCTTCGGCGAGGTCCGCGGTATTCTTTTCGGATTTGGATGCGTCGGTGATCATCATCATATGGAAATATCCCTGGAGGATGGTCTGGGAGATATCTTCGATATTTACATTATTTTCCGCGAGGTAGTTGCAGACCCTTGCGATAATGCCGACAGTGTCTTTTCCGGTGACTGTGATGATTGTTTTTTTCATGATCTTGTCTCCTCGGTGAATAGCGGCGCCTGAAGTACCGGCGGTCCGAATAATAGGCCCGGCATCTTAAGGGACACCTTCGTTTTTCGCTGTTTGTTCGATTATACTACGAATCAGGGAAGATGCACGGCTTTTTTCAGAATTCCATGAATTCGCTGACCGCGTCTCTTTTTGCGACGGTAATCGGGAAATCTCCGGATTTGTAGGGAGTTTCTCCCAGTGTCACCTCGCTGCACACGGTTTCATAGGCGAGGGCGGGATAATTGTTCTCCGCGCTCAGGTGACCCAGAAAAATGTGGCGGATGTTGTCATGCAGAATCTGACAGAGAAGCCGCCCGGAGGCTTCGTTGGAGAGATGGCCTCTGTCGCTTAAAATGCGGACCTTCAGAGGATAGGGATAACGTCCGGCTTCCAGCATGTTGACATCGTGGTTTGCCTCCAGGAGGATGGCGTCGAGATACTGCAGGTGTCGGATCGTGTAATCCGTGTAGGTCCCCATGTCCGTCGCCACGGCGCAGGAACGATTGCCGCTGCAGATCCGGTATCCGACGGGATCTGCAGCGTCATGGAGGATGCTGAAGGGCTCCACGTCGAGATCGCCGATCCGGAGGGCCTGATCCGGACGAATCTCATGAAATAAGTCATCCGGAATTTTTCCTGTTGAATTCTTGCTCCGAATCGCGTCCCAGGTGCCCCTTGTGGCGTAGATCGGGATGTTCAGCTTTCTTGAAAGAACGCCAAGACCCTTGATGTGATCGGAGTGTTCATGGGTGACCAGGATGCCATCGATATCCTTTCCGGTATATCCGATGGTATTGAGCCCCAGCTCGGTCCGCTTGCCGGAGATCCCGGCATCGACCAGGAGGCTTGTATGTTCGCTTCCGACGAAAATACAGTTGCCGCTGCTTCCGCTGGAAAGACTGCACATTTTCATATGTGATACGCTTCCTCTGTTCTGAAATGATTTATTGGTGTCCCGTTATCTTAGAAGACGAACAGACGTTCGCTTGAGGCGGGTATATCTGCATTCTGGAATCAATCTGGCGAATGGTTTCTGTAAAGGCACCGCTGTTGTCAAGAACAAACGCGCAGAGCTTTCGGAACACAGCATCCGGGAGTTGATTTGCCATGATCTGTCGGATTTTTTCGTCAGAATAACCGCGGCTTTTTCGGAGACGCTGCTTTCTGACTTCCGCATCTGCATAAACATACCATAATTCATCACAGATTTCATCATATTTTTCCTCGATCAATAGTGCCGCTTCGAGAAAGAAAAACGAACGGCCCGCATCTGCTGCTTCTTTCATGGCGAGGGCTATGCTTTTTCGGACAGCCGGATGTGTGATCCGGTTCATCTGCTCCAGCAGCTTTTTATCGGCAAAGATTTTCGCGGCGACAGCCTTTCGGTCAAATTCCCGGTCGGGTCCCAGAACGCCGGGTCCCAGCAGAGCAAGGATCGGGTCGTAACAGACCTGTCCCTTCTTCATCAGCTCATGTGCCAGTTCGTCCGAACGAATCAGAGTGCAGTCGTAATGCGTCTCCAGATATTTCATGACCTCGCTTTTTCCGCTTCCGACGCCGCCGGTAATTCCGATTATCTTCATTGGTTTCCTCCTGCCGGTTGGCTTCGAAATCGCAAAGGTCTCTTACGAGCCGTCTGCGTTTTCGAAGAGCTTATACAAATACATGGGGCACAAGCTGTATAAGTCCCCGCGTCACTTCGCTTCGTACCAGCTTGTCCCATCGTGGATATCGACTTCAAGGCGGACGGCAAGATCGGCGGCGCCTTCCATCTCCTCGCGAAGGATAGTTCTGACCTGTTCTTCCTCATCCTTTGCTGCCTCGACGAGAAGTTCATCATGAACCTGAATCAGAAGCCGGGATTTGAGGTGCTCCCTTCGGAGACGCCGGTCCACGCGGTTCATGGCAATCTTGATGATGTCGGCTGCGGTACCCTGTATGGGAGCGTTCTTTGCAACTCTTTCACCGAAGGAACGCTGCATGAAATTGGAAGATTTCAGCTCGGGCATGGGACGGCGCCGGCCAAATCTGGTGACGGAATACCCCTTTTCCTTTGCCTGGGTGACGAGGCCCTCCAGGAAGGAACGAATGCCCGGGTATGTTTCATAATAGCGCTCGATGTAATCCGCCGCTTCCTTTCGGGAAATGCCGAGGTCCTGGCTCAGGCCGAAGGCGCTGATGCCGTAGACGATTCCGAAGTTAACGGCCTTCGCATTTCGCCGCATGATCGGAGTGACCTCATCGAAGGGCACGTGAAAGACCTGAGAGGCAGTGATGCGGTGAATGTCCTTCGCCTGCCGGTATGCATCGATCAGCTTTTCGTCCCCGGACATGGATGCGAGCACCCGAAGCTCGATCTGCGAATAGTCGGCGTCCACAAAAATGTATCCTTCCCTGGGCACAAAGACCTTCCGGATCTGCCTTCCGAGCTCGATCCGTATCGGAATGTTCTGAAGGTTCGGATCGGTGCTGCTGATTCTCCCCGTCGCGGTAATGGTCTGCTTAAAGGTGGTGTGGATCCGCCCGTCTTCTGAGACAAAGCCGGCGAGACCATCTGCGTAGGTAGATTTCAGCTTGGAAAGCTGGCGGTAGTCGAGGATATCCTGAACGAGCGGCACCTTGGGAGCAAGCTTTTCCAGCACATCCGCAGAGGTAGAATAGCCGGTCTTTGTTTTCTTGCCCCCGGGAAGCTTCATTTTTTCAAACAGGATAACGCCGAGCTGCTTCGGGGAATTGATGTTGAATTCCTCTCCCGCCTCCTCATAGATTCTTTTTTCGAGCAGAGCGATTCCTCCGGCAAGCTTCTGTCCGTAGGAGGAGAGCTCCTCAGGGAGTATGCGGATGCCGTCTGTCTCCATATCATGCAGGGTGAATATGAGCGGCATTTCAATGTCTGTCATGAGACGGTACATGCCGTTTTCCTCGAGCGCACGAGCCATGGAGGAACGCACCTTGAGCGAAACCCAGGCAATCTGTCCGGCGTAGAGGGCGGCCTTCTCCTCTTCCATTTCCGTTGGGTCAGGAAGCTTCTTTGTACCGAATATTTCCTCGGGGGATCGAACCGGTTCTGTGAGATACGCCGCAGCGATCGTATCGTAAGGATAGTCAGATTTGAGAGGATCCAGCAGATAGGCGGCGATGCTGATGTCAAAGATGCCGGTGACCGAGGGATCCGGCTTTCCGGCGGCAGTCTCGGTGAAACAATCCTCGGGAAGTGCCAGGGATTTCATCTGATCCTTCAGCTCGAACGTGGAAACGACGCAGGGGCTCTCGGCAATTTGCAAAATGCCATCTCTGAGTTTTGAGACGGGGATCTTCTCGGATGCAGGAATATAAGAGGTTCCATCATCGGGAAGAGAGACCGCAAGTCCGACAATCCGGGGAATCCGTGAGATGGGCGGAAAGCTCTGGAGCAGATAGAGACCCGCCTCCGCGGCGGAGGCAGCTTTTTTAAAGATCTGCTCGGCCTGTTCCGAGTCTGAGACTGTCTGAACCGTAAGGGTCTCCCCCGGATTCTGGGCGGAGGCGTCAAAATGAAGGAGGAGCTTTTTGAATCCCAGCTCTTTGAAAAGCTGATATGCCTCGGGAGTGAAAAGATTGCCGAGTCTTGCCTGGTCATAGTTCAGATCGATCGGGCTGTTTGTGTCGATCGTGGCAAGCTTCTTGGAGAGCACGGCGAGATCCCAGTGATCGCGCATTGCCTCCATGGCCTTCCTGGGCTTGATCTCGTCAAGGTGATCGTGAGCGTTTTCGATGGTTCCATAGCTTTGAAGAATCTTTGTCGCGGTTTTTACTCCGACTCCCGGAAGACCGGGAATATTATCGGAGCTGTCACCCATCAGTGCTTTCAATTCAATGACCTGCCCGGGTGTGATCTGATATTCCCCGATGACCTCCGGGGTGTGATAGTTCTGCACAATCGTCTGGCCGCCCTTTGTCTTCGGGATCCGTACCAGGACTTTGTCAGTGGCGAGCTGAAGGAGGTCGCGGTCACCGGAGAGAATCGTGACATTCATGCCACTTGCTTCACTTCTCCTTGCGATCGTGCCGATGATATCGTCGGCCTCATAACCTTCCTTTGTCAGAATCAGAATTCCCATCGCCTTCAGGACCTCCTGGATGAGAGGAATCTGCTCCTTCAGCTCCTCCGGCATCGGGTGACGCGTGCCCTTATAGGCGTCGAACATCCGGTGACGGAAGGTCGGTGCGTGAACGTCAAATGCAACGGCCAGATATTCGGGTTTTTCTTCTTCGAGGATCTTGAACATAATGTTCAGAAAACCAAGGACGGCATTGGTGTGCTTTCCTTCGGCATTGGTCAGATCGGGAAGACCGTAGAAGGCGCGGTTCATCATGCTGTGTCCGTCTATTATCAGAAATGTTTCACTCAAAGCATTCTCTCCTTAATATGCGCCGGGGAAGTATACCGCGGCTGTATCGGTGAATCACAGGACATGGACGAGATCGAGAAGCAGAAGGATGACCAGCATCAGGGTGATGATGAAAATGAACGCTCGAAGCTTACGCATCCGGTGCTTGCGGACGAGGTAGACGGTCTTCTCGTTGATGTTCTTCTGAAGCATGGGCTTCAGATTAAAGGAACCCTGTGGATTTTCTTCGTTCAGATACCGGACTGTCAGGTCCACCATAAAATTCGTTTCCAGTTCGTCGTGGCATTTGTTGCAGTTATTGATATGATTCAGAAAAACCGCGAGATCTCTGTCGGAGAGCTTGTCCGCCAGGTAATCCGGTATCATCGCCTCGGCCTCGCGGCAGGTGATTTTTTTGCTTTTTCCGATAAATTCAGAAGAATCCATATCGTCCCTCCCTGATCATGTGCGGGTGTGATCAGCGCTTTTCGGCTCACAATCCATGTCCCTGAGGAAGCGGGACGGAGCGATTTTCTTGTCGTAGCGCTCTCTCACCGAATAGATGTACAGCTCTTTTCTGGCCCGCGTCATGCCGACATAGAGCATACGCCGCTCCTCCTCGAGGTCGGCGTCGAGAACGGCCTTGTGATAGGGAATCATCCCTTCATTTACGTCGAGGATATAAACGGAGTCGTACTCCATGCCCTTTGACGCGTGCAGCGTGGATACGATGACGCCGGAGGACTCTTCGGAACGGCGCACTCTCTCCTGCTCCAGCTTTTCACGATATCGTTCCATGGACGCCTTCCATTCTTCAAGCGTCCTGTAGTTGCGGGCACTCTCTGTGAGCTCGTCGAGTACCTGAAGCAGATCCTCCGGGGGAATGTTCCGCTGCATCGCATAATCGCGGAGATACCTCTCGTATCCGATCTCCCGTCGAATATAGTTCAGGGCCCCATAAGGAGCCAGGTGACGGATCATTGTGAGGTTGGTCTCCAGCTCATCCACTCTCCGAACCATCCAGTCCTTGTCCTCATAATAGCTGTACAGACTTTCATAGGTGATGACAGGATCATAAAACGCATCCCTGGAAAAATAACGGTTGGGACGGTTGTATACGCGGAGAAAGTCATTCCTTTTTCCCTTGCGAACGCTGCTCATTGCTCCGAGGTCCATGTATGCGATAATGTCCTTCGCGATCCAGTGATCGAAGACACAGGGAATGACATCGGCCATTCGGAACGGAATCTGGTAAGCCATCAGCTGTTCAACTGCTTCTCTGCATCCCACATTCGTACGGAACAGGACAGCGTTCTCCTCGTATGGCATACCCTTGTCATGCGAGGCGCGGATCTGCTCCGCCATGTGGATACATTCCTTTCTCGGATTGTCAAAGCATTCGAAAAAAACAGGAGAACCGGAAGGCCTGGTGGCAAGGATATTTTTGCTGAAGCGCTTCCGGTTATGCCGAATCAGATTTCCGGAGGCACTGAGGATTTCGGGAGTGCTTCGATAATTTTCCTCGAGCGCAATAACCTTGCAATTCGGGTAAGCCTTCGGAAAATTCAGCATGAGATCAGGATTGGCGCCGCGGAAACGGTAAATCGACTGGTCGTCGTCGCCGACAATGAAGAGATTGTTCCCGGGAAGGGCGAGAAGACGGATGATCTCGTACTGCAAGGGACTTATGTCCTGAAATTCATCGACCAGGATATACTGGAACTTTTGCTGCCAGAGGCGGAGAATTTCCGGACGCGTTGTGAGAAGCTCGTAGCATCGGGTGATGATATCGTCAAAATCCAGCATTCGGTTTTCTTTCTTCCAGTTCTCATAGGCGCGAAAAACCTTGCGGAAGGCATCCGTGGGAAGGACGCCGGAATAGAAGTGATCGACATTCATCCGACTGCCCTTGATCTGGCTGATTTCGCGCGCCACGGAAGAGGGAAGATCTGCCTCCCGGGTATCCGGGCAGGTATGATCCAGAATCTCGCGAAGAAGCTGTAATGCCCTTGCGTCCGCGAGGATGTTGCTGCCGCTGATGCGGTAGGCGTTTTTGAGAATCCCGTAAAAGATTCCGTGAAAGGTACCGAAGGTTACCGGGCTTGCAGAACGCCCGATTATTTTTAAAAATCTCTCCTTCATCTCCACTGCCGCTGCCCTGGTGAAGGTTACGACCAGAATGGAGGAAGGAGAGATTCCGTTTTGAATGAGCCGGACGGTGCGGCCGGTAATGACAGCGGTTTTGCCGGAACCGGGTCCGGCAAGTACCAGCGCAGGGCCGGTCCCGTGCGCAACCGCCTTCTGTTGGGATGGATTGTACTGCATCAGCCGAGCTTCCGGATTGCAGCCTGAATGCGTGCAATCGTTTCCTCTTTGCCGAGTACATCCATCAGGCCGGTGGCCCCTGCGGGCGTCGCCGGCTTACCGGAAACCGCAGTGCGGAGCGGCCACATAACGGTGTTGACCTTGTATCCCTTTTCCGCTGCGTAGTTCTTCAGCAGGTCGAACAAGGTGTCATTGTCGAAGGCTGTGGCGTTCTCGAGCAGCGGAAGCACATCCTTGAGGATCTCACGAGAAGAATCAAGGGTGCTCTTTGATTTCTTGTGGTTGAATAATTCGATGTCATAATCCGGAACAGCGTTGAAGAAATCAACCTGTTCCTCAATGTCGGGCAGAATTTGAATCCGGGTCCGAACCATCGCCGAAATCTTCTTCAGGTCGTAGGGACCGGTGATATATTTCTTCAGATAGGGCTCTGCGAGAGGATAGAAATCTTCGTCGCTCATGGCCTTGATGTATTCGCCGTTCATCCACTTTAATTTTGTCATGTCAAAGACTGCCGGGGATTTGTTGATATGGTGATAGTCAAAAATATCCGTCAGCTCCTTGAGTGAATAGATCTCGCGGTCTCCCGCCGGACTCCATCCGAGCAGAGCAACAAAATTGACAACAGCCTCCTTCAGATATCCCTGGTCAATCAGATCCTCAAACGAAGAGTGTCCGGAGCGCTTGGAGAGCTTCTGCCCCTCCTCATTCGTGATCAGCGGGCAGTGCACGTAGGTCGGAATGTCCCAGCCGAAGGCCTCATAAATCCGGTTGTACTTCGGCGTGGAAGAAAGATATTCATTTCCGCGGACGACGTGTGTGATGCCCATGAGATGGTCATCTACGACATTCGCGAAGTTATAGGTCGGGTAACCGTCGGACTTGATCAGAATCAGATCGTCAAGCTCCTCGTTCTCCACGGTGATATTTCCATAGATCTCATCGTGGAAGGTCGTGGTACCTTCCAGCGGCATATTAAAGCGGATGACATGCGGTTCTCCCGCAGCCAGCTTTGCCTGTACTTCCTCCTTGGAGAGGTGGAGACAGTGCTTGTCATAGGCGGAAATCTCCTTGCCGCCGACCGTACGTCTCAGGCTTTCCAGTCGCTCCTTGCTGCAGAAACAGTAATAGGCATCACCCTGCTCTACAAGCTGGTCGGCATATTTCTGGTAGATGCCGAGCTTGCAGCGCTCGCTTTGAATGTAGGGGCCGACGCCGCCGTCCTTGTCCGGACCCTCGTCATGCGTAAGTCCGGTGTCCTTCAGCGTCTGATAGATAATATCGAGAGCTTCCGGAACAAAGCGCTCCTGATCGGTGTCTTCTATGCGGAGCATAAAAGTGCCTCCCGCATGCTTGGCGATCAGATATGAGTACAGCGCGGTGCGGAGGTTACCTACATGCATGCGCCCGGTGGGACTTGGCGCGAATCTGGTTTTTACTGGTGTCATTTTTTTATTTCTCCTTCGTGTAAAATATGATGGATAAATACCTTGGGTCAGCCCGGAAGAGACCTGTTAACATGCAGGAAGCCGAGCGGAAACATACGGAGACGGAATGTCATTCGGTGCTGCGCGCGACCGGATAAGCTTCGTGCATGATTTTCGCGATGTTGCCGATGCATACACAGTCCGCAGCCTCATCGGAGTAGTGATCTGTCGCATTGATGAGGCAGATCCTGTCTCCGGTAAAGTACTTGGCCATCGACCCAAGTCTGGACTGGAGATCGGTACCCACGACCAGAAGAATATCCGCGGAGCTGATGAGCTCGTTTGCCCGGTTCATGGTGCGGCGGTCCAGCATCTCTCCCGACAGCGCGATACCGGGGTGAATCAATGTCCCGCACTTTTCGCAGAGAGGGAGCGGTTTATGTGTCAGAATATAATCCGCGTTATAGATTCTGCCGCAGTGTGGACAAAAATTCCGGTCGATGTTTCCATACAGGTGAATGACATTATGACATCCGGCGCGCTTCGAGAGATCAAAAAAACCTCTCGTCACGATTCCCCGGAGCTTTCCGTCATCTTCCAGTCTCTTCAGGCAGAAATTCACCTCGTCGGGTTCCCCTCTTCTCTTCAGAATATCCTCCCGGTAAAATTCATAGAAGACCTCGGGGCGGTTGTTGTAAAAGGTGCTGTTGACAATTTCGCTGGGCGAGCGTCCGTACCGCACCTCAACATCGTAACTGAAATCTTCACGATACAGGTCACATCCCTGTTCTGCCGCCGGACCTCTCCCCAGAAGGCACACGATATTTCTTCCGTTCTCCAGAATGGATTTTAAGTAACCGACGCTCATGGTAAAAGCCCCCTTTGTATCTCTTACATCTTGGATTCGATCCCCTTTGATTGCAGGTAGTCGATTACCTTTCCGACGGTAGTCAGTCCCTCCATGTCCTCGGCGGGAATTTCAATGTCGTACTGCTCCTCGAGTGTGGTAAGCAGCTCAAAGAGGTCAAGAGAATCGGCATCAAGGTCCTCTTTGAATCTCGATTCGGGTGTGATTTCATTCTCGTCGATATCCAGCTGCTCGGACAGAATTTTCTTCATTTTCTCTAGCATTATTATCACCTCTCACTTCTATTATACTATGTCTGAAGATAGTATCATCAGATGTTAAACGGCTGCATCATACTTGCTTAGCTCTCGCGGAATACCTGCTGAAAACGTTTGGTTTCTGCAATTTCCGTGTTCCGGATGCTTCGCGCGATATTCAATGCAATTCCCATCTCAACCATAATAAATATCACGGAGGTACCTCCATAGCTGATGAATGGAAGCGTCACGCCTGTCGTCGGAATGACATTCAGAACGACCGCGATATTCAGAATGACCTGGAGGGCTATATGGATAAAGATGCCGCTGACAATAAGCGTCCCGTACAGATCCGGCGCATTCTGTGCAATGACAAACAGACGGTAAAGCATGTAGCCGAACAGCAGCATCAGGAGAATGGCTCCGAAAAGCCCGAGCTCCTCACAGATAATCGCAAAGATCATATCATTCTGAGCCTCGGGGATGATGGAAAGCTTCTGCACGCTGTTGCCGAGACCCTTTCCGAACAGACCGCCGGAGCCAATGGCGTACAAGCCCTGCAGGACCTGATAGCTGTCCGAGCTCAGATTCTCCTCCGGGTGCAGCCACGCCAGGATACGACGCATACGGAAGCTGCTGCTGGTCGTCATGGAATTGTTGATGACTATAAGACCGATAATAACGGCGACTACAATTCCAACGCCGAAAACGAGGAATTTCTTCGTCTTTGGGTGCGCCAGGAAGAGGATACCGATCACGATGCCTGCTATGATAATCGCTGTGCTCAGATTCTCCGTGAAAAAATAAGCCCCAAACGACTGGGCGCCGCCGAAGAACAGGAGAACGAATACTGCTCTCCAGGAATTGAGGTTCTTCCCCATACGAAGAATCATATAGGGCATGAAGAGGATGATAGCGATCTTGGCGACCTCGGCCGGCTGGAACTGAACGCCGAGCTTCAGCCATCTTCTGGCACCGTTCACGGTAACGCCAAATGGGGTGAACCGGACCATAGCCATGAGAACCATTGCTAAAATGTAGATTCCCGGAGCAAGCCGGATCCAGATGTGGTAATCTATCTGGGATATAATGAGCGCGATGACAACGGCAACGGCGCTGAAGGCAGCCTGTCGGATGAAGTAGTACATGTCACTATTGATCAGAGGATCGTTCTTCGCTTCATATGCGCTTGCGCTGTACAACATAACCAGACCAAAGCAGATCAGGATAATGATAACGGCAAGCAGATTATAGTCAAAATATCCGGGATCCCTCCTTCTTGATGCGGAGGTCTTCCGGGTATTTTTTTTTCTGGAAAAAACCATAAATCTTTCCCACTCCTTCGATGGGCGGACCGCTATTGCTTGTTTGCTTCGAAATCGGAAAAGCTCCTGCGTTTTCGAAGAACGGATGGATAAATCTTTTAGCAAAGTATAGCACATACCCGCTGATTACGCAAAACAAAAGAAGCCGCCCGGCTACAGTATAGCCTGACAGCTTCCTTGTCCTTAGAATTTCACAACCGGTCTTAAGAATCCGGGATTAATCCTCCACGTATGGAAGAATTGCCAGATGTCTTGCGCGCTTGATTGCAGAGGTAATTGCTCTCTGATGCTTTGCACAGTTGCCGGTTACACGTCTGGGAAGGATTTTACCTCTTTCGGAGATGTATCTTCTCAGCTTTGCGGCATCCTTATAATCGATGACATTGTCCTTGCCGCAGAAAACGCATACTTTTCTTCTTCTGCGCTGTACTCTTCTTCTCGCCGGAGCTTCTGTTCTCGCCGGTCTCTCGTTAGCTGCTGCAGTTGTTGTATTTTCTACTTCTGCCATTACTTTATCCTCCTTAATGAAAAATGAATTACTCTTCGTCTGTGCGTACAATCAGGTAGCGAAGAACGTTGTCCATGATGCGGCAATGTCTCTCGATCTCTGCCGGTGCGGTAACCGGTGCCTCAAACGGGATAAAGTAATAAAAACCTTCGGTTTCCTTCTGGATCTCGTAAGCGAGCTTCTTCTTGCCCCACTCATCAATCTCTCCGATGGTTCCTTCGTAACGGGTGATATAACCTTTCGCCTTCTCAAGGACAGCTGCTCTGGTTTCATCATCCAGCTTTGCACTGATTACCAGTGCCAGTTCGTACTTATGCATTGTATTTCTCCCTTCTGGACATTAATGGCTTTCTGCCTTTTGCAGAAAACAAGGTGTAAGAGATTGTCTCACGGCTTGATATTGTAACATATGGGTTTGTGGATGTAAAGAAATATTTTTATGCGCGGTCTGGCTTGTTAGACAAACAAAAGAATCTGACCGTGTGAATCCGGTATCATTTCTTCTATAATAAGTTGAATTTTAAAGATGAACGAGGATAACCTATGAAAATATCGAGAGATGATAATAAATCAAAGGGTCCGAATAATATTACAAGGGCACTGATTGATGCGTCTGTAGACCGCGGACTGCGTGAGATTGAGGAGGACCCGAAGCGCAGCATCCGGAAGCTCACTGACATGGGCCGGATGTTCAGCAAGGGAAGATTCATGGATGAGGTGCTGAGTCTTGTGCAGGATCTCCTCCGCAACGATGACAGCCCTTACTATGAGACGATTGAGAAGATGTTGCGCAATACAGACCGTAAGAACCTGAAGGATTTCGGAATCAGCTTCGGGTACAGCGGACTTACCTATGGGGGAAAGGTAATCCGGGACAATGAGCCGTCCCTCTCGTATCATGTTCCGTGGGCGCTCTGTCTGCGGATCAATCCGACGCTGAAGGACGGGCTGTCCGTCAGCGAGCTGGAGAGCTGCGTCCGCCAGGGGACGTCCATGGGGATCTATTGCTACTTTATCAGACTGTCCGGCGCGATTACCTGTCTCGGAAGACTTATGGATCTGGTGAAGCAGTATCCGGAATGCGCCTTTGTATCTCTGCTTCCGGACGAAGCGTTAAGTCCGGTTCAGGTGGCAGGCATCAAGGAGTGTACCAACAGCATGGTCCTGTTCCTGAACAGAGGCTCTGCCACAGCGGCGAATATAAGCGCGATGAAGAAAAATAAGATCCTGTACGGCGTCTATGCGATTTACGGAAATGATGACGCTGCCGCCTGGTACAATGACCAGAAGGCCGGAGAGCTTGCAGATGCCAATGCGGGTATCAATCTGCTGGTCAGCGATGACACCTGCTCGAGAAGAAACGGAGCAAAGGTTGCGAAGTATTGCCGGTCTCTTCGCACACACCCGGAATATCCGATGATTTTGTTTGATCTGGTGGGAGATGCGATTCAGATCAACCACATCATCTCAGAAGATGACTGCTATTTTGAACTATTGGAAAACGGAGACATCAAGACCACGACGGAGACCATCTCCGACTTCAGACATACGACCTCGCTGGATCAGCTCTTTTCTATCAGTCTGCCGCGAAAAAACCATTCCTGAATCATCGAACCGTATTCATACATCTTCCGATCGGGAGATATCTCTTCCGATCTTTACAAGAACACGCTTCAGACTGTCGATGAACTCTTCCGGAGTCTGTTCCCTCTCCGCACTTAGCCACCGGTACATGATGACCAGAAAGGCATCGGTAAAGTAATGAGGATCAAGGGACGCCCCGTCTGAAAGGATCACCTCGGAGAACATAGAGAAGATCGGAACGGTTGCCTCATAGAAATAGTCGCGGAAGGAGTTCTGTCCCTTGATCTCAAGAGCCGCCTTGTAGAAGGAGCGATCACTGGAAAAAAGCTCGACGACTGCGGTCAGAAGATCCCACCCGTCGGTGTAGGACCGTTGGGTAGCGGTTTTAATAAAGTCTGTGTAAAAAATCCAATTGACCAGATCGTATTTATCCTTGAAATGGTAATAAAAGCTTTTGCGGTTCATTCCGCAGCCCTCACAGATGTCAATGACACTGATCTTCTCGAAATGCTTTTCTTTCATCAGCTTTTTCATGGAAGAGGCAAGTGCATTTTTCGTTATGTTTGCGTCGGGCACAAAATCACGCTCCTGTCCATTTTTAAATCGTAACTATTCGGTACTCCAATCTCGAGAACCTGCGGTTCTTGAGACTGGAAAGGTCAGGGAGCCTTCGGCTCCGGAGTATACCATAACACTCATACAATACTTTGTGCCACAAACTGTATAAGCTACGGATTGTTCCGTGCTTCGCACTCCCGCAATCCTACAGGTAGACCGACTTCGTCGGTCGTCGCGGCGTTCGCCTCACCGCTTCACACTTTGTGTGAGCGGATGCGGCTCACTGCTCGCGCATATTCGGATTTCGCGCGTTCGCGCTTCATCCTCATACCTGTTGCCTTCGAAATCGCATCTGGCCTCTTACGCGCGCTTCGCGTGCGACGAGTCCTTCTGCGTTTTCGAAGAGCTCATACAGTAATCTCTATCTGGTTTCCCTCAAAGGCGATCACGCAGCTTTCATAGTATCCGTCCCCGGTCACGCGCGGTCCGCTTACGACATCATATCCGTCAAAGATTAAGCGGGCAGTGAGTTCATCGACCTTTTCCCTGCTTCCTGCACTGAAAGCGATATGGATAAATCCGGTTCGGTTCAATGTCTTCTCCGGGTTCTCCATCACCGGTTTATTCATGATTTCCAGCCTCGCTCCATCCTCAAACGTGAGGAAATAGGATCGGAAATTTGTTCTTTTATTGTGATATCCTGCATTTGAGGATGCCCCGAAATATTTGATAAAAAAGTTTCTGGCAGCTTCCAGGTCATTGACGTACATCGCTATATGTTCAATTTTCATATCTATTTTTTCCTCTTCGTTGCTTTGTTTTCCTGTCCTCTCGTTCACTTACTTATTCTTCAGACATGCATACGTTTTCTCCAGCATCCCTATGTTAAGCAGTGCAAAGATCAGCAGATATACCGGCATAATGCCTATCCCAATTTGCCGCTGCAAATTACCGAATACCATCGGCATAAAGGTACTTCCGACATATGCCGATGCCATCTGAAGACTGATTACCGCCGCGCTGTATCTTTTGCCGAAATTTCCCGGCGCCATGTGCTGAATGGCCGGATATACTGGTCCCATACCGGTTCCGATCAGGACAAATCCGATTGCAGCCGGTATATAATTTGGGATCGGAAGCATGACGATGAGGATGCCGACAAGCTCAACGGAAATTCCGATCCGGATCAGGCGCCTGTCTCCGAGTCTGTTTGAAACAAAGCCCGAGATAAGTCTTCCCAGCATCAGGCCGCCGAAGATCAGAGATCCAAACGACGCGATCATGCCATCCGTCAATCCTTTTTTTACCCCTGCGAAGTAGCTGGACGTCCAGAGAAAACAGGTGGCTTCTCCGGAACAATAGGCGAAGAATGCGATCAGCGTAAAAAGGACTCCCGGAACCCTGATTGCCTCTCTGATCCCTGCGCCTGCCTCTTCTTCCTCCTCCGCCGCATTCTCATTTTTCTTCCAGAGAGGAAGAGAAAGGATGCATACCAGGAGAATTGCCAGCTGAATATAAGCAGTCCATCGGTAGCCTTCATTCCATCTCGCCTTCTTCAAGGCAAGTGCCATAATATTCGGGCTGATTACGGCTCCGACTCCGTAGAAGCAGTGCAGAAAATTCATTACTGAACCCGAATAGTTATTAGCCACATAGTGATTTACAGACGCGTCGATCGCTCCCGCGCCAAGTCCATACGGAACGACAAACAAAAACAGCATCCAGTAAGAGGAAGAAATGGAAAATCCGAGAAGTCCCAGCACCGTCAGAAAAATGGACACGATCACAATCCACTTTATGTGGAAACGTCGGATGAGTCTCGGACTGAGAAGTGCGGATATGATCGTCATAAAGGAAATGGACATGGAGACGTACCCTGCGTAGGATGAAGGCACGCCGAAGGCCACCTGCATGGTCGGCCATCCGGATCCCAGAAGCGAGTCCGGAAGACCCAGACTGATAAAGATCAGATAAATAACGGCAAGTAATAGTGAATACATATGATGAAACCTCCAAACTTAATCGCTGTATTGGAGTATATCATTATTTGTATTTTACATATAGAACAAAATCGCGTATAATTTTAATATTAATAAGACAATATCGTCATAGAGTTCTGTGTAAGAATTTTATATACGACGTGCTGTCGGAAAGGCTTTGTATGGGACTTACATACTCTACAGACCAAACAGATCAGACCGGAAAAGAACTGCTCACCTATGGAACACCTGATTTTCCGATTGCTTTTTTTGATGACGATCTTACCTCGGTCAAGGTGCCCTGGCACTGGCATGATGAATGGGAAATTGATGTAATACGAACAGGAGAAGTCAGCGTTTTTATCACGGGATGTGAGCTGAAGCTAAAGGCCGGAGAAGGATATTTTGTAAACAGCGGAATTCTTCACTCCGCGCAGCTTCGTTCCAAATCCGGATGGCAGCATGCTATGGTCTTCAGTCCCCGGGTGATTGCCGCTCCGGACGATCTAGTGTGGGATACCTATGTATCCCCGCTTCTCTCCAATGAGAATTTACCCTTTTTAAAGCTGACCCCTTCCATTTCCTGGCAAAAAGACATCCTTACCTTTGCGGAAACGGCCTGGACCAGCGGTGCGCACGAGAAGACGGATTATCCTCTGTGCGTGCGCTCTTCTCTGAGTCAGATTGCCAGCCTGCTCCTGCACAACATCGGAGCGGAAACAGAACATCCCTTCACGTCAAAAACGCAAAGGGATGAACTCAGAATAAAAAAAACACTATACTATATAGAAACTCATTTCAGGGAACAAATAACCATTGCGGAGATTGCGGCGAGCGCAAATATCAGTGTCAGCGCCTTGCTCAGGCTCTATCATGACATCCTTCATACGACACCGATACAATATCTGCGAAGGTTCCGCCTCGATCAGACCCGGGATGAATTGTTAATAAGTCCCCATGCACCGATTGCAGACATCGCCTACTCCTGCGGATTCAACGATGTCAGTTATTTCAACCGCTGTTTCCTGAAGACATATGGAGAGACGCCCTCGGAATACAGAGCCTCTGCAAAATCACATCCCGGCAGCGGATGGTCAGATGCATCTCAATAATTATTCCGGTTTGTACTCATCGAAGTCATACCGGATGACTCCGAACGGTGTCTCCTGTTCCCGAAGGGCAATCGACTTGGACATTGCTTTAATTTCCTCAGCAGTTACACTGCGACCGAGTTCGCTGGAGAGCACAACCCCTTCGGAAAGAAAAGCGGTCTGCATCGCGATATACGGAGAGTCGATTCTCGTCTCGTCGGTAAGTTCTCCACGGAGATAAGAATACCACTGAAGCTGGTTGTCATTGTATTTCTCCATCTCGGGATTGAGAGCAAGCTCCTGCATACCGGAGATATCATCAATCGCACATTCAATCTTGTTGTCAAAGAGGACGCCGTCTCCGTCCACACCAAACCACTCCAGTCTCGGCTTCTGAAGAGCGCCTCCGCCTACAATGGATCCGCCTTCCGGAACTGCCAGTGGACCGCCGGTTGTATCTACATCCGTGAATTTCAACCCTCCAAGGGAACCCGCAATGAAGCTGCTGCCGATTTCATCCATATGAATAGCCCAGTCTTCATAGATATCCATGGAAATACCGCCTTTGAAGCGGGCCATTCCGACGCCCAGATCCTCGATCGGAGTGTGACAGTTCACAGCATCGTCAATACGGGCATCTCTCCAATACGAGCAGCTCTGAACTCCATACACGCTCTCCAATTCCGGCATACCGAGTACATAAAGCATCTGCGCCAGGTGATAGATTCCGAGATCAAACAGCGGTCCGTGCACGCCGATTCTCGGATCGATGAAATCATGACTGAAGAATGGCATATCATATCCGGGACGTCCTTGACGTCTGTGCCCCACACTCCTGACATGATAAACCTCTCCCAGCTTACCTTCCGCAATCATCTTCTTTGCGATGCGGGTCTGCGGATTGTAAATTGAACTGATCTGTACGGCAAGCTTCTGTCCGTATTTTTTCTGTGCGTCATAGAGAATCTTCGCGTCCGCATAGCTCGCTGCCATCGGCTTCTCGGAATAACAGGGATACCCTGCCGCCATCACAGCCGTTGCAACAGAAGTATGAAGGTTGTTGTGTACACAGACCTCAACCTCATCGATGTCATCTCTCTTAAGCATCTCCCGAAAATCGGTATACAGCCTGTCCTCGGCAAGACCATATTTTCTTCCGAATGCCTCTACTCTCTCTCTTACAATATCGCAGGCAGCAACCACCGTGAGTTTCTGACCTCGTTTCTTCAGGTTGTTAATAACCGTCATGTGTCTGTCGGAGATCATTCCGGTTCCGATAATAGCAATTCTGATTTCTTTCATGTCTGTTCATTCCTTTCTAGAAAAAATAACGGGATACTATCTTCACGCGTCTCATTACCATCCGAGAATTCTGAGATATTCGCGGCTTCTTCTCGCACACTCCAGAGGATCTGTGTCATAATGTTCGTCCTGCTCTACAACTGCCCATTTCGTGTTCGCTTTGATTGCCGCGTCCAGAATCGGCTCCCAGATCATCTGGCCGAAGCCCACCGGTCGGAATCCGAAATAGCCCTCATCTTCCCCGGATTCCTCCTGGTCAATTCCGATCAGCTTATACATATTTTTTACTTCTCCCTGTTTGATGTAATCCTTCAGATGAATGACCGGCAAACGATCTGTGTACTTCTGAATGAATTCCGTCACCTTTCCGGTGGCCACATCACACCAGCAGGTATCCAGTTCGCTCATCAGATTTTCATGTGGAATTGCCTCGAACATCGCGTCATAGCCCCATTTTCCATCGGGAAGCTTAACAAATTCGAAATCATGGTTATGATACAGAAACGTCATACCGGCCTGATGTATTTTTTCTCCCACCTGGCTGAGCAGGGGAAGAAACTTCTGAAATCCTTCCGGATTGACCGGACGGTATTCTTCCGCCATATACGGCATTACCAGGTACTTCACGCCGATTTCGGAATAGTCTGCGATTACCTGATCCAGATTATCCACCATATCCGCAAATGGAACGTGTGCCGAAATCGGAATCAGTCCGGTTTCCGCCAGTATTTTCCTTACTTCCGCAGGCTCTAGCCCATAAAGGCCAGCCAGTTCAACGCCATCATAACCAAATTCTTTGATCTTCTGCATCACATTTCTGAAATTCTCCGGATGCTCTTCCAACAAATCTCTTAATCCATACACCTGTACCGCAACAGGAAGTTTTCCGCTCATTTACTGATTCCTCTCTTTCCTCATTTTCTTATGTCACTGCTTATTCAAAATCGATTGATTTGCCGGTTCTCCCGGACTCTCTCACCGCATCCATGAGCCTCAGCACACGGCGCACCTCCGGAATCTTGACAAACGCTTCTTCCTCGCCGTGATAGTAACGGATATAAGCAACAAGCGGCATAGACTTGTTGCGTGATGAATCGGCTACGGTTCACTGTTCGCGTAAAAAAGAGCCTTACCCTCCGGAGCAGATCTTTCGATTCCATAGTTCCGGGATAAGGTTCTTTTTGATATGTATCAAACGATATCAAACAATTAACAGATGTCTCTCATTCACGTGGTGACCGAACTCCGGCATAAATACCATACTTTCCTTGTCCGGGTCCAGACTGGACTGGATGATCGGAGGCATATAGGAAGATGTGAAGCAAAAGCCGTACTTCAGATCATGATATCCCTGCGCAAGGCCGCCCTCCTTCTTTACCTTCAACACAGCCGGCTTTGTCACTGCCCAGTGCACCTGGAAGTTTGTCCGCATTTCCTCATTGGTATATTCCTCGCCATTAATGACCCATGTGATCCGGTCCTTTTCGATTTTTTCACCGTCTACATAGAGCGTGCCCGGACGAATCTGTGAAAGAAAGATCCCTCTGTAGTACGGAAGGCGTACTTTAAACTGAAATCCCGTTACATGTCCTTCTGCGTCCCTGCTGTTTCTGAATCCCACAGACTGAATTACCTGTTTTTCCATTTTATGCCTCCTTAATCCCCGAGCAGATTCTTCAGCATTATATGCTGTTTTCGCAGTGTCTGCCCAACCTCATAGCCTTCGTCGTATTTATCCGCACCCTCATACTCGCTGAGCAGGTAGCCGTCATAGCCGTTCTCAGTCATAATCTTAATAATCTCCGGATACGGAATGGTCGTCTCCCGGAAGTCATCGCTCATATGGATGAACTTTGCGTGGCAGCAATAAATATAAGGCAGAAGCGGAATGATGTCCTCCGGCTTATTCGGGGTGTAGTTCGGATCCCTCCATTCTCCCTCTGCAAATTCTGTGCGGAAAACGGAGAAGTCAATATTGAGACCGAAGTTCTTTGTTCCGGTTTCTTTGATGAAATCTACAAAATCCGTGACCAGTTTACCTTTCAGATTCGAAGGGTTGTGAATCTCAGGGCACATCTTGATATTGAGTTCCTCCGCCAGCGGAAGAGCGCCCTTAATAATATCGCGCCAGTTCAGAACCGGCTCCAGAAGGTCGTTGATTACCGGCATCTTTGTACGCATCACGGTAAATCCGAGACGATGTGCCAGCCGGATATCACGCTTCAGCATTTCGACGGATTCTTCCGTGGTAAGATCCCGGTCTCCCAGCACATGGGAGTCAATCCAGTTCCCGTACTCTACCGGAACAATTTCATATTTGTCGCAGAGGCGGAACCAATTTTCCACCCATTCGTCGGTGGGATACGGATAGTTCTCGATATGTGTGTTGGCCAGAATCTCGATTCCGTGAGCTCCCATATCGTGAATGTCCTCAAAACAGTCCTCAAGTGTCTTTGTAAGACCGAACTCCGCAGAGTAGCTGTAGATCGCCACACCGCGCTTGGGTCCTTTTTTGTTATACGTATACATTTCTATTCCTCCTGCCTTGCCTTTTTCTTTCTATGGTAACAGTCTACGGTATTATAGATTTAGATTCTTTCTTTTCTCTCCTCCTTTTTTATGCATTTTTTTCACAATTCCGGGCAAAAGAAAGTTCTCGCAAAAAACGAAAACCGTTTCTTGCGAGAACTTTCTTATTTACGCGAACAGTGAGCCGCAGCATCTTCTGATATTTATTAAAATTATTCTCCGTACCCATCCGGGTTCCTGGTCTGCCAGTTCCAGGAATCGCGGCACATATCCTCGATATTTTTCTCCGCTGTCCAGCCGAGAATTTCCTTTGCCTTTGACGGATCGGAATAGCAGGTCGCAATGTCTCCGGGACGTCTTGGATCGATGACATAAGGGATTTTCTTCCCACATGCCTTGGAAAATGCCTTGATGATATCAAGAACAGAATAGCCTACGCCCGTGCCCAGATTGAAGATCTGAACACCGTCCAGTTTCCGGAAGCCTTCGATTGCCTTTACGTGTCCCTTTGCCAGATCTACAACATGGATATAATCACGAACACCGGTTCCGTCCGGCGTATTGTAGTCGTTTCCGAAGACGTGAACCTTTTCCAGCTTTCCGGAAGCCACCTGTGCGACATAGGGGAGCAGATTGTTCGGAATACCCTTCGGGTCTTCCCCGATCAGTCCGCTCTCATGCGCGCCGATCGGATTGAAATAGCGCAGAAGCATGATTTTCCAGCTGTTATCTGCTTTCCAGATATCGGTCAGGATTCTCTCCTGCATCGCCTTGGTTTCGCCGTAGGGATTCGTCGTCGTTCCCAGCGGACAGTTCTCTGTGATCGGAATTTCCGCCGGATCTCCGTACACGGTAGCGGAAGATGAGAAGACGAACTGTTTGCAATTGTGGTTTCTCATGACATCCGTGAGAGTAAGCGTGCTCAGAAGGTTGTTTGTGTAATACTCAATCGGCTTTCTTGTAGACTCGCCGACCGCCTTGTACCCTGCGAAATGAATGACCGCGTCGATATGCTCCTCGTCAAACAGCTCATCCATTGCCTTATGATCACAGACATCTGCCTTGTAAAACTTCGGGCGTTTTCCCGTGATGGTCTCGATCCGGTCTACAACCAGTTCCTTTGAATTGTAGAGATTGTCTGCGATCACCACATCATAGCCTGCGTTCAGCAGCTCCACACAAGTATGGCTTCCAATAAACCCGGTACCGCCTGTCACTAAAATCTGCATGATTTTCTCCTCCCTGTCATCGATTCGATGGCATCTGTTCTGCATATATCATTTCTGCACATGGATATCGTTCTCAAAATTTGATTAGAAATCGTTTCCTGGCGAATACAGCATGATCACAATGTGTATAAAAACGCGTAATCCGGCTGCTTCAGCATATCTCCGACGGTCCGTCTCCGATGGATACGATATAAAAGGACGGTGTCAGTCCGGTCTTTGCTGTGTAATTTCTGCCGACCTCATCGACAAAGGCATCGATGGAATCATCCTTCACGATATTTACCGTACATCCGCCAAAACCGCCTCCGGTCATCCGGGCGCCGATAACTCCCGGAATCCTCCATGCTTCTTCCGCGAGAACATCCAGTTCCTTACATGATACCTCAAAATCGTCGCGAAGGGAAACATGAGATGCATTCATCAGCTTTCCAAACGCCTCAATGTCACCGTTATTCAGTTTCTCTACAGCCTCTGTCGTACGTGCGTCTTCATAAACCGCGTGCTTTGCTCTTCTGCGGCACACCGGATCGGAGATTGCACCCTGAAGCTCCTCAAATTCCTCCGGATTGAGTTCACAGAGCGCCTTCAGTTCCGGACGCACCTTCTGAAGCTCTTCCAGAGCGGTTTCACACTCCCTTCGGCGGTCATTGTAAGCCGAATTCGCCAGCTCATGTGGTTTGTTCGTATTCACGATCACAAGCTTCGCGTCCCCGATCGGAACCGGCGCGTACTGATAATCCAATGTCGCCGTATTCAGGAAAATTGCCTTGTCCTTCTGTCCCATCGCGGAGGCAAACTGATCCATGATTCCGCAGTTCATGCCGACAAACTGATTCTCGGCGATCTGCCCGAGCTTCGCATTCCGGACCTGATCCTCCCCAAAGTCATAGAGCTTCATCAGAGCCTCCCCCGTAAGCACTTCCAGGGAAGCACTGGAGGACAGGCCGGATTTCGGCGGGATCGTTCCGCTGCACGCAAAATCAAACCCGGAAGGGATATCCATCCCCGCCTGACGATAGGCCCAGATCACCCCCTTCGCGTAGTTTGTCCAGCCGTCCTCCTTCTTGTACGTAAGATCATCCAGGTCTGCCTCAATCACCCCGTCCTCCGAAAGATTTACGGAGTAAAAGCGAAGCTTCCGATCCTCTCTTCTACGCACGGCCGCGTACGTTCCCAGTGTGAGCGCGCACGGGAACACATGCCCGCCATTGTAATCAACATGTTCTCCGATCAGATTCACACGTCCCGGGGCAAAAAACACACGCTCCCCACCGCCGCCGAACTTCTCTTCAAAAACCTGTCTCAGTTCCTCAATCACTTTTTCATCTGCCATTGCATGTAACCCCCTGTTAGAAAAATCATTCTGTGAAAAAGCTGCAGCCGGAAGCCGCGCTGCATATTATTACCTTGTGCTGCATGTTACCTATATTGTGCCCCAAGTCGAGTTTTTTCACAATACATTTTCGTCTTATCTATATGTAATTTTGTTGCGCAAAAAATGGATCGGGAATATAATAGCCCTGACTAGTATCCTCGGACCGTATTTCATACCGGATGAAACCTGAAAACACAGACCGGCTTCAGCACAGGGATCAAGACTGCTCTGTGACTTCCTCAACCGGAAAATGTACGACATGACTGATGAATGAAATTAACTTTGAAAACCGAAAAAAAGAAGAAGAATATAAGGAAAGCAATAAGATTGCCGAAAAGCAGAACATGATCTCGCTTTCGGTCTATAATGTCGGTCGGCAGAAATGCGTCCCCGGCTATAAATGGGGACCCGGTGTGCGGGATCATTTTCTCATGCATTATATCAGCTCCGGCTCCGGAATCTATACGACCGGCGGACAGACCCGGCATCTGCACAAAGGAGATCTGTTTCTGGCCCTTCCGGACACAGAGATTTTTTATCAAGCAGACGTTGAAGACCCATGGACCTATGAGTGGGTGGGATTTGCCGGAACAGACGCCGCTACCCTGATCGGGAGAACTGATTTTTCGTCCGATCAGCTGGTTTTGCGGCAGCTCACCTACGGAGCCGATGTACAAAATCACATCCGCAGGATCTATGATGCCTTTGGCAATACCTTCTGCGATACGGTTAAAATGACAGGCGAGCTCTATCTTCTCCTCGGCCTGCTGATCGCCAACGCATCTCATCCCGTCACACAGTCTGTCGCGAGTTCCGAAAACGTCTCCCGGGCCATCGATTACATCTCCTCGCGGTATTCCTACTCACTGACCGTCAGCGATATAGCGTCTTTTGTCGGTGTCAGCCGAAGCACACTCTTCCGGGAATTCCGGGAAGAGCTTCATCTGTCTCCAAAGGAATACCTGGACCGCTACCGGATCCGCCGGGCATCCACTCTTCTCAGGGATACCGATCTCACGATCGCATCCGTGGCAGCTTCCGTAGGATACGACAACGGACTGTATTTCTCAAAGGCCTTCCGGCGCATGACCGGCATGACGCCTTCTGAGTACCGGGAACGCAAATACCCCGACGACTACATAAGTACATAAAGAGGGCTGTCTTTTACGGCAGCCCCCTTCTGTTTCTTCAATATTTATTCATTTTCATGATATTACAATTTATACAATTCCTTATACTGTGTTTGCAGAACGCCTCGTTAATGTCTCAGTCAGCGACTCCGACAAATTCATATCCGGCGTCTTCTACCGCCTTCTTAATCTCGTCCGCCGGCACTTCCTTGCTGAGCTTCAGAACTGCCTGCTTGTCTACATGAGAAGCCTCCGCACTTTCTACACCGTCAAGAGCCTCAAGCGCTTTCTTTACATGCATTTCGCAGTGGTTGCACATCATTCCATCAATTTTTACGGTTTCTGTCATCGTTATTTCCTCCTCTTGATCCTTTTGTTTTATATTTTGTCTGTTATCTTGTTCGTTAACCTGCTTATTACCCTGTTTGTCACCCGGTTTGTTAACCTGCTTGTTGCCCTGTTCGTTATCCTGTTTGTTACCTTGATTTTCACCTGCCGCACCGACCGGACATGATGTGGCATTTCCGTTAACAGCATTTTCCGCCACGGTCAGCTTCTGCGCGTTTTCCTCCGGAAGTGCTTTCTTCCTCATCGGTCTGTCGTGGGAAGCGTTATGTACCCGGAAGAGGTTCAGCCGCAGTGCATTCATACATACGGTAAAGCTGGAAAGGGACATAGCAGCGGCTCCCCACATCGGATTCATCTGAATGCCCGGATAGAGACCGGCGGCCATGGGAATGAGCAGCGCATTGTAGGCAAATGCCCAGAACAGGTTTTCATGGATGTTGCGGAGCGTTGCCCGGCTCAGCCGGACTGCTGCAGACACATCCGTCAATCTGGAATTCATCAGCACAATGTCCGCCGAATCAATTGCGACGTCCGTTCCTGCTCCGATCGCAATGCCGGTATCTGCCCTCGTAAGAGCCGGAGCATCATTGATGCCATCGCCGACCATCGCTACCTTGCCCCGTTGCTGAAGCTCGCGGATGACTGCCTCCTTCCCGTCCGGAAGAACTCCCGCAATCACACGGTCCACACCCGCCTGCTCGCCGATCGCCTTTGCGGTCGCGGCATTGTCGCCGGTCAGCATCACGACCTCGATGCCCATGTTCTGAAGCTCCTTCACCGCCTGTGCAGAATCCGGCTTGATGACATCCGCCACCGCGATAATTCCCAGAAGCCTTCCTTCCCGCTCGAAATACAGCGGTGTCTTTCCCTGCCCGGCAAGTGCATCCGCCTTTCTCTTAAGGTCTTCCGGGATCTCCGTCAGAGAGGCGATAAATCCGCCGGATCCGCCATAAAGCGTCTGCCCGTTTAACCGTCCGGTGAGGCCGTTTCCTGTCAGGGCAGAGAAATCCGTTACCTCCTCGGCTTTCAAGCCGTCCGTCTCACCCTTTTCCACGATTGCTCTTGCCAGAGGATGCTCACTCTTCTGCTCCAGTGAATACGCAAGCGTCAGAAGCTCCTTCTCGCTCACTCCGTCCGCCGGGATCAGATCGGTCACCTCGGGCTTTCCGGCTGTGATGGTACCGGTTTTGTCCAGCGCAATGATCTGCACCTTTCCGGCATTCTCCAAAGCCTCCGATGTCTTGAACAGCACTCCGTTTCTGGCTCCCATTCCGTTTCCGACCATGATCGCCACCGGCGTTGCCAGGCCGAGCGCGCACGGGCAGGAGATTACCAGAACACTGATGGCTCTCTCCAGCGCATACGCCAGGTTTTGTCCCAGAAGCAGCCATACGACCATCACAGCAGCAGCGATCAGAATTACGGCCGGTACAAAAATTCCGGAAACCTTGTCCGCAATCCTTGCGATCGGCGCCTTTGTAGATGCCGCGTCGCTGACCATCTGAATAATCTGTGAGAAAGTCGTATCCTCACCGACTCTTGTCGCTCTTGCCCGGATAAATCCGGACTGGTTGATGGTTGCGGCGCTTACGGAATCTTCCACACCCTTATCCACGGGAATGGATTCACCGGTGAGGGCGGATTCATCCACAGCCGTTGTACCCTCGATGATCACACCGTCAACCGGGATGGACTCCCCCGGTTTTACGACAAAGATATCGCCGGTCTGCACCTCGTCAATGCCGACTTCCACCTGCTGCCCCGCTCTCTCCACAACGGCAGTTTTCGGCGCCATCTTCATCAGATTCTTCAATGCGTCCGTCGTGCGTCCCTTGGAAAGAGACTCCAATGTCTTTCCCACAGTGATCAGTGCGGGAATCATTGCCGCCGATTCAAAATAGAGCTGCCCGTGGTACAGCGGCATCAGGTCCATGTTCGAGGTTCCATTCGTCAAAAGCCACGTCATCCGGAACAGAATGTACAGCGACCATCCGAAAGAAACACCGGAGCCAAGCGCCACAAGCGTATCCATGTTCGGTGCCCCGTGGAACAGAGACTTAAAACCCGAGATAAAAAATGCCCGGTTGATGATCATGACTACGATCGCCAGAAGCATCTGCAGAATTGCAAGACCGATGTGGTTGTGAGAAAGGAACGCCGGCACCGGCCAGCCCCACATGTTGTGGCCCATCGTGATGTACATCAGGACTGCCAGGAAGCCCACCGAGAGGACCAGCCGCCGCACAAGCTTCGGCGTCTCCCTGTCCTTCAGGGCATCCTCCGCCGCCGTCAGCTTTGCGCTGCTGCTCTGCTTCTGCACTGCGGCACTCTTCGGTTCCGCTCCGTATCCGGCATCTTCCACCGCCTTGATGATCTCGGCGGCACCTGCCGTTCCATCCACCGCCATGGAATTGGTTAAGAGTGAAACCGATACGGATTTCACGCCCGGTACCTTTGCCACGGCTTTCTCGACATGGGCCTGGCATGAAGCACATGTCATGCCTGTTACAATATATTGATCCATTGTGACTTTGACCTTCTTTCTTTGTGTAAATGATTAACTGTTAACGCGTCACTGTACTGTGCATCGGGTACTCAAAAGATAATCGATAATCCTTTTGCTTCACTTCATCAGCTTCTGCAGGACATTGCACAGCTCGTCGATGGTCTCATCCTTTCCTTCCCGGATGTCATCTACCACGCAGCCCCGGATATGACATCCGAGCAACACCTTATTGAAGCTATTCAGAGCGCTGGTAGCCGCAGAGACCTGTATTAGAATGTCCGGACAATACGCGTTATTCTCTACCATTTTCTCAATGCCGCGGATCTGTCCTTCTACCCGCTTCAAGCGGGTCAGCAGCGCCTTCTGCTCCTCCGGCGTCCTCAACTTATGTCTGCCGGAGCTGCATCCGCATTCCTTCTCGCCCTCCAGAACCGGGTCCTGAAGCTGTTCACAGGTATCTTTCGTATACTCGTTCTGCATCTCATTCATTTCTCAAGCCATCTCCTCTCAATACCCCTTCCGGGTATCCCTTGCTTCTGCAACGATAATATACCCTAATGGGGTATATGTCAACACCATAATTTCAATTTTTATCCTATTTTTTCCGGATTGTTACTGTTCACGCGCGACTAAAACAGCTAAGATTTTACAGTACCTTTGCCTGAGCATTACTGGCTGTTAAAAGTTTTAT
>OMUU01000071.1 GCA_900314295.1 uncultured Lachnospiraceae bacterium | reverse complement strand
GGCGAGTGGACGACGGAAGCTCCAAGCATCAAGGATGTTGGCGAGAAGACAGTCAGTGTCAAAGCCGAGAATACGAACTACGAGACGGCAGAGGCAACTGTGACGTTGAAAGTAACTCCGAAACAAATAACACTGAGGAGTGGCAGTGGTTGGAAGGTCTTTGATAATACACCATTAACGAACCATACACTTATACTTGAGGACGGGAGTCCTATCATTCTCGTGCCGATACTGGAAGAAAATGGGAAAGTGGCACTTGGAATAGCAGATTCTGACAAGCTGGATCTCGGAATCGCCGAGAAGGATCAGATTACTTTCGAGTTCACCGGAAGTCAGACGTATGTCGGATCGAGTGAGAACTTCTTTACCTTCACCATCAGCGAAAAGCCGCAGACGAGAGTTCCGAAGATGGCAAGAGCTCTTATGGCACCGGTTCTGAAAGCGGCAGCTTCCGAGTCGGAGGGTCATAAGGTAGATGAGAACTATAAGAACTATAAGATAAGTGTCAAATATGGAATTCTGAAAGTAACTGACGATGAGGTAGCACCGGAAAATGTGGTTACAAAGACACACGAAGGCAAGATCTATCAGGTTGGAGATTCGGTTGAATTTAACATTACGGTAACCAACATTTATGATGGTGCGAGAAACATTACCCTGCGGGAGCAGGATGGCGTTACCTTCGAGGGCGGCGTACCAACCGTTACCTTCGAGAATGTAGCCTCCGGAGAAAGCAGAACGGCGAAAGCAACCTATGTGGTGACAGCGAGAGATGTCAAGGTTGGAAAGTATGAGAACACCGTGCAGGCAGTATTCAGAAATCCGAATGGCAATCCGGATGAGCCGGGCGATAAACCGGAGGATCCGGATAAGACACGGGAGGCAACCGACACCGTAGACGAATTCGCACACATGTCAATCAGCAAGGTGGTTACGAGCAGCCCAAAGAACGGCAGCAAGTATGTGGCGGGAGAAACGGTAACTTACCTGATTGCCGTGACAAACGACGGAACCGTTACTCTGAAGAAACTTGTGATTACAGATGATCTGACCAACGCGACATGGACGGCGGACAGCCTGAACGCAGGAGAAACGCTGACCTATACGACATCCTATAAAGTGACGGAAGCAGACGCGGAAAGAGGAAGCGTGACGAATGTGGTGGCAGGAAAGGCGGATGGACTTAAGACTCCGGATCCCGGAACTGCAACCGTGACAACCGACGCAGAGGAAAAGGAGCCGGAGAATCCGGAACCGACACAGCCGACGAAACCGGAGACGACCGTCACACCGACACCGCTGCCGACGGAGCCTGAACCTGTAGAGCCGACGAAACCTGCGGAGCCGACAGAGCCTCAGAAACCGGTAATTACTCCACAGGCAACGGTAACACCGACACCGATGGTAACTGCACCGCCGACGGAACTGCCGTCGACCAGACCGGTTCATACCGGGAACACGATCCGGAAGAATCCGGACGCAATTCAGGAGTCGAGAACAAGGCTTGTTCACACCGGAGCGGTTCGAACCGGGGATGCGGGAATGATCGGAGTCAACGTGCTCATCGCGATCGGAGCCGCAGCAGGAATCGGCGCACTTGTTCGCAAAAGAAAGAAGGAGAACGAGCAGTAAAGAGCACAGCAAGCGACAAAAAATAACACAAATGCAATCTAATAATAGATCCACTAAAAGATACAAAAATATCGAAAAAGGATCCCATAAACAGTAAGATAAGAATAGTTAAGTAACATGGAGGCAGCTCCCTCTGAATGCCGGAAATACGGCGGGCAGAGGGGCTGCCTCTTAAGATTTTTTAAAAAAAAGTTAAGACACAGGTAATATTACGGTTGACGAATTGTCCTGTTTTTTATATAGTAGTTAGTATCATTCGAATAATTGTAGAATAAAATAAGCAGACATGATGTACAAGCTGTGCAGATCTCGATCTGTACGCCTTTTTTTTGCTTTATTATTGTAAAGCGTTAATTCGGAAGAGGCATTGAAGTTACACAGCTCCGAGGCAGTCTCTGCTTAGAAAAGAGGAGGAAAAAGTGGCTAAGTACATGGTAAAACGTGTGGTGCTGGCGATTGCGTCGATCATCATCGTTACACTCATCACATTCTTTGTTATGAACCTGATCCCGGGAGGGCCATTCACGGCGGAGAAGGCGCCGAGCCAGGCGGTTATGGACGCGCTGACGAAGCGTTATAATCTGGACAAGCCTCTGGGAGAGCAGTATCTGCTTTATATGAGAAACCTTCTGCACGGAGACTGGGGAATCGACATGAAGAACGGAAGAGAGATCGGACCGGATCTGTTCTCCAAGTTCGCGGTTTCCGCAAAGCTCGGCGGAATCGCCATGATCATTGCCGTTGTATTCGGCGTGATTCTCGGTTCCATTGCTGCGCTGAACCGGAATAAGATCCCGGATCGTATCATCATCTTTTTCACAACGCTGGGTACAGCGATGCCTTCCTTTATTCTGGCGACCCTGCTGCTTCTGGTGTTCTGCGTACAGCTCGCGATTTTTCCGGTGTTCAGCTCGAATCCGAGTCTGGTGCTTCCTGTTATCTCACTGGCGGTCTATCCGACGGCTTATATCACGCGTCTGACGAAGACCTCCATGCTTGACGCGCTGAGTCAGGACTACATCCGCACGGCTCGTGCGAAGGGTGTCAGCCGTTCGAAGATTATCTTCGTACATGCGCTGAAGAACGGACTGATTCCGGTCGTGACATATCTCGGTCCGCAGATCGCTTACATCATTACAGGATCGATGGTCGTGGAGACGATCTTCACCGTCCCGGGACTCGGCACCTATTTCGTAAAGGCAATCACCGACCGGAACTATTCCGTGATCATGGCGACGACGATTTTCCTCGCGGTTCTGATGATCGTCGCCAACCTGATTACCGATATTGTGTATAAGCTGATCGATCCGAGAATCACCTTTGAATGATCGCCAAGAAGGAGCTTTGAAATGAGTGAAACAGAGAATATATATAAGAAACGACAGATATTATCTTCGCAGATTGATCTGAGCAAATTTAATAAGAAAAATTTTGAAAAGGCCACGGATGAGGAGAAGAAACAGCAGGAGGTAATGGGCGAGTCGTCCAGCTTCCTGAAGGACGGATTCCGCCGCCTTCGCAAGAACCACATGGCGATGGCCTCGATCATCGTTCTGATCCTTCTGATTGTAGCGATCATTGTGATCCCGATGATCGTGCCGTACAGCTACAGCGACATGATCACCGTGAATGGCCACCGCGACGGAACGGCGGTCAATCTGCCTCCGATGTATTATTCGCAGCGGGAGCTGCAGTATATGCAGGAGACCGGCGTCAAGCTTTTTCCGCACATCCTCGGAACCGATTCCCTGGGACGTGACTATTTCATCCGTGTCGTATATGGTACCAGAGTAAGCCTGTCTGTCGGTGTCGTATCGGCGGTTATGGTCCTGATCATCGGTGTCATCTACGGAACGATTTCCGGATATTTCGGGGGCAAGGTAGACCTGATCATGATGCGTATCGTTGATATTATCTACTCTCTGCCGGACATGCTGATCATCATTCTGCTGTCTGTTGTGCTGAACGCGCGGCTGACGCCTCTGATCAAGGGAACGGTGCTCGCGAAGCTCGGCGGCAACATGCTCGCCATGTTCATTGTGTTTGCCCTTCTGTACTGGGTCGGCATGGCGCGGCTTGTCAGAGGACAAATCCTTTCGATTAAGAACAATGAGTACATTCTGGCGGCGAAGGCAATCGGAACGCCGAACGGCAAGATCATGAGAACGCATATCGTGCCGAATGTACTTTCTATCATCATCATCACAACGGCGCTTCAGGTGCCGAGTGCTATTTTCACCGAAAGCTACCTCTCCTTCCTTGGACTTGGTGTCAATCTTCCGATGACCTCACTCGGATCACTGGCGAATGACGCCCGGGCCACGATCACTTCCGCACCGTACCGTCTGCTGGTTCCCGCGCTGGTTATTGTTGTCATCGTGCTTGCGCTGAATCTGATCGGCGACGGACTCCGGGACGCGTTTGACTCGAAGCTGAACTGACAGGTCGGGTCCCCAAAAAGTATTCGATATACGGACAGGTCCGTCTAAAAAATACCGGTATTATTTTTCCCGGAGAAACGGGAATGGACGAATCAGAAAGGACAGAGAGGAAATCATGTCTGAAGAAAATAATTTATTACTGGAGGTGGATAACCTCCATACCAGCTTCTTCACGGATGCCGGTGAAGTAAAAGCGGTCAACGGAGTGACATTCAACCTGGAGAAGGGCAAGACCCTTGGAATCGTGGGAGAATCGGGCTCCGGAAAATCGGTAACGGCATATTCGATCATGCAGATCCTCGCGGAGACCGGAAGGGTCGTGGATGGAGAGATCCGCTACAAGGGCGAGGATATCACGAAGTGGGATGAGAAGAAGCTTTCGAAGTACCGCGGCGAGAAGGTATCGATTATCTTCCAGGACCCGATGACTTCTCTGAATCCGGTCTTCACGATCGGCTATCAGCTGAAGGAGGCAATTCTTCTTCACACGGACAAGAATAAGGATGAGGCCTGGAAGAGGGCGGTCGAGATGCTGACGCTCGTCGGTGTAAATGAGCCGGAGAGCCGTATGAAGCAGTATCCCTATGAGCTTTCGGGAGGCATGCGCCAGCGTGTCATGATTGCCATGGCGCTCTGCTGTGAGCCGGATATCCTGATTGCGGATGAGCCGACGACCGCGCTGGACGTTACCATTCAGGCGCAGATCCTGGAGCTGATGCAGGACCTGCAGAAGAAGATGGGTATGGCGATCATCATGGTTACACATGACCTGGGCGTCATTGCGTCCATGTGTGACGAGATCATTGTTATGTACGGCGGGCGTGTGTGCGAGCGCGGCACCGCGGATGCTATTTTTTACCATCCGGCGCATGAGTATACAAAGGGTCTGCTGCGTTCGATTCCGACGACTGAGAACATGAATGAACGGCTGGTTCCGATCGGAGGAACGCCGATCAACCTTCTCAACATGCCGAAGGGCTGCGCTTTCTGCCCGCGGTGTGAAAATGCGATGAAGATCTGTCTGGAAAAGGTTCCGGACGAGTATCAGGTAGGACCGGAGCATCGGGCAAGCTGCTGGATGAATGTGAAGGACCTGTATGAGAATGGGGAGGTAAAGGCATGAGTGACATGGAAAAAAAGCCGCTCCTTAAGGTAGAGCATCTGAAGCAGTATTTTCCGGTATCGCAGGGCTTTCATAAGATTCCGCTGAAGGCGGTCGATGATATCAGCTTTGAGATCATGCCGGGCGAGACGCTGGGTCTCGTGGGAGAATCCGGATGCGGCAAGACGACGGTCGGCCGTACGCTTCTGCGGCTGTATGAGCCGACGGCGGGACGGATCACGTTCGAGGACAAGGTGCTTTTTGACAGCGGCGATGTGTACGACGAGGAAGGAAATCCGGTCCTCGATGCGAACGGCAGGCCGAAGAAGGGAAAGCGCGTTGAGGTCAACATGCTTCCCTACCGGAAGAAGATGCAGATGGTATTCCAGGACCCGTATTCGTCGCTGGATCCCCGGATGACCGTTGAGGACATCGTCGGAGAGCCGCTGGACACCCATCATTTGTATAAGACCAGGGCGGAGCGCAGGGAAAAGATCCTGAAGCTTCTGGAGACTGTTGGCTTGAACGCCGAGCATGCGATGCGCTATGCGCATGAGTTTTCCGGCGGACAGAGACAGCGAATCGGTATTGCCCGGGCGCTTGCCGTGAATCCGTCGTTCATCGTCTGCGATGAGGCGGTATCGGCTCTGGACGTATCCATTCAGGCGCAGGTTCTGAACATGTTTGAGGATCTGCAGGATCAGCTGGGCATCGCCTATCTCTTCATTGCTCATGATCTTCTGGTGGTACAGCACATTTCGGACCGCATCGCGGTTATGTATCTGGGACACATGATGGAGATCGCGGATGCGGACGAGCTGATGAATCATCCGATTCATCCGTACACCCTGTCCCTGCTTTCCGCTATTCCGATTCCGGATCCGGAAACTGCCAGACACAGTCACCGGATTATTCTGGAAGGCGATGTACCAAGCCCGCTGCATATGCCGACCGGCTGTCCGTTCCGGACCCGCTGCAAATATGCGACGGAGAAGTGCACGCAGGAAAGACCGCCTCTGACAGACAGAGGAAACGGTCACAGGTGCGCATGCTGGAACCGGTAACCATGATTTGCCCGGACGCATCCATGTGTCTGGTATGGCTTTGTTAAGCGGAACGGAAGCTGCAAAGTAGCGAGGTGACGCAGCGACTTATATAGTTTGTGGCACAAAGCTGCGTATATTCCGCATAGAAGTTTTTCGGTCATACCTCCCGTTTGGGAGTTTGACATAAATATCTATCTGGAGAACAGATAGCAGAAATAGGAGGAAGCAATATGAAAAAGAAGTTAGTCGCATTAGCGCTGGCATCTGCTATGGCAGTCGGCCTCGGCGCATGTGGAAACGCAGGTTCTCTCCAGCAGGGAGGCAATGCTGTTTCCGGTTCGAATGCAACCACAGCTGCAAGCACAGGAAGCGAAGCGGCAGCCGGAAAGACAGGAGACAAGACTCCGTCTACGGCGAAGCTGAACAACGACGCATCTACCCTGTACATCAACCTTGCGTCTGAGCCGCAGCATCTGGATCCGGCACTGAACAACACCGTTGACGGTGCGTGCCTGGCTGTCAACTCCTTCGTAGGTCTGTACACCTATGACAAGGATGACAAGCTCACACCGGCGATCGCAGACGGCGATCCGGAGATCTCCGATGATGGAACCCAGTGGACCGTCAAGCTGAAAAAGACCAAATGGTCCGACGGAACCGATCTGACAGCAAAGGATTTTGTATACAGCTGGAACCGTGCTGCCAATCCGGATACCGCTGCGGATTACGGATACCTCTTCGATATCATCGCAAAAAATGACGACGGCACCCTGAAGGTAGAGGCGACAGACGACTACACACTGACGATCACCCTGAACAATCCGTGTGCATACTTCGATCAGCTTCTTGCGTTCCCGGTATTTGATCCGGTTCCGCAGGCAGCGGTTGAGAAGGCAGATCCGGACGGAAGCAACCCGGGCAACTGGGCGGCTGAGGCTGGTTTTGTATCCAACGGCGCATACACCTGCACCGCCTGGAACCATGACGCGTCCATGGAGTACACCAAGAACCCGAACTTCTATGATGCGGACAACGTAACCATCGAGAAGCTGAACTTCATGCTTTCCGCAGATGACACCGCTACCTTCGCGGCTTACAACAGCGGAGACCTTGACTTCATCGACAGCATTTCCACCGATGAGATTCCGAATGTGAAGAACTTCTCTGACTTCTATATCGCAGATATGCTTGGAACTGTATACACCGGATTCAATGTAAACGCTCCGCTCTTTGACGGAATGACCGAGCAGCAGGCAAGCGACTTCCGCAAGGCATGCTCCCTGGTTATCGATCGTCAGTACATGGCAGATACGGTAGGACAGACCGGACAGGAGCCGGCTGGTTCTTATGTTCCGTCCGCTATGTCCGACGGAAACGGCGGCACCTGGTCTCAGACGTATTACGATGCAGCAACCACAGGTGCTGACAATCTTGAGGAGGCTGTAAAGCTTCTGGAGAGCGCGACCGGCTACACCTTCACCGACAACGGCGACGGAACCTACAAGCCGTCTACCCCGATCTCCATCGAGTACCTGACAAACTCCGGATCTTCCAATGAGAAGGCTGCTCAGCTGATTCAGGATGATCTGAGCAAGCTCGGAATCGAAGTAAACATCAAGACCGAAGACTGGAAGGTCTTCATCTCTGACCGTCAGAACGGAAACTACACGATGTGCCGCGGCGGATGGGTTGCAGACTATGATGATCCGTCCAACATGCTTGAGGTATTCCAGAGTGACAGCGGAAATGACGATATGCAGTTCGGCAAGAACCCGACCGCTGCAGCACCGCAGAACTGGGCGGACTACGACAAGCTTCTTGAGGAAGCCCGCACAGAGGTTGACACCGCAAAGCGTACCGATGACCTTATCCAGGCCGAGAAGATGCTGATGGATACCAATGCGGTAATCCCGCTGTACTTCTACAACGACATCTGGATGATGAAGTCCAATGTTTCCGGCGTATACATGACCAAGACCGGCAACAAGTACTTCATGTACGCAACAAAGACAGCTGAATGAGGCAATCCGTAGCTTATACAGTATGTGTCACAATTTATGATCTGTCTGTTGACTGACATGGGCGAGACCGTCCGGGAGATTCCCGGGCGGTCTCGCTGCATTCTGCAGAGCCTCACGCAAATACCTGCCGGTATCTATGCATTTCTGTATGCACGTATTCCGGTATCCATACATTTCTGCATGGATTCCTGTATCAATGCATTTCTGTGTTCCTTATGCGTTCGCCGGGGCGCATCTGTTTTTTCCGGATCTTCGAAAATATATCTGATTTCCAGCACACCTCAATTATGAAATTCAACAGGACGAACATGTACTTGCCTTGTCTGGTCTCGTGATTTGGATAATATGACAATGTAAAATTCTGAAAGAAGCACACATCCTCATCAGATACCACAAAATAATTGAAAAATATACGGCTGAATTGTTTATATTTTGAGATAACTGAGATATAATCGAATCAAGGCCAAAAAACAGTGGCTCACGGAGAGCCGCATGGATAAGGAGGGATGGTATGCTAGACGAATGCTACTACAAGAAGGCGGATGAGATCATCGCCAGCTATGGGAAGAAGCCATCGTCACTGATTCCGATCATGCAGGATATTCAGGCGGAATATCGATATCTGCCCGGGGAACTGCTCACCTACGTGGCGAAGGAGATCGGCATCAGCGAATCCAAGGCTTACAGCGTAGCGACATTTTACGAGAATTTTTCCTTTGAGGAGAAGGGAAAGTACGTGATCAAGGTCTGTGACGGCACAGCTTGCCATGTCAGAAAATCCGCACCGATTCTGGAGGCGTTCCAGAAGGAGCTCGGACTGAGCGCGAAAAAGCACACAACGGATGACATGCTCTTTACAGTGGAGACGGTATCATGTCTTGGCGCATGCGGACTTGCGCCGACGGTCATGGTAAACGAGGAGGTTCATCCGAAGATGACACCGGAATCTGCACTGGATCTGATTCATGAACTGCGAGGTGACCGGAATGATTGAGACAAGAGAGGATCTGAGGAAGAGAACAGAGCTTGCCAATGAGGAGATGGCGTCCTACGACTGCCGTATTCTCGTATGTTCCGGTACCGGATGCATAGCGTCGGGCTCAGAGAAGGTTTATGAAGAGTTTATGCGGATCGCGGGCGATACGCCGGGCGTGACGGTGGAATTCGGCGCGCACGGATCGGACGCGCACCTCGGGATCAAGAAGACCGGGTGTCAGGGCGTCTGTGAGCTGGGACCCCTTGTACGGATTCAGAAGGGCGACCGGGTCGTACAGTATACAAAGGTTCATCCGTCTGACTGTCAGGATATTTTTGATCGGACGGTTCTGGGAGACGACACGATTGAAAGCCTGCTGTACAAGCAGAAGGGCGTGACCTATGTGTCTCCGGATGAGATTCCGTTTATCGCGAAGCAGACCAGAGTGGTTCTGGAGAACTGCGGAAAGTATGATTCTGAGTCTCTGGATGAGTACCTGGCTTCCGGCGGATTCCAGGCGTTTCAGAAGGCCCTGTTCGAGATGAAGCCGGAGGAAATCGTCGATGAGGTAGACCGCTCGGGACTGAGGGGACGAGGCGGCGGCGGATTCCCCACCGGACGGAAGTGGAAGCAGGTGGCGCGCCAGAAGGAGAAGGAGCGCTATGTAGTCTGCAACGGCGATGAAGGGGATCCGGGAGCGTTCATGGACGGCTCGGTCATGGAGGGCGATCCCTATAAGCTGATCGAAGGTATGATGATCGCCGGCTATGCGGTGAGCAGTGAGAACGGATATATCTATGTGCGTGCCGAGTACCCGATGTCGGTGGCGCGGCTTCGCCATGCTATAGCGGAGCTGGAGGACAAGGGCCTTCTGGGTGATCACATTCTCGGAACAGACTTCAACTTCCACATGCATATCAACCGCGGCGCGGGCGCATTCGTCTGCGGCGAGGGCTCGGCTCTGACGGCATCAATTGAGGGCAATCGCGGCATGCCGCGTGTGAAGCCGCCGCGTACGGTTGAGAAGGGCCTGTGGGCAAAGCCGACGGTCCTGAATAATGTCGAGACCTATGCCAACGTGCCGAAGATCATCCTGAAGGGCGCGGACTGGTACCGCAGCATCGGTACCGAGAGCTCTCCGGGCACGAAGACCTTCTCTCTGACGGGTTCGATTCAGAACACGGGACTGATCGAGGTTCCGATGGGAACGACCCTGCGGGAGATTATTTTTGATATCGGCGGAGGCCTCAAGGACGGCGGAACCTTCAAGGCGGTTCAGATCGGCGGTCCATCCGGCGGATGTCTGACGAAGGACCATCTCGACGTGCCGCTTGATTTTGAAACCGTGAAGAAATACGGCGCCATCGTCGGTTCCGGCGGTCTGGTTGTCATGGACGACAATACCTGTATGGTGGAGGTCGCGAGATTCTTCATGAGCTTCACGCAGAGAGAGTCCTGCGGTAAATGCGTTCCCTGCCGTGAGGGTACGAAGCGCATGCTGGAGATTCTGGAAAAGATTGTGGGCGGCAAGGGCGAGATGGAGGATCTGGACCGCCTGGAGGAGCTGGCGACCATGGTCAAGAACATGTCGCTGTGCGGACTCGGCAAGAGTGCGCCTCTGCCGGTTCTGAGTACTCTGAATACCTTCCGTGACGAATATATTGAGCATATTGTGGACAAGAAGTGCCGGGCGAAGGTCTGCACCGCGATGCGCAAGTTTGTGATCAATCCGGAGTTCTGCCGCGGCTGCGGAAAGTGCGCGAAGAACTGTCCGGTTGGAGCCATCACCGGCGTCCGCAAGGAATGCTACCACATCGACAATGATCTCTGTATCAAGTGCTCGACCTGCAAGGACAACTGTGCATTTGATGCTATTTACATTGAGGCTTAGGAGGGATGACATGGGAGTAATTACGATTGACGGTAGAAAAACAGAATTTACCGACGAGAAAAACCTTCTTACAATCATCCGGAAAGCGGGAATCGACATTCCCACCCTCTGCTATCACTCGGAGCTGTCTACCTTCGGCGCCTGCAGACTGTGCATGGTTGAGGACGAGAGAGGCAGGATGTTTGCCTCCTGCTCAGAGGAACCCCGCGACGGGATGGTGATCTATACAAATACAGAAAAGCTTCGTAAATACCGCAAGCTGATTATCGAGCTGCTTCTGGCGGCGCACTGCCGGGACTGCCTGACCTGTGAGAAGAGCGGAGACTGCAACCTGCAGACGCTGGCAAAGCGGTTTGGCATCATGCGTGTGCGTTTCCAGAACTACAAGGAACAGATGCCGCTGGATTTCAGCTCTCCTTCGATCGTGCGGGATCCGAACAAGTGTATCCTCTGCGGAAACTGTGTCCGCGTCTGCAGCGAGATCCAGGGGATCGAGGCAATCAATTTTGCCAACCGCGGAGCGGAGGCTATGGTTATGCCGGCTTTTGACAAAAAAATCGGCGATACGGATTGTGTCAACTGCGGTCAGTGCCGTGTTTTCTGTCCGACAGGAGCAATCAGTATCCATCATAACCGCACAGAGGTCTGGAATCTTCTGGGAGATCCGAACGTGCGCGTGATCGCGCAGGTCGCTCCGGCGGTCCGGGTAGCAGTTGGAGCCGCCTTCGGACTTCCGAAGGGCAAAAGCGTGATGGGCAAGATTGCCAATGTGCTGCGGCGGATCGGATTTGACGAGGTATATGATACCACCTTCGGAGCGGATCTCACGATTATGGAGGAGGCTGCGGAGTTTGTGGACCGGGTGGAGCATGGAGGAGCGCTTCCGCTTCTGACCAGCTGCTGCCCGGCGTGGGTGAAGTATGTCGGGGATCAGTTCCCGGAGCTTACGCCGAACGTTTCGACGTGCCGTTCGCCGCAGGGAATGCTCTCCGCGGTCACGAAGGAATATTACCGGGATCCGGCGAACAACCCCGACGGCAGAAGAACGGTTATGGTTTCCATCATGCCCTGCACGGCGAAGAAGATGGAAGCGAAGAGACCGAACAGCTTCACCGAAGGCGGGCCGGATACCGATTATGTTCTGACGACGACGGAGCTGATCGATATGATCCGCACCTCGGGCATTGATTTTGCGGACCTGGAGCCGGAGGCGTCCGACATCCCGTTCGGACTCGGTTCCGGCGGAGGCGTAATCTTCGGCGTATCCGGCGGTGTAACCGAGGCCGTTCTCCGGAGAATGACAGAGGGACATGACCAGGAGACACTGGACAAGATTGCAGCCTGTGGTGTGCGCGAGGACGAGTTCATCCGTGAGTTTTCCGTTCCTTATAAGGACAGAGAGCTGAATATCTGTGTCGTATCCGGCCTGGCGGATGCCGGCAAGGTGATGGAACAGGTAAAGAGCGGAGAGAAGAGCTATGATCTGATTGAGGTCATGGCCTGCCGGCGCGGATGCATCATGGGAGGAGGACAGCCGAGACTTGCCGGAGACCGTACTAAGGCGGCCAGAAGAGATGGCATCTACAAGGCGGACCACAGCTCAGTCATCCGCAAGTGCAACGAGAACCCGACCATCCTGGCGCTGTACGACGGAATGCTGAAGGGGAAGGAGCACAAGCTTCTCCATAACGAGATGTTCTGCGCGGAATAAGAGGACAAAATAGCAGCGAGCGTCGCGATAACGAGATAAAACTCGCGCAGCGCGTTTTATCTCGTTTGTAAAAGTTTTTTTGACGAATAGAAAAAGGGACTGTCGCACAAAATCGTGTGGCAGCCCTTTTTTACGCGAGCGTCGCGATAGCGAGATAAAACTCGCGCAGCACGTTTTATCTCGTTGCAGTTCGTCCGGCGGGTCAGGACTCGGCGGCGGTGCCCTTGAGACTACGGTACTGCCGGGGTGTCATGTGGTATCTGGCCTGGAAGACGCGGTTAAAGGTGGCCTGGCTCTGGAATCCGCAGTCGAGATAGATTTCCGTGACCGATTCGTCGCCGTCGGTCAGCATGGCTGCGGCGTGCTCGAGCCGCACGTCATTGAGGTAATGGTTGAAATTCTGATGGAAGACGCCGGAGAAAACGCGGGAGAGGGAAAATTGACTGATTCCCAGTGCCTGAGCCATCCCGGAAAGGGTGATGTTCTCCTTGTAGTGGGCGGAAATATAGACAGCTGTCTGATAGACGATGTCGTGATCCTTCAGGTCAGCTCTCTCTCGGAGCGTAAGCAGGGGCATACATCTGGCAAGGATGATCTGGGTAAAAGCGTGATTCAGAGCCAGAGTATTCACAGAGGTTTGTGATGGCGCAGCCGCCGCAGGCATAACAGAATTTTTTTTTGTCTTTAGAGCAAAGGAGTGCGATCCTGTGTTCGGGTCAGAAAGCTGTGATTTTGTATTCGGAGCAAGGTGCTGTGACTTTCTGTGTGTCTTTTTTTGGCTGTCAAGAGGGGAAGAGTAGACCAGTCCCCGGTTGATCTCCAGCAGATTGTCCAGGGCATAGGTTATATTTGGATGGAGCTTTTCCGCAGAGATGACCGGATTTTCCGGTTCGCAGGTACGGAGCAGTTCGGCATAGGATCCAAAATAGGAGGGTGAAGCAAGCAGGGTAATATGCCGGTTCTCGCCGGGAGAAAAAATCTGATAATGATGAATCAGGTTGGGAAAAATTATGCAGAGATCCCCCTTGTGCATATCAAAGAGATCGATGCCGGTTCCGGCCACGAGACCTCCCTTCGACACGAGAATGATCTCAATGGACTGGTGGAGATGCGGTGGTATATGTGTGGATTTTTGTTCTACAATCTGCAGATGATCGGCGCTTTCTTCATATATGGGAATCATAAGAGCCCCTCCTTTTTCATACACGATTATACACGATAGCAAGAATTGATTGGTTTTTTGCTTTTTCTGATGAGAAGTATAGCAGAAAAGGTGCTACATTACAATTGCAGCAGGAAAGAAGCGGACCGCAAAAAAAGAAGAAAATGCTGCGATAGAAAAGCAGAAACCGAAGCAATGTATCCGGGAATATCCTGACAGATGCAGACATATACAAATATATCGCGACATATCAAGATGTATCTGGAAATGTCAGATAACGAAAAGAAAAGAAATCGATGAGAAGCGTAAGAAAGGAGTTCACATAATGATGAGTACAAATACAGCAACAAGCAGAACTGCAATGAGAAAGAATACCGCTAGAGTTTACAATGCAAGAAATGAGAAGAAATCTCTGAAGGATCGTTTTCATGCCTATATGAAAGAGGTTTTTGAGTTCTACGGAGAAATTGCCAGCAGAACCGGTTATCGTGCACCATTCGGATTCTGATGGAGGTGCAGCCGAATGCGGCGGATGACAGAACGGAATAAAGAAGGTATAAAGCAGAAGAACGGTATGTTTCCGGGGAACAGGGAAGACCGTTTTTCTGCTTTTTTTACGTGAGCAGTGGTTACTGTTCACTCACAACTATGTACGGCAAGGATTTTACAGTCCTGTTGCCATTCGCAAACTGGCTGTAACAAAGTTTTATCC
>OMUU01000092.1 GCA_900314295.1 uncultured Lachnospiraceae bacterium | reverse complement strand
TGCGCGAGTTTTATCTCGCTATCGCGACGCTCGCCGCACACGAATACTTCGCATTCGGCTGCGGCTTACTGTTCGCGTAAATAAGATTCGATGTATTCCCGAAAATACATTAATATTATACAAATATATTATGAATAAAGTACGTTCTATGTTATAATTTTTATATCAACTATTTGGAAAGGGCATCTATTGCATGCAAAACGACGAATTCAAGATAATTGAAGTGAAGGACCGCATCCTGGAGGATAACGACAGCGTTGCAAATGCCGTGCGATCCCGGATGCGGGAGAAGGGTGTATTTCTGGTGAACCTGATGGCTTCGCCGGGAGCAGGCAAGACCACACTTCTTGCACGGACAATCCGTGAACTGAAGGATATCTACCGCATCGGTGTGATGGAAGCGGATGTGGACAGTGACGTGGATGCGCGGACGGTAGCGGAAGCCGGCGCGAAGGTAATTCAGCTGCACACCGGCGGCTCCTGTCACATGGACGCGGAAATGACCCGAAAGGGTCTCGAAGAGATGGGCGTAGATGACCTGGATCTTGTGTTTCTGGAAAATATCGGAAATCTTGTCTGCCCTGCCGAATTCGATGTCGGAGCGGATAAACGGGTTATGCTTCTCAGTGTCCCCGAGGGAGACGACAAGCCGCTGAAATATCCGCTGATGTTTCAGGTAAGTGACGTGCTTCTGGTGACCAAAACAGATACGGCACCGGTCTTTGCTTTTGATTTTGAAAGACTTCGCGCAAACGTTGACAGACAGCGAGCAAGGACAAATCAAGCATCCGGCAGGCTGCCGATCCTTCCCCTCTCGGCCAGAACCGGGGAAGGCTTCGACGCATGGATCGACTGGCTGAGAACGGAGGTGGACGCGCGTTGAAGGTAATTGAACTGCACGAAAGCGTAACGGCGTCAAATGACCGTGACGCAGACGCGCTTCGCGAAGAAATGAAGAGGAAAGGAACCCTGCTGGTCAATCTGATGAGCAGTCCCGGATCCGGCAAGACGACGCTCCTTTCCCGGACCATCCGCGACCTTCACAAGAAGGGCGGCAGCAGCTCAGGATGCCCCGAAAAAGAAGAGGCGAGCCTGAGAATTGCCGTACTGGAAGCAGATATTGACTCTGATGTCGATGCCCGGCAGATTGACAGACTTGGAGCAAAGGCAATTCAGGTCCACACCGACGGTATGTGTCATATGGACGCCGGTATGACCGCGAGGGGTCTGTTCGAGATGGGGTGCGACGACATCGACCTCGCTTTTCTGGAGAATGTCGGAAATCTGATCTGCCCGGCGGAGTTCGATACCGGCGCCGGAAAAAATGTTATGATTCTCAGCGTGCCGGAAGGTGACGATAAGCCCCTGAAGTATCCGCTGATGTTCCGGACCAGCGATGCGCTCGTCATTTCGAAGATCGATGCCCTTCCCTATTTTGACTTTGATATGGACGCGTGCGTACGCCGGGCAAAGGCGCTTCATCCGTCAATCCGGATTTTTCCCCTCTCGGCAAAGACAGGAGAAGGGATGAAAGCGTGGGAGGAATGGCTGCGCGGTGCTGTACAGGACTGGAAGCGAAAGGATGTCCCGAGAGAACGAGCCGGGATGAAATCGATGTCCCGGGAGAATGAGCCGGGATGAAAAGGATGCCCCCGGGGAGAATAAGCCGGGGCTGAAAAGGAGAGGATTTTATTTATGAAAGAACAGAAGAACCGTATGACGAATGAACGTGACTATCGCCTTCCGGAGAATTTTGTCTATCCGGACAAGGAGAAGCTCAATCTGCTGATTCGTCTGGCCGGAATGATCACCGACCGTTATGTGGCGAAATATACGCATACAATTCGTCCGGACGATCCGGAGGTCTGGTGTCTCAATGAGGTCATGAGCAAGGATGAAGTAAAGTTCATGCTCAGCTTTAAGAAGCCGAGAACAAGTTACAGCCATGCACGGCTAATAAAAATGAATCCCGCGTTCACAGAGACGCAGATCGATGAGATGCTGAACCACCTGATGTGGGTCGGCTGCATCGAGACAAACCGCGAAAACCCGGCGCAGGAGCTGTGGTATGATGTGCCGATTTTTGTCCCCGGCATCGCAGAATTCATGGTCATGAACGATAAGCTCATGGCAGAGCATCCGAATATCGCGACTTTTTTTAATCTGATGACGCAGATGCCGCTCGAGGGCATCACACCCATGGTCCCCATGGGCGGCGCAGGAATCGGCATGCATGTCATTCCCGTGGAGAAGGCTATCGAATCCGCCTCTACGTCAGTACCGCTCGAGCATATCTCTCACTGGCTCGACAAATACGAGGGCAAGCTCTCCATCGGCGTCTGTACCTGCCGCCGTCAGCAGCGAATCCGCGGCGAGGGTGACGGATCAATTGAACAGGAATGCTGCATCGGTCTGGGAGATCTTGCAGAATGGTGCGTGAATACCGGGCGCGGTCATTACATTACAAAGGAAGAGGCCCTTGAGGCATGCGAGAGAGCAGAGCGCCACGGATTTGTGCATCAGACGACAAATATCGACGGCGAGGATAAGATCGTAGGTCTCTGCAACTGTGCGCCGGGCGTGTGCAACGCGATCCGCACCTCACAGCTTTACAATACTCCGAACATGTCCCGTTCCGCATACCGCGCACACGTAAACAAGGAAAACTGTGTGGCCTGCGGCAAATGCGTGGAGGTATGCCCGGTCGGCGCGGCAAAGCTCGGTCAGAAGCTCTGCCGGAAGGATGGCAGCGAGGTG
>OMUU01000065.1 GCA_900314295.1 uncultured Lachnospiraceae bacterium | reverse complement strand
ACTGGCTGTAACAAAGTTTTATCCTGTTTTTTGAGCTGCGGAACTCCTCAGGCGCGAGCGCCTTCGTCAAACAGTCCTCGCTATCCACTTTTTGAAGAATTTACGGATAAAACTTTTAACAGCCAGTAATGCTCAGGCAAAGGTACTGTAAAATCTTAGCCGTTTCAGATGGCGCGTGAACAGTAACGTGCCTCAGGCAAGGGGAATAAGAGAAAAGTCTGACGCGAACCGTGGAGAAAAAAGATACAGATGAATAGAGGATGTTTGCCGACAAAATCGAAGACAGTAGGGATAACACGAGAAAAATCAGATAAATTGAGATGTGATTTCATTATATCTTCCATAAGCCCCGGCGTCAATCCGGAGCTTGTGGAAGAAGAAAGAAATATTTTCTGTACGATGAGTATTCATGAGCCTGTGTGCAACTTCAAGGTGACGAGTTAGTAACCGATCAGCCAGTCATAGAGCTCCTGATATTCCAGCGCGGAACGGTACCATGAGAAATCAGCGGCCATCGCGCGGTCGATGATTTTATTCCATTCTCTCCTCTTGTCGTAGTAAATCCGCTCTGCGTAACGGATGGTTCCGAGCATCTCATGGGCATTGTAGTTTGCAAAGGAGAAGCCGGTCCCGGTTCCTTCATATTCATTGTACGGCTCAACGGTATCCTTAAGGCCGCCTGTTTCACGTACAATCGGGACCGTTCCATAGCGGAGAGACATCAACTGGCTGAGTCCGCACGGCTCAAAGAGCGAAGGCATGAGGAAGGCGTCGCAAGCTGCATATATCTTGTGCGAGAGATCGTTGGAATAATAGATATTCGCGGATACTTTTTTATCGTACTTCCACGCAAAATGGCGGAACATATTTTCGTATTTCGGATCACCGGTTCCGAGAACGACAAGCTGAATGGCATCCTGACAAATCTCGTCCATCATATAGGCAATCAGATCAAGACCCTTCTGATCGGTCAGACGGGATACGATGCCGATCATCATTACCTTTGGATCCTGTTCGAGCCCGAGCTCTTCCTGAAGTGCGGTCTTGTTTTTCTGTTTTTCCTTGCGGAAATTTTTAGCGTTATAATTCTGAACAATAAGGGAATCGGTCTCCGGGTTGTATTCGTCATAATCAATGCCGTTGACGATACCACGCAGATCATTCGCACGGGCGCGCATCAGACCGTCGAGGCCTTCCCCGTAAAACGGTGTCTTGATCTCCTCGGCATAGGTTTTGCTCACGGTGGTGATGGCATCCGCATAGACGAGACCGCCTTTCAGGTAACTGCCGTCCTTGTTATATTCCATTTTGTCGGGTGTGAAGTAGTAGTCCGAAAGACCTGTAATGCTCTTCATGGTTTCCGTATCCCAGATGCCCTGGAATTTCAGGTTATGAATCGTCATCACACTCTTGATACCGTGGAAAAATTCATTGCCCTGGAAGCGTTCATGAAGGTAAACAGGGATCAGTCCGGTCTGCCAGTCATGGCAGTGAATCACATCCGGGCGGAAGTCGATAATCGGAAGAATGGACAGGACTGCCTTGGAGAAAAAAGCAAATTTCTCCAGATCCCATGGCATGCCTCCATAGATCTGGTCGCCTGAAAAATGCTCTTCGTTATCGATAAAATAATAGGTGATCCCCTCATATTCCATTTTGAAGATACCTACATACTGCTGTCTCCAGTTGAGGTCCATGTAAAAATTGGTTACATACTCCATCTGGCTGGAATACTTTTCTGCGATCTTCGTGTACTTGGGAATTACCACGCGGCAGTCATAATACTCCTTGTTCAGGCATTTCGGAAGAGAGCCGACAACGTCTGCAAGACCTCCGGTTTTAATAAATGGGACACACTCAGATGCTGCAAATAATATTTTCTTCATCGCTTTGAAATAACCTCCTCGTGCAAAATGTATATATTCCGGAAGTCTCTCCTTGTGTGCGGAATAGTCCGGATCCTGTGATGCGGTTATTTAAGGTAAGCCGGACCGTTGCCGCAGAATACCGACAAAAATCATCATTATGCATGATATAACGATGCACAGGTGATTGACTTTTGTATATTTTTATTATATCTGTTCTTCTTATGAAAAACAACCGGACTTTGTATCCTTTCCGGCATAGCTTTTTCGGATCGCTTCTCGTACGGGAAGTATCATGGACGGCGACACCGAAAGTTCGTCGACTCCCATTTGCAAGAAGGTTTCGGTCAGGGAGGTGTCTGCACCGAGCTCTCCGCAGATTCCGACCCACGCGCCGTCGGCATGGCCGTTTTCTATAACGGTTTGAATTAACCGAAGAACCGCGGGATGATGCGGATTGTAGAATCGGTCAAGCTTGTCATTCTGGCGATCCATGGCAAGGGTATACTGTGTAAGATCGTTGGTTCCAATACTGAAGAAATCCACCATTTTGGCAAGCTCGTCGGAGATGATCGCTGCGGCAGGAGTTTCAATCATGATGCCCTCCTCTACATTGCCGAAGGGGACTCCGTCAGCTGACAGCTCTGCGCGGACAGCGGCTGAGATTTTTTTGATTTCTTCCACCTCTTCCGTGGAGGTGATCATCGGATACATGACGGAGATGGTCCCGTAAGCGCTGGCACGATAAATGGCGCGGAGCTGTGTCTTGAAAATCTCCGGACGGGTCAGGCAAATACGGATGGCGCGGAATCCGAGCGCCGGATTATCTTCCTTGTCGAGATGAAGATAGTCGGCCTGCTTGTCGGCGCCTATGTCAAGCGTCCGAATAATGACCTTTTTACCGGCCAGTGTCTGTGCAACTGCTTTGTAGGCCTGGAACTGTTCCTCTTCCGTAGGCATGCTGTCACGTCCGATATAAAGAAATTCGCTCCGGAACAGACCGACACCTCCCCCATCATTTGCCAGAACTGAGGCGAGATCCTTGAGACCGCCGATATTGGCATAAAGATTGATTTTCTTTCCATCAAGGGATACGTTCTCCTTTCCCTTGAGCTCCTGGAGCAGTCGCCGTTCTTCAAGATCCTTATCCTGTTTGGCGGTCATCTCATGGATGGTATCCTCATCGGGGTCCAGATAGAAGGTTCCGGTGTGCCCGTCGACGATCGCCATCTTTCCGTCCCAGGAGGGATCGACCGGAATATTAATGAGCGCGGGAATGTTCATGGTTCTTGCCAGGATTGCCGTATGAGAATTCGCAGAACCGTACTTGGTCACGAATGCGAGAACTTTTTCCTTGTCGAGCTGTACGGTTTCGCTTGGCATGAGGTCGTCAGCTGCAATAATCACGGGCTGATCAAAGGTTGCGGTTGTATCCTTTCCGGAAAGTACAGAGATTACGCGTTCGGAAATGTCCTTCATATCGGCAGAACGTGCCTTGAAGTATTCATCCTCCATTTCCGCAAACATTTTGGAGAAATTTTCGCCTGTAACGGCGGTTGCGTATTCTGCGTTTACTTCTTCATTCTCAATCATGTTGTGTACGGAGTCGTTGAAGTCGTCATCCTCCAGCAGCATCGCGTGAACTTCAAAAATAGCAGCATTTTCCTCTCCGACTTTCTTAACGGCATCGTCGTGAAGCTTTTTCAGCTGCTCAATAGACTCCTTTCTCGCGTTATCATACCGCTGGATTTCAGCTGCGGTATCTTCAATTTTAAAGCGTTTTACGATATTTTCTTTTTTGCCGTAAAACATAATTCTTCCGATCGCAACGCCCTTGAATATGGCCTTTCCTTCAAATTTTTCCATATGTCCTGATATCCTTTCTTAAACAAATATCCCGGTTATACATCCTGCACATTTCTATGCGTTTGGGGAAGAAAATCTCTACAGGTAGGAGCATTTTTGCGGCGCTCCAAATGGTTCCGTGCCAGAACGTGTTTCCTTTGAAAAAAGCTGCCGGAGCCTGATCAAGCTCTGCGGCAGCCTTTATACACGCTTATGAATTTGCGGGCAGACCTCTTATTAGAGGAAAATTAAAGATTGTTCTTAAGGAATGCTTCAAGTCCGGAAGCGGCAGTCTCTTCATCTGCGCCTTCAATAACCACTTCAATCTCATCGCCCTGCTTTACCCCGAGCCCCATAAGCTGAATCAGCTTTTTCGCACCTGCCTGCTTCCCATGAGCCTTGATCGTGATATCGGAGCTGTACTTCTTGGCAGCTGCGACAAGATCACCTGCCGGTCTTGCGTGAATTCCTACTGGATCTGTGATGACATATTTAAAGCTTTTCATGTTTTCTGGACCTCCTAAATTGAAGAATAAACATTCTCGAAGTGTTTATTTTATTATAACCTAAGATGTATGGATCGTTAAGCTGTTTTGCAAAAAGTTTATCGGATTCGGGGATCCGAAGTTACTGTTCACCCCAACTATGTACGGCAAGGGTTTTACAGCCAGTTATGCTCAGGCAAAGGTACTGTAAAATTTTAGCCGTTTTAGTGATGGGTGAACAGTAACGATACGGACAGATCATATCAGATCCCGGTTGGTCTCCATTGTGTGCATTTTCCATCCGGTGATTGCGGCAAGCTCGCAGTTGAAAGATACTGTGAGATTTTGCCGGTCTCCTGTATATTTCGGATAGAATCTTGATGTGATCACATACTCGCCGTCGTTGATAAAGATCTCCAGCAGAGAGGAATCCACCAGGATGCGGATATATTCTATGTCAGGAATAATAACTCGGCGTTCCCTGCGGCCGAATCCGACAGAATCCGTTAAATTGAGGCGCAGCAGATCCTCTCGGTATGACAGCACTGCGCCGTCTCCGAAATGAATATCCCATGCAAGATCTTCCGTTCCTTCCAGGAGAGATATTTCAAAATCTCCGGCTCCGTCGGGAAGTACCATACTTCCGTGTGGCATCACCGGCGTCTCGTCATATCGCAGATTCTTCAGCTCTGCTATGGGGTTCTGTCGGATGGTTCCATTCTCAAGGGAGAGCTCTCTTGGAACGGTAAGACAATTCTCCCATCCTTTTCCCTTTGGCTCTGCGGTCGGGTTGGTATACGGGGCATCCGGCATGCCTACCCATCCGATAAAGAGACGGCGTCCCTGTTCGTCGACAAAGCTCTGAGGAGCGTAAAAATCAAACCCGTAATCCCATTCCCGGAAATCATGAAGATACTGCACACCATCAAGGGAGCCCTCTACCGTAAAGTAGCCGGCCTGGTAGATGTTCTGATAGCGGTATTCCCCTTTGGGAAGACCCTGCGGACAAAGCGACAGGAACGTCTTCCCGCTGAGCGTGAAGTAGTCGGGGCATTCCCACATATAACCGAATCGTTCCTCTGAGGTAAGGGACTTGAGAAAGTTCCAATCAATGCCGTCCTCACTCTGATAAAACAGTACCTCTCCGAAATCAGAATCTGCGGAAAGGTCGGGGCCTTTGACTCTGGCACCGAGAATCATATAGAAGCCATTTTCTTTTTTCCAGACCTTTGGATCGCGTACATGGCAGGTGCAGTTCTTCGGGTAGTCAGAATTCGTCAGAAGGCAGGTTTTTTCGCTGAAATTCTCCCCGTCCGATTCCACGAGAATCTCATTGGCCTGTCTTCCGCTGTATGTATAATCATGATTTCCGGATTCCTTGACATTGCCCGTGTAGTACAGACGGATGTGTTCATCATCCGTCAGGGCAGATCCGGAATAGCATCCGTCACGATCAATGGGATCCACTGGCCAGAACGGAACTCCCGTATATTTCAGGTGCAGCAGATCTCTTCCGGCATAATGCCCCCATGTTCTGGCAAATCTGCCATCCGGTCCCGGAGTATTCGGCGAATACTGGAAGAAAATATGATAAACACCCTGAAACTGACAGAGGCCGTTCGGATCATTCAGCCATCCGTCGGGAGGCATCAGATGATACTGAAGCCTCCAGCCGTTCTTGTCCCTCAGCATACCTTAAGAACCTCGTCTCCAGGCTTTACGGGACCGGTTTTCAGTGATTTTACTTCATTGTAATCGTCGCTGTTTGTGACAATTACAGGAATTGTGGTCTTATATCCGGCCTTCTTGATCTTGTCTATGTCAAATTCAAGAAGAAGATCTCCCCTCTTTACGGTATCTCCGGAATTCACATGAGCGGTGAAGCCATCTCCCTTCATGTTCACCGTATCAATTCCGACGTGAATCAGAACCTCCACGCCGCTGTCGGAGGAAACGGCAACCGCATGCTTCGTGTCAAATACCATGTCCACGGTTCCGTCAAAGGGAGCAAAGATCTTGCCGGAAGATGGACGGATCGCCATGCCATTTCCAAGAGCTTCAGACGCAAAGGTCGGATCCTCTACCTCGGAGGAAGGAATGGCCTCACCTTCCGCAGGAGCAAAAATAACGGTCTCCTTAACCGGAGCTTCCACCGCCTCCTGAACGTCCTTTTCAAGGGGATCGCCTGCATTTACAGCGTCAGGAGATGCCTTTGCAACGGTTTCCGGGTCCTTATACAGAATGAAGGATATAATGAACGCTACAGCAAAGGATGCGATCATAACGATGGCGTACTGCAGCCAGAAATCTGTGGTGATCAGGAATCCGAACAAGCCAGTGATGCCGTAGGCGGTTGCCTTGATTCCGAACAGAGACGCGATCATGCCTCCGATGGCACCGCCGAAGCAGCCGGCGATAAATGGTGTACGATAACGAATGTTTACACCGAAGATCGCAGGCTCAGTAATTCCGAGAAACGCAGAGAGAGAAGCCGGAAGGGCAAGAGATTTTGTCTTCTCGCTCTTGGTCTTGAATGCAACAGCCATGGCTGCAGCACCCTGTCCGACATTCGCGGCTGTGGCAACGGGCATCCAGATATTGGCCGGGGGATCCTGGCTGACCATCTGTGCCTCGATCATATTGTACATATGATGGAAGCCTGCCACGACAGTGAACGCATAGAAGAAGCCGATCAGCAGACCTCCGATTCCGAAGGGAAGGCCGATCAATGTCTGTGCCGCAAGAAGGATCCAGTCCTCAACAACCTTGAAGATCGGTCCGATAATGGTCATGGTCAGAAGGCCGGTGACCAGAACGGTAACGAGCGGTGTTACGAAGAGATCTATGATCTCGGGCACATGCTTGTGAAGCCATTTTTCAAGCGTACTCATGAACAGAATGGCAATAATTACAGGAATTACATGGCCCTGATAACCGGTCTGCTGAATCGTCAGGCCAAATACCTTCCACACCGGGATATCGGCGCTGTTCATTGTAGCGACGCTCCAGGCATTGATCAGATTCGGGTGAATCATGATGAAGCCGATAACTGCTGCAAGGTACGGATTCCCACCGAATTTCTTCGCGGCGCTGACAGCAATCAGAATCGGAAGCATGGAGAGGGCTGCACCTGCGAACAGGTTGATCATGTTGTAGTAATCACTGCCGGCAAGGTTCGGGAACGCGTTCGCAAGACCTCCGAGAATACCGTTCAGAAGTCCGGATGCGACGATCGCGGGGATGATCGGAACAAAGACATCACCGAGCGTCTTGATCGCGCGCATGAACGGATTCTGTTTCTGCGCAGCCGCCTCCTTTGCGGTTTCCTTTGTACCTGCTTCGACGCCGGAGATGCTGATAAATTCATCGAACACCTTATTTACGGTTCCTGTGCCGAAAATCACCTGGAGCTGACCGGATGCTTCAAAACACCCCTTCACGCCGTCTACATTTTCAACGGCCTCCTTGTCGACCTTGCTGTTATCCTTGATGACCAGTCGCAACCTGGTTGCGCAATGAGCGGCGGATGCGACGTTGGATGCACCGCCAATGTTGTCCAGAACGCCTTGCGCTGCTTTTCTGTAATCCAGTGCCATTCTTCTTTCCCTCCTTCTTGGTGGCATGCGCGAGACCTGAGGCGAAGCAGCCAGCCGGAAAGAAAATTCGGCTGAATCCCGCCGTAATCTACGTTCTCAGGAAGCAGAATGACACGGGCGGGAGGCTCTGACACATAGGCCGCACACAAAATGTGGAATCGTTCTCACATGCTTTCATTATATGGCTTTATAAAATTTTTGTAAACGGAAACAAAGAAGAATTAATATATGAAAATCAAGGAAGATTTTGGTGCAACTTTCACAGTAAACGCGCAATCCTACAGGGACCGACTTTGTCGGTCTGTCGCGGCGTTCGCCCCACCGCATCACACGGTGTGTTTGCGGATGGGGCTCACTGCTCGCGCATCTTCGGATTTTGCGCTGCGGACAGATTTGCCTTCGGTGAGCTTACAGCCCATCCGGACAGACCGGATGTCCTGCGCATTGCCTGAGAGAAGGCCCAGAAGGAGCCGGGCGGATTCTTTTCCACTCGTCTTGTAGTAATAATGGACGGTGGAAAGACGCGGGGTGACAACCTGTCCCTTTTCAGAATCGCCGATTCCGGTAATCTGAATATCATCCGGTATGAGATAGCCTTGTTCGTGAAGGTAAACCATGGCACCGACTGCGATGCTGTCGGTGGCGCAGAAGATGGAATCCGGGTTGGGATATCGGCGGAGCAGTTCCTCGCAAGCTTCGTAGCCGGACTGAATCCGAAAGCCTGTCACAACCATAGCCTCTGGCGGAACAAGAATTCCGGCTTCGCTCATAGCGTCAAGAAATCCTGCCTTACGGTTGTGTCCGGCAGCCTCATCCAACTCGGTAACGCCGATGTATCCGATTCGTTTTCCGGTCCTGGCCAGAATCTCTCCCTGCTGCCTTGCCGCCTTATAGTCATCGAAATAGACGCAGGAGCAGCAACCGGAGTGCTGTCCGAGGACAACCACGGGGAGCGGATAGTCACGGAGAATAGAGTCGTGTTCCTTTGTCCAGATTGTGCCGATGAGGATGACTGCGTCGACACTTCCGTTCGCGGCGAAAAGCTTCAGATATTTGATTTCTTCCTGCTCGTGGTTATTGGTATTGGCCAGAAGAATCTCGTACCCGGCTTTTGCGAGAACAGCTGTTATGCCGTCGATCTCCCGGCTGATCGAGTCAGAGTTCAGTTTCGGAAGGATCACGCCGATCAGATTCGTCCGCTTTGTTCGCAGCATCTGGGCCTGTCTGGAGGGCTGATACCCGGTAGATTCAATGACTGCCCGGATCCTGTCCGCCTTCTCCTGGCTCACATATCCGTCATTCAGATATCTTGAGACGGTGGTTCTTGAGACACCGGCCATTTTTGCGATTTCATTGATTGTCATATGCTGTCGTTGTCCTTTGCATAATAGTCAGATATGGAATCCATTCCACGATATATTATACCTTCTCTCCTGCGCGGGATGCAATCCGGGATTATTCGCCATTCAAAAATTTCCGAAGCTCGACGATCCGGTCGCGAAGCTCTGCCGCCATTTCAAAGTTGAGCTCTGCGGCAGCCGCCTTCATCTGCTTTTCCAGCTTCCGGATGAGTTTCTCTATCTCAGCCGGAGACATGGATTCCGGATCTTTTTCCAGCTTCTTCTCATCGGCGGCAACATCTTTGGCGATGCTGATCAGGTCGCTTACCTTTTTCTGAATGGTTTTCGGTGTAATGTGGTGCTCTTCGTTGTACTTCTGCTGTATCGCGCGTCTTCTCCTTGTCTCGTCGATGGCGTTCCGCATGGAGTCAGTGATCGTGTCCGCATACATGATGACATGGCCCTCCGAGTTGCGGGCCGCGCGCCCGATGGTCTGGATCAGGGAGGTCTCGGAGCGGAGGAACCCCTCTTTGTCTGCATCCAGAATGGCTACCAGCGTGATTTCAGGGATATCGAGTCCTTCGCGCAGAAGATTGATGCCGACAAGGACGTCAAAGACATCGAGACGCATATCGCGGATGATCTTGGTCCGTTCCAGAGCATCGATGTCGGAGTGCAGGTAGTTTGCCCGAATGCCTGCCTCCTTCAGATAGGTGGTCAGATCTTCCGCCATCCGCTTGGTCAGAGCGGTTACCAGGACCTTGTGATGAGCACTGACCTCTTTTTTGACCTCGCTGATCAAATCATCGATCTGCCCTTCTACCGGCCGAACTTCGACCTCCGGGTCCAGAAGGCCGGTCGGCCGGATGATCTGCTCTGCCCGGAGCATCTCGTGGTTGGCTTCATATTCTCCAGGGGTCGCGGAGACAAACAGGATCTGATCAATTTTGTTCTCAAATTCTTCAAAGCTGAGGGGACGGTTATCCAGAGCCGAGGGCAATCGGAAGCCGTAATCGACGAGAGTCGTTTTTCTGGAGCGGTCTCCGGCATACATGGCGCCAATCTGGGGAATGGTACGGTGCGACTCATCGATGATGATCAGAAAATCATCCGGGAAAAAGTCCATGAGCGTATAAGGCGGTTCGCCCGGCTTCAGGTTCGACATGTGGCGGGAGTAGTTTTCAATTCCGGAGCAGACACCGGTTTCACGGAGCATTTCGATGTCAAAGTTCGTCCTCTCTTCGATTCGCTGCGCTTCGAGGAGCTTATCCTCGCTCTTGAAATACCGCACACGGTCTTTCAATTCGTCCTCGATTGCCTTTGTGGCGCGATTGATGGTCTCCTGCGGCATTACGTAGTGAGAGGCGGGGGAGATCGAGACAAAATTCAGCACCTGCTTCACTTGTCCGGTCAGCAGATCAAAGCGCTTGATCGAATCGATTTCATCCCCGAAGAATTCGACGCGGATACCAATATCACTTTCGTCCGCCGGGACAATATCCAGGACATCTCCGTGCACCCGGAAGGTGCCGCGGTGAAAATCAATTTCATTGCGTTCGTACTGGATGTCAATTAGTCTTCGGATAACGTCATCTCGGTCGATCTCCATGCCGGGCCGAAGCGGAATGATCATTTTTTCATAATCCGCAGGGCTTCCCAGACCGTAGATACAGGAAACTGAAGAAACCACAATGACGTCCTTGCGTTCGATCAGCGAGGAGGTGGCAGAGAGCCGCAGCTTGTCGATCTCCTCATTACGGGACGAATCCTTTGCAATATAGGTATCGGAAGACGGAACATAGGCTTCGGGCTGGTAATAGTCGTAGTAGGATACGAAGTATTCTACGGCGTTTTCGGGAAAGAATTCCTTGAACTCACTGTAAAGCTGGGCGGCAAGGGTTTTGTTGTGCGCAATGATGAGCGTAGGCTTTTGCAGCTGTTGTATGACATTGGCCATGGTAAAGGTTTTTCCGGATCCGGTGGCGCCCAGAAGAGTTTCGCACTGATTCCCCTCCCGAAATCCTTTTACCAGCTCGGCAATCGCCTGTGGCTGGTCTCCGGTGGGCTTGTAATCAGAATGTAATTTGAATTCAGGCATAAATACTTCCTTTCTGCTGAACATGCGTTTCTTACGCAAGGTACAATTTGTGCATTCGTGCATACAGGAATAGGTATCATATGTTTTCCTGCATTTCTCATGGATGGGATCAAGTATCAGATATTTCCTGCGTTTCTTACGAGCGGGACGAGGTATCAGAGACAACCTCGATCGACGTGCCGGAGACAGAGGAGATGTCTTCTGCGTTTTTAGGTTCTGTATTGGAATTTTTATAGTTGTCTTCAGACCCTCCGTATTCCTTCAGGATCTTCTCCGCTGTTTTACCGGCGATTTCTTCTTTCATGATAGCGGATGCTTTCTCGAGCTGACTGTCCTCGGATTTATTCTTGTCTGGTTTGACGGTGATGTTCGGGGTTATGCCAGTGCCGTTGATATCATTATGATTTGGCGTGTAATAATGTGTCGTTGTGATCTTCAGTACGCTCCCGTCCGAAAGGGTATAGGAATCCTGTTCGATTCCCTTTCCGTAGGTAACGGTACCGACGGCAATACCGACGTTATAATCAAGGACAGCCCCGGCAAACATCTCGGAGGCACTGGCAGTGTTTTCGTTCACCAGAAGAACCACAGGGAGATTTGTCCGATGATCGGTATCGTTGCTTCGCTGCCGTTCCTTTCCGTCGCGGTCCTTCTCATAGACCAGAGGCCCCTTCGGCATAAAGATGCGAAGAGTATCGCAGCAGGCGCTGACCAGCCCGCCGAGATTGTCCCGGAGGTCTATGATCAGTCCCTTCATGCCCTGATCCTTCAAGCTGTCATAGGTATCCTGAAACTGTTTTGCGGTGAGTCGGTTGAAGCTGCTGATCTGGATGTATCCGACGCTGCCGTCGAGCATGCTTCCGGTTACGACATTTCGGGTCAGCGTTTCTTTTGTCAGAGTAATTTCCCTGGGCTCTTCGCCGGAAGCGGAAATGACGGTCATGGTGACCTGATCGCTGTTGCTGTTCTGGATCAGCGAGACGGCCTGTGATGAGGTCATATCTCGGGTGCTTTTGCCGTTCAGCACGGTGATGAGATCACCTTCAAGGAGACCTCCCTTTTCAGCCGGGGAACCGGCCAGAACAGATTCAATCTTCAGCGCCTTGTCTTCGTCGCTTTTCGAGATCGTGATGCCGATTCCCTCCATTTTTCCATCGTTTGACATTTTGATTTTCTTGTACTGCTCCGCTGTGTAGTACGTGGAGTATTTGTCATCAAGTCCGGCTACGAGACCGAGATACATCGTGTCCGTCTGGGTCTGCTCGTCGATATCGTTCAGATAGTACCGCCGGATGATGCTCTGGATCTGACGGGTTTTCTGATAAGCGGAAAAGCTCGAAGGACTGGAGGGAGAATCAAGGGGCCCTAGATTCAGAAACATGAAAAAAAAGACGGATCCTATTAAAATCGTAGCCAGAACGCCCGCGAGAAATGGCTTCCAGTTTCTTTTCATTTTTCCGTGAAAACGAAGCAGAAAAGAGTGTGAGTGATCTTTCTTGTTGTTTTTATTTGCCATTTGTAAGCCTGCCTGTAATCATACATTTGTTATGCGCCGTGTGTCAGGCGCAGTGATTAAGTAACAATCGGTCATAGGAAAAACCCCGCCGTTTTCCGTCCGCGTTGCTGAAAAATCAGATGGAAAAAGGCGGGGTGATATACCAGAAAGCCCCTCATGTTGTTTATAGAAAAAGGGTCCGGATCAGATCAAACCTTCAGATGCTTATGGATTGCTGCCAGTGATCCGATCAGAGCGATTCCGACGCCGAGGATAAGCCCGACCGGAAGCAGAATGCGGTAAACGGAATTGACTGGAAGCAGACCGTTCATGAAGCTGCTCAGTACACTGAAACGTGACAGGATGTAGCTAACCGCCTTATTGTACACAAAATAAATAATGACAAGCGGAATCGCTGCACCGATCAGACCGATCAGGATACCCTCGAGGATAAACGGGAGCCGGACGAATGCGTTCGTCGCACCGATCAGCTTCTGTATGGCAATCTCTTCTTTTCGAACATTGATGCCGACGGTGACGGTGTTATTGATCAGGAATGCGGAGACTACAAGCAGTACCAGAATGATGATGATAGAGATCGTGGCAATGAGCCGGTTCATCGTTGACAGAGTCGTAGATGCCTGCTCACTCTGGTTAACCTGCCGCACGCCGTCGAGCCCCTGGATATAACTGACCAGCTTGTCCTGCTGTTCGATGTTATTCGGGTATACTTCAAAATGCGCGGAATTTGCAAGAGGGTTGTCGTTGTTGTTCCTCCATCCCTCTGCGGCTTCTTCATTGCCTCCGAAGTATTTGGCAGAAAAGCTTTCCCAGGCTTCGTCTGCGGATACATAGCGCATTTCCTTAACCATATCGGTCTGACTGCTGATCTCCGAGCCGATGCGGTCGATACCGGCCTGGTCTACATCCTCATTGAAGAAGACGGTAATGCCGACATTTGTCTCGACATTTCGGAGAATATAGGAAAAGTTCAATACGATCGAAAAAAATACGCCGAATATGAAAATACATGCTGACATCGTCGCAATGGAGGCCAGGGAGAACATTTTGTTCCTAACGATGTTTTTGGCGCCCTGACCAGCATTGTAAAAGATACTTCTAATCTTCAATATAACCACCTTCCTGTTCGTCGCTTACAATGACGCCTTTTCTCAACCGGATAACTCGCTTTTTCATTTTGTTAACGATCTCCCGGTTATGAGTTACTACTACAACGGTGGTTCCACGCATATTGATTTCTTCAAGAAGTTCCATAATTTCAGCGGAATTCTTCGGGTCAAGGTTGCCGGTCGGCTCGTCGGCGAGAAGAATATCCGGCCGGTTGACAAGAGCCCTTGCGAGGGCAACTCTCTGCTGTTCACCGCCGGACAGCTCGCTCGGATAGGAACGATACTTGGTGGCAAGGCCGACCAGCGTGAGAACCTCCGGCACTCTCTTTTTAATTATGCGGTTCGGCTTCTCAATCACACGCTGAGCAAAAGCGACATTCTCATATACGTTTCTGTCCTTGAGAAGACGGAAATCCTGGAACACAACACCGATTCCGCGGCGGTACTTCGCTATTTTACTGCTTCTCATTCGGTTCAGATTATGGCCGTTGATGGTTATTTTGCCGGATGTCGGACTGAGCTCCTTCAGCATCAGCTCGATCATGGTTGTTTTGCCGGACCCGCTGTTGCCGACGATGAACACGAATTCCCCTTTTTCGATGTTCAGAGATATATGATCAATTGCGGGGTTTTGTCCTTTCTCATATATCTTCGTAACATTATCAAATGTTATCATTTATACTCCTCCTGCTGTGTTGCCGGAGAACCGGGCTTTAATAATCCAGTGTCTCCATATACTTCATATACTTGACGACCATGAGGGCAATCTTGAATGTGATAGCGTCCTCGAATATCCTCAGGTCAAGGCCGGTGCTCTTCTGAAGTTTGTCGAGCCGGTATACAAGGGTGTTTCTGTGAATGTAAAGCTGCCTGGATGTCTCTGACACATTCAGATTATTCTCAAAGAACTTGTTGATAGTGGTCAGCGTTTCCTCATCAAAATCATCCGGGGATTTATTGGCGAAAATTTCGCGGATAAACATCTTGCACAGAGGGATGGGAAGCTGGTAGATCAGGCGCCCGATTCCAAGCTGATTATATGCGAAAATATCCTTTTCGTCGGAAAAAATCTTGCCGACATCCATGGCCATTTTGGCTTCCTTGTAGGAACGGGATACCTCCTTGAGTTCCCGCACAATGGTGCCGAATGCAATGTGGACATCTCCCTCCGGATCTCTTCCGACGGCATCAAGGATGGAATTCGCGAATCTCTCTGCCTCCGCGTACTCGTCGTCCTCCTCGAGTTCCTTGACGATGATGATGCTTTTTTCATCGATGGCAGTAATGAAGTCGGAGTTCTTACCGTTAATGGTATTCTTGATGGTCTCAAGATTCCCCTGATGGTCTTTTTCCTGTGAGGCTTCCAGAATATATACGACTCTTCTGGCATCCGGGGTAATGTGCAGCTTTTTGGCGCGGTTATAGATATCGACAAGCAGAAGGTTATCCAGAAGAAGGTTCTTGATGAAATTGTCCTTGTCAAAACGCTCCTTATAAGCCGTCAGCAGACCTTGCAGCTGAAATACAGCCATCTTTCCGATCAGGAGATTTTCATCGCCTGACCCCTGGGCAAGCAGAATGTATTCGAGTTGATGTTCGTCATAGACCTTGAAAAACTGAACTCCGCGGATCGTTTGAGAATCAGCCTGCGACTGAGCAAAATCAAGCAGGTCATCTTTTGCGGCATCCATCTCGGAGCATGTGGAAACCAGGAGTTTTCCGGCGGTATCGTATACACCGAAGTCCATCTTGGAGATGTTTTTCAGTCCCTCAATCGTACTCTGCAGAATTTGATTCGAAATCATTTTGCTACCCTCTTTCATTTTAAGCTGCCGAAAACCGCGTTTGCGCTCCCTTAATGTTGAATCAAACGCAATCAAACAAGTACATTTTATAATAAATGACACAAAAATGGAAGCATATTTGTGCATTATTTTAGGTGGTGCAGCTTTCAGGAAGAAGCAGCTTAAAACCGATGCTCGGATTGTAACATTTTTGTAAATATATTGCAACCTTTATAAGAGGAAGATAAAATATCGAGACGAACAGTTGCTGCCGCGCGGGTAGACAGCGGCAGCAACTTTTCGTTTAGAAGTTTTTTATCGTGTACGGTTTATACCTCGAAGAGGAGGTCTCCGTAAGACGGCATGGGCCACAGAGATTTGTCCACAATCTGTTCCAGTTCATCGATGGGCTTGCGGAGTGCTTCCATGGCCGGTGTAACTCTGTCATGGCAGAATTTCGCCTGATCTCTTCCTCTCGCCATGGTGTTGGCTTGGGCATCTACTTCAGATAATGCATGAAGCGCGTTCATACTCTCCCGGAGTAGGCTGCTGGTTCTCTGAAGCAGCTCGGTCTGCACAGTAACCTCATCGACGCCTGCGGCACGGACGGCATTGATGGAATCGGCAAGTCCGGTGGTGTATCGGATAACAGCCGGAATCAGCCGTTTGCTGGCTATATTGATCATGGCCTTTGCCTCGATGTTGATCGTCTTGGCATAGTTTTCATACTTGATTTCGGCGCGGGATTCCAGCTCGGTTCTTGTAAAAACATGGAACTTTTCGTACATGTTAACCGTTTGCTCTGTGACGAGCTCTGGAATAGCATCAACCTCGCATGTAATATTCGGAAGGCCTCTTCTGGCTGCCTCCTTCACCCATTCGTCAGAGTATCCATCGCCGTTGAAGATGATGCGCTCGTGTTCTGTGAAATTCTTCTTGATCAGATCATGAACCGCCTGTGGGAAGCTGTCTGCATTTTCCAGAACATCGCAGGCATCTGAAAATGCCTCTGCAACGATGGTGTTGAGTACAACATTCGGCTCGGCGATGGAATCCTGAGAACCGACCATTCGGAATTCAAACTTGTTACCGGTGAAGGCAAAGGGAGAGGTACGGTTCCGGTCGGTTGCATCCTTATACAGATCCGGCAGACTGGATACGCCGGTGGAAAGCCTTTCCCCTTTCAGGCTTCGCTTTGCGTCTCCGGTACTGATCAGCTGGTCTACGACATCTTCGAGCTGCTCACCAAGGAATATGGACAGAATGGCCGGCGGGGCTTCGTTTGCACCAAGCCTGTGGTCGTTACCCGGGTCAGCTGCGGATTCTCTGAGAAGACCGGCATGTACGTCAACTGCCTTTACAATGCAAGAAAGAATCAGAAGAAACTGGATATTCTCATGAGGGGTTTTGCCGGGATCCAGCAGATTAATGCCATCATCCGTTGTCAAAGACCAGTTATCGTGCTTTCCGGAACCATTCACACCTTCAAAGGGCTTTTCGTGGAGCAGACATTTCAGACCATGCTTTCTGGCCACCCGTTTCAGTGTCTGCATCACAAGGTGATTGTCGTCTGTAGCCACATTTGCTTCAGAATAGATGACGGCCAGCTCATGCTGTCCGGGAGCGACCTCATTGTGCTCTGTCTTTGCGGTGACCCCCATCTTCCAGAGCTCGATGTCCACGTCCTTCATAAAGGAAGCAATGCGGGGCTGTATAATACCGAAGTAATGGTCATCCATCTCCTGACCCTTTGCCGGCATCGTTCCGAACAGGGTACGGCCGGTATAGATCAGGTCCTTTCGCTGCAGGTATTTCTTCTCGTCTACAATGAAGTACTCCTGCTCTGCACCGATGGAAGGAGTCACCTTTGTGGAGGTTGTATTGCCGAACAGCTTCAGCAGACGGAGAGATTCCCGGTTTATGACCTCCATGGAACGCAGCAGAGGGGTCTTCTGATCCAGTGCCTCTCCGGTATAGGAGCAGAATGCCGTAGGAATGCAAAGCGTAGCTCCGCCTTCATCCTGGCGGATGAATGCCGGAGAGGTGCAATCCCAGGCGGTATATCCTCTCGCCTCAAAGGTCGCGCGCAGTCCTCCGGAAGGGAAGGAAGAAGCGTCCGGTTCCCCCTTGATCAGTTCTTTTCCGGAAAAGCTCATCAAGGTCTTTCCGGAAGGAAGCGGAGATGTGATGAATGAATCATGCTTTTCTGCAGTGAGTCCGTTGAGGGGCTGAAACCAATGGGTGTAGTGCGTGGCGCCTTTTTCGATCGCCCACTCCTTCATTTCGTGTGCGATGACATCTGCCGTATCCAGGTCCAGATCGCCGCCCTCGTTAATGATTTTCTTCAATTTGGCATAAACCTTCTTCGGAAGTCGCTCCTGCATGGTTTGGTCATTGAACACGAGTTCGCCGAAGATATCGGCCGGATTTACATAGGGATTATAATCGTCTGTCATGATTTCCTCCTGCTTGTCTGGGAATCGTTTCTGCCGGTTGCGGATCGGGCAGCAACAGAAAAATATCTTCAAAAAAGACTGCCGCACTAATGCGGCTAGTGCGGCAGTCTTATTATGTACGAGAACAGCGAGCCTCATCCGGACACGGAGCGTTCGAGTGAGGCGAGCGTCGCGATAGCGAGATAAAACCCGCGAAGCGCGTTTTATCTCGTTTTCAGAGAGGTAAAAACCCGCGTAACGTTGCAGCGGGTATTATCTCGATTGGTTCATGCTTTGTCAACAGAACCAAAGAGTCTCATCTTCTCTTCAACCTTTGCGCAGATTGCGTCAGCGCCCGGCTTCAGGAGTTTTCTGGGATCAAATCCCTTGCCCTGCTGGTCCTTACCTGCTTCGATGTATTTGCGGGTTGCATCTGCAAATACGAGCTGGCACTCGGTGTTAACGTTAATCTTGGAAACGCCGAGAGAGATGGCCTTACTGATCTGGTCGTCCGGGATTCCTGTGCCTCCGTGAAGTACGAGCGGCATGTCACCGGTCTTTGCCTTGATCGCTGCAAGCGTATCAAAGGAAAGGCCCGGCCAGTTCGCCGGATATACGCCGTGAATATTGCCGATGCCGGCAGCAAGGAAATCAACGCCGAGATCTGCGATCTTCTTGCACTCCTCTGGGTCAGCACACTCACCCATACCTACAACTCCGTCTTCTTCTCCGCCAATCGCTCCGACCTCAGCCTCGATGGAAAGTCCGAGCTTATGTGAAACGGAAACAAGCTCCGTTGTCTTTGCAAAGTTCTCGTCAAACGGAAGATGGGAACCGTCGAACATAATGGAGGTAAACCCTGCCTTGATGCAGGCATAGCAGGCATCGTAATCGCCGTGATCCAGGTGAAGCGCAACCGGAACCGTGATTCCGAGAGACTCATCCATTGCCTTTACCATAGCCGCTACTGTCTTGTAACCTGTCATATACTTTCCGGCCCCCATGGACACACCGAGAATAACCGGGGAATTCAGCTTCTGGGCCGTCTCAAGGATTGACTTTGTCCACTCCAGATTATTGATATTGAACTGGCCTACTGCGTAGTGACCGGCCTGTGCCTTTTTAAGCATCTCAGCTGCGTTAACTAACATATCTTATCCTCCTTAGGATTATTGCGTACATCGTTGCTGTGTACCGTTTCAGTAGAAAAGAACCTGCGATCTGGATTCTGCGTTTGTATACCATACATGTCCAAGTGGGTTCTGACCTTCTGACGCACCCATTATATACTAAATGGTTTGGCTATTGCAATAGCTTGTGAAATAGATGTCAAAAATTGACGACAGTTTTACGGATCAATGCTTGTCCCCCGTATTGTTCTGGTCCGGATACGTTTTATTCCTTCGGTTCAGGTAGAGGTTAAGCTTTTTATGGCAGTTCTCAATGGATACATGATTATGGGAATCGCCGTATTCGCCGTCGAGCGTCCATGCGATTTCTTCGGAAGAGTCTATCACAATCCGTCGCGCCTTCAGCTTTTCTACAAGAGGGGAGGTATTCTCAGTGATGTTCAGAAGATTTTGTACGATTTCATTGACTTCGATGGGGTTCGTAGGTGTGCGAACCAATGTGACCTCAAAGAGTCCATCGTTCATATCGACTGAGGTTCCTGTCAGATTCCGCATTCCGCCCACGACGCGTGTGTTTGTAATCATTCCATAGGTATAGTTGCCTTCGATACGGCGATCATCAACCTGGATGACGAGATGATAGCTGGGAATCCGGAAGACCTCCTTCCCGGCCTGCAGAAGATAGGCAAGATGACCGAGATTGTTTTTCAGCGTCTGGTCTGTTTCGTAGGATACATTCGTAAACATCCCAAAGGCGGCGACATAGGTGAAAAATTTGTCATTGAACGCTCCGACATCGCACTGATAAAGGTCTCCCAGAACGATGTCGCGGGCGGCCTGAAGCATATCACGCGGAATTGCCAGGCTGTTTGCAAAGTCATTGGTGCTGCCGGCTGGGATATAACCCACGGGAAGATCCGGGACCGTGTCCATGACACCGTCCACGACCTCATCAAGTGTGCCGTCCCCTCCACTACAGACCACGCAGTGGCACATTGCGGCATAATCCTTCACGAATCTTGTGGCATCGCCTACCGCCTGTGTGGGGTGGGCAATTACATCAAATCCTCCCTGCGTGAAAATATCGATGATATCTGCAAGCCGATCCCTGATCATTCCCTTTCCGGAATGCATATTATAGATGAACAAGAGCTTCTTACTCATAAAAAATAGTACCCCTTGCCGTTTACTGGATGTATGTGTCTGTAGGAATAGATAGTTAATATCTTACCGCATGACCTCTCATCTTTCAATGTGGCAGGCCACGGCTAAAAATAAAAAAAATATAAAAAGACCGCATCCGTGAGAATGCGGTCGATAATATACGATTCTGATACACTGGTTATACAAGCTCGATTAAAACTTCCATTGCGCCATCGCCCTTGCGCTGACCGATCTTGATGATTCTGGTGTATCCACCATTGCGGTCCGCGTACTTCGGCGCAATCTCGTCAAACATCTTCGCTGCCATATCAACAGTTTTTGTGTTGGCTTTTCTGCCCTTAGCCTCAGCCGGAACCTCGGTAACCGGATAGAATACCTTATTCATCTGGCGACGTGCATGAAGTCTGGAAGGAAGATCCTTTTTGATCTCTTTCTGGACCTCGGTGTAAACGGTAACCTTTTTGCCGTTTTCTACCTTTTTTACACGTTTTCCGTCGGCGTCCTTCTGCGGTACCTTAGCGGTAACAGTAACCGTCTCGAAGTTGTCCTTCTCGCGTACGGCAAGAGCAATCAGGCTTTCTGCAATCTTGCGGATTTCTCCAGCCTTTGTCTCTGTGGTACGGATCTTTCCGTGGTAAAGCAGATTTGTAACCTGGTTTCTGAGCAGAGCTTTTCTCTGGGATGAAGTTCTGCCAAGCTTTCTGTATTTAGCCATTTCTGTAATTCCTCCGTCATTTGTGGAACGGGTGTTCATGCTTCTTCGGACTTACTGAACATCCGCTTTGATCTACAAATAGAATACGTTTACCCTGCACTTCCGGTCTTACGGGTGAACTGTATATCTGTTAAACACTCATATTACTGCTCTTCGCTCGGAGCAAGGGACAGGCCCAGCTCATTCAACTTTGCGAGTACTTCCTCGAGTGATTTGCGTCCGAGATTGCGGACCTTCATCATATCCTCTGAAGTCTTGCTGCAGAGCTCTTCTACCGTATTAATTCCAGCGCGCTTCAGGCAGTTGTAGGAACGAACGGAAAGTTCAAGTTCATCGATGTTCATCTCAAGAACCTTTTCCTTCTCGTTGCTCTCCTTCTCAATCATGACCTCCGCTGTCTTTGCGTTCTCGGAAAGGTCAATGAAGAGCTTCAGGTGCTCACTGAGTACCTTGGCTGCAAGGCTGACTGCCTCATCCGGTCCGAGGGTTCCGTCTGTGTAGACATCCAGTGTCAGCTTGTCATAATCGGTCACCTGACCGACACGGGTATTCTCGACCGTCATATTGACACGCTCTACCGGTGTGTAAATGGCATCAACGGCGATAACCCCGATGGGCATATCGTCGGTCTTTGCCTTGTCGGCTCCTACGTATCCGCGGCCGTTGGTGATTGTAAGCTCCATGTAAAGCTTGCAATCCGCTCCGCCATTGAGATGTGCAATAACCTGATCCGGATTCATGATCTCAATGTCCTGGTCAACCTGAATATCAGAAGCACGTACGACACCCTCACCCTCATACTCGATGTACGCGACCTTAGGCTCATCAGAGCTGCTGTTATTCTTGATGGAAAGGCTCTTAAGGTTCATGATGATTTCAGTTACATCCTCTTTCACGCCCGGAATGGAACTAAACTCATGCAGTACGCCTTCGATCTTTACCTGGCTGACTGCAGCTCCCGGCAGGGACGAAAGCATGATTCTGCGAAGAGAATTTCCAAGAGTGGTGCCGTATCCGCGCTCCAGAGGTTCAACGACAAATCTGCCGAATTTCTTATCTTCTGAAATCTCGCTAATTTCAATTTTGGGTTTGTTAAAATCAAACACCTTCAAGTCCCTCCTTCTTATACACGGTCGTCCGATTTCCTGCAAATAACTCTGTATTCATCAAAAGCATGTGCAATCTGTGGATATCAGGGATTATTTGGAGTACAGCTCGACGATCTGCATCTCGTTAACCGGAACATCGATAAGATCGCGTGCCGGAACCTGAGCGACTGTGCCCTGCAGAGCATCTGCATTGACGGTAAGCCAGGAAGGAACAACGCGTCCGGATGTTGCGTCAGCGATGTCTTTCATACGCTGGGTGGATTTCTTGCTCTCCTTGATTTCGATAACGTCTCCCGGCTTTACCTCGTAAGAAGGAATGTTTACAACCTTGCCGTTTACGGTAACGAATTTGTGATCAACCATCTGTCTTGCCTCTTTTCTGGTTCTTGCAAATGCAAGACGGAAAAGAACGTTGTCAAGACGAAGCTCCAGCAGAGCCATGAGGTTTTCACCGGTCTGGCCTTTCATGCGGTCAGCCTTTGCATAGTAATTGCGGAAGGGCTTCTCGAGCACTCCGTAGATGAATTTTGCTTTCTGCTTCTCACGCAGCTGTGCGCCGTACTCGGAAATCTTGCGGCGATTGTTTCTCAGCTGACGGTTGGATTTCTTATCAATTCCAAGATATGTCGGATCAAGTCCAAGGGATCTGCATCTCTTCAGGACCGGTGTTCTATCTACTGCCATTTATATATGACCTCCTGTTGTCAATCAGACTCTTCTACGTTTCGGCGGACGGCATCCGTTGTGCGGTACCGGTGTAACATCACAGATACTTGTAACCTCAAGTCCTGCTGCTGCCAGTGCACGAATTGCTGCTTCACGGCCTGAGCCGGGTCCCTTTACAAATACATCAACGCTCTTCAGTCCATGAATAAGAGCTGCCTTTGTGGCAGTCTCTGCAGCCATCTGTGCCGCATATGGAGTAGATTTCCTTGAACCTTTGAAGCCAAGCCCGCCGGCACTTGCCCAAGACAGTGCGTTACCTGCTGTATCGGTCAGTGTAACGATTGTGTTGTTGAAAGATGCCTGAATATGAGCCTGTCCGCGTTCAACGTTTTTCTTAACGCGACGTTTTGTCGCTTTCTTTACTGCTTTTGGCATAATAAAAACTAACCTACCTTTTCCAAATTAAATCGTTTAATCTTCTGATTGTCAAAATGTTCCTGCCGAACCGCCATCAAGAATTATTTCTTCTTGTTGGCAACGGTTCTTCTCGGACCCTTGCGTGTTCTCGCATTTGTCTTCGTCTTCTGTCCGCGAACAGGAAGCCCCTGTCTGTGACGTTTTCCACGGTAACAGCCAATCTCCTGCAGACGCTTGATATCCATTGCTGTCTGACGTCTCAGATCACCCTCAACGGTAACCTGAAGATCTTCAATTGCTGCAGCAAGGTTCTTTACCTCGTCATCGGTAAGGTCTCTTACACGTGTATCCGGATTAACTCCAGCCTGCGCAAGGATACGATTGGAAGTTGCTCTTCCAATTCCGTAGATATAGGTAAGACCTATCTCTACACGTTTGTCTCTTGGTAAATCTACACCAGCTATACGAGCCATGTGCGTTTTCCTCCTTTGATTTTGACCAGTCATGAGTTGCTGAAATTCCGCTGGTCTGTTAATACCATCTTAAATGGGATGTCGGTATGATACATCCAGCCGCCCAGACGATGGCAGCCTTTCCTTTTCCGGTCGCGACGGCGCCGGTAAGGTTTTAAGCGATATTATAAGGGATCAGTCCCGGAGCAAATACCCTGTTCCGGTGATGTCCGCCGGAGGTATCCTGACGCAGCCAGTCAGGTCTCACTTTATAATATCAGTTCCGCATAAGCAGAAGGTCAGATTGATGAAAGGGAATCAACCCTGTCTCTGTTTATGCTTTGGATTCTCACAAATGATACGAATACTGCCTTTTCTCTTGATAACCTTGCATTTCTCGCAAATCGGTTTCACAGAAGATCTTACCTTCATGAGTATCCTCCTTTCTTTTAATGAAAGCATAATTGATATTTCCTGTAGCTTTGAAGCCCCTGTATGGTGGGTTGGTCCTTATAAGGGCACAAAAAGATACGTATAGCATTGTATCATCGGGTCTGATTTTTTGCAAGAGAATTTTACTGAAATTTGTAAGGATTTTTCGTATGATATGCCAATAGACAGGAGAAAAGAAACGAGCCTTCTATCAGGGAGTCCGGGCGGACGCATTGACAGAAGGCTCCTGCGGGGTTCTTATGTTATTTGTCTCTCCAGATGATTCTGCCCTTATCGAGATCGTAAGGGGACAGTTCCAGGGTCACCTTATCACCAGGCAGGATACGGATAAAGTTCATTCTCAGCTTTCCGCTGATATGAGCAAGTACCACATGCTTGTTCTCGAGTTCTACGCGGAACATTGCGTTTGGAAGTTTTTCAAGTACAATGCCTTCTACTTCAATTACGTCTGCTTTTGACATTAAAGTTCCTCCTTGCATTTTAATGCGTTTCTGATATCGGTGTCGGTAAGGGTTTGCTGTTTCAAAATCAGGGCCTTCAATGAAGACGCGGTCTGAAAACAGGGCTGAATATGAATCCTCTTTTTTTTCTTGGGATGAGCCAGATTCCTCCCCTCTCCATCCGTCAGCCAGATGTCGTCGCCTGATACTTTTGATACGATGTACAGCCTGCCCTTGTCATGTCCTGCAAGGCTTCTGGCATACATTCCTTCCTTCAGCTGTCTCATAGAGTACCCCTTATTCATCCGGAGAGAGAGTCAGAATCTCGGGCTCCCCGTCCGTGATGAGGATTGTATTCTCGTAATGGGCCGCAAGTGATCGGTCCTTCGTCACCACAGTCCAGCCATCGTCGAGCCATTCGACATCATAGGACCCGGTGGAAATCATCGGCTCGATTGCAAGGGTCATGCCGGGCTGCAGGCGGATCCCGCGCGTCTTCTGTGCAAAATTGGGAATCTGAGGATCCTCGTGCATCTCTCTTCCGATTCCGTGGCCACAGAGATCACGAATAACACCGTAGCCGCGGTCTTCCGCATATGCTCCGATAGCGGTACAGATGTCGTTGAGATGAAGTCCTGCTCTTGCATAGCGGATTCCTTCAAAAAAGGACTGTCTCGTGACATCAATGAGGTCCTGCGCTTCCTTACTTATCCTCCCGACCGCATAGGTTCGTGCGGCGTCGGAGTGATAGCCGTCGTATATCAGCCCGGCATCCAGGCTGATGATGTCGCCCTCCCGGAGGATACGCTCTCGAGAAGGGATACCGTGTACGACTTCCTCATTGACAGATGTACAGACGGATGCGGGATAGCCGGAATAATTTAGAAAGTTTGGAACACCCCCGAGATCCCGGATTAGTTTTTCGCCGGCTTCATTGATCTCCCATGTGGATACGCCTGGGCGGATCATTTCCCTTAGCCCGGAAAAAACATCCTGCAGAAGGCGATTTGATCTGCGCATGGCCTTGATTTCCATTGAATTCTTGATTGTAACTGACATGATCTGCCTCGAATCTCACTGCCTCAACTGCTTTATTATACAGAATCAGCCCAATATTGCAACAATATCGGCAAAAACTTTGTCGATATCCTGTGTTCCGTCAACCGAGAACAGAACACCTGCTTTTGAATAGTAATCAATCAGAGGCTGGGTCTGCGCATGGTAAACATTCAATCGCTTCTGAACGGTCTCCGGTTTGTCATCGTCGCGGAGCACCAGCTCGGCTCCACAATTGTCGCAGATGCCTTCCTTCTTTGGCGCATTGAAGACAAGATGATAGGTAGCGCCGCACTTCAGACATGCGCGTCTTCCGGACATACGGCTGACAATGTCTTCATCCGGAACCGTAACGTCGATGGCATAGTCGATCTTCTCTCCCCGCGCTTGAAGTGCCTTTGTCAATGCTTCTGCCTGGGGAATTGTCCTTGGAAAACCGTCCAGAACATACCCGTTTGCAGCATCCGGCTGCGAGATTCTGTCTACGACAAGATCGCAGGTAAGTTCATCCGGGACGAGAAGCCCCTGATCCATGTATTCCTTTGCCTTTCTGCCCAGCTCGGTTCCTTCTTTGATATTTGCCCGGAATATATCTCCCGTCGAAATATGAGGAATTGCGTATTTTGCGGCAATTTTCTTTGCCTGTGTGCCCTTGCCTGCGCCTGGCGCGCCTAACATAATAATTTTCATGAGATGTACCTCCCGAAAATGATGGTAAAACCTGAAAGCAGATCCTTTCGTGAAAAAACTGCATAAAACAACCATTATTGTCTTATTGTATACATTTCGGGAGACTGCGTCAAGACAGCAAAAGGAGCTGCATTTGCAGCTCCTTCGAAAACTATTTTATGATTTTCATTTATTCTGAAAGGAATCCCTTATAATTGCGAACGAGCATCATAGATTCCACCTGCGTCAGCGTTTCCAGGATTACGGAGACAATGATGATAAGAGAAGTTCCGCCGAAGGATACATTTGCGTTGAACAGTCCATTGAATATGTATGGAATGACACATACGATGATCAGCCCAACCGCACCGATAAAAATCACATATTTCAGAACGGAATTCAGATAGTCTTCGGTCGCCTTTCCCGGACGGATGCCCGGGATAAAGCCTCCCTGCTTTTTCATATTATCTGCAACCTCAATCGGATTGAAGGTAATCGAGGTGTAGAAGTAGGCAAAAAAGATTACAAGCAATATGTAAAGAACGAGACCCAGCGTCGAGAACCAGTCCGAAGTATCAAACCAGTTACTGGAACTCAGCATCTTGATAATCTTGCCACCCCAGCCGGAAGGAGATTTTCCTGTGAAGGCAACGATGATTCCCGGAAAAGACATGATGGATGATGCAAAAATGATTGGAATTACACCACCCGTATTTACCTTCAGGGGAATACTGGAAGACTGACCGCCAATCAGTCGACGGCCTACCATCTTTTGAGAATACTGTACCGGTATTCTTCTCTCAGCTCCGTTCAGGATCAGAGTCAGTACGACAATTGCAAGAATGATCGCTGCAATAACGACCCATGCAACAGCTGCCTTCGCAATTGTCTTTCCCTTTACGAAGTTCTCGTAGAGAGTGATCATATCCTGCGGAACACGCGACAGAATATTTATCAGAAGTACGATGGAAATACCATTTCCAACACCTTTGTCGTTGATCTGCTCACCAATCCACATGAGCAGACAGGAGCCGGCCGTAAGACTTGCAACCACGACAACGACATTTACTGCATTAAGATCGAGGATCAGCTCATTTCCGAAGCCGATACACATTGCGACGGATTCAAATAAGGAAAGCGCCACGGTAAGATACCTGGTAATCCGGTCGAGCTTTTTCCGGCCTTCTTCGCCATCTCTCGTCATCTCCTCCAGGGCGGGAAATGCGATGGTAAGAAGCTGTACGATAATGGATGCGGTGATGTAAGGCGTAATGCTTAATGCCAGAATGGAGAAGTTGGTAAAACCACCACCCGTGAATGCGTTCAGAAAATTGAACGCATCCGTCGAGTTACTGCTGAAATAGTTTGCAAAAAATTTGGTATCCACACCGGGAACCGGAATCTGAGAAGCCAATCGTATGATGACGAGCATGAGAAATACATAAAAAAGTCTCCGCCGTATTTCCTTGATTTGGAATGCATCACGCAATGTCTTAAACATCAGATCACCTCAATTGTTCCACCGGCTGCTTCGATTTTCTCTTTTGCACTGGCGCTGGCTGCGGTTACCTTGACGTTGAGCTTTTTGGTGAGCTCTCCGTTACCCAGGATTTTCACACCGTCGCGCGGATTGGAGACAATACCGCTCTCAACGAGTGAGGAGATTGTCACTTCAGAGCCGTCTTCAAATCTGTTGAGAACATCCACATTAACGGCAACGATATCCTTGCTGTTTCTGCAGGTGAAGCCTCTCTTCGGAAGACGTCTGTATAACGGCATCTGGCCGCCTTCAAAACCCGGTCTCGGTGCTCCGGAACGTGCTTTCTGTCCCTTGTGTCCTTTTCCGGCAGTTTTACCATTTCCTGAACCATGTCCACGGCCTCTGCGGAAGTTATCGCTCTGTCTGGAGCCTTCAGCAGGGCTTAAATTTGATAAGTCCATTTGGTACCTCCTTCCAATTACTCTTCAACCTTGAGCAGATATCCAACCTGACGAATGATGCCGCGAGTGGACTCGTTGTCAGGCAGCTCTACTGAGTGGTTTAATTTTCTAAGTCCGATTCCCTCTACGATCTTTCTGTGTTTCGGAACACATCCGATTGTAGAGCGAACAAGTGTAACTTTAATCTTCTTATCCGCCATCTTAACTGTCCTCCTTATGCCTGGATCTCATCAACAGATTTTCCGCGGAGTCTTGCAACTTCTTCAGGAGTCTTCAGAGCCTTCAGTCCTTCGAGTGTCGCAAGAACGACGTTCTGCTTGTTGTTGGAGCCGAGACATTTTGTACGGATATTCTGAATTCCGGCAAGCTCAACAACGGCACGCGCTGTACCACCTGCGATGATACCGGTACCTTCTGGAGCTCTCTTCAGAAGAACGGAAGCGCTTCCATAGTTTCCGATAAAGTCATGAGTAATGCTGTTATTCTCATCTCTTGCAACGGAAATCAGATGCTTTACAGCGTCCTCTCTTCCCTTGCGGATTGCCTCAGGAATCTCGACTGCTTTTCCAAGGCCTGCACCAACATGACCATTGCGATCACCTACGATTACAAGTGCGGTAAAGCGGGAGTTACGACCACCTTTTACAGTCTTGGAGACTCTCTTGATGGATACTACATTATCTTCCAACTCAAGCTGGCTGGGATCAATGATTACGTGTCTCATATTCTGTGTTCTTCTCCTTCCTTAGAATTTCAGCCCTGCTTCTCTTGCACCGTCAGCAAGGGCCTGTACTTTACCGTGATAAATATAACCGCCACGATCAAATACTACCTCGGTGATGCCGGCTTCGATTGCTTTCTTGCCGATTACTGTGCCGAGATATTTTGCTGCAGCAACATCGTTTGTCTTCTCGAGCTCGCTCTTGACATCCTTCTCAAGCGTGGAAGCGGATACAAGAGTTCTGCCCTGGCTGTCATCAATGATCTGTGCGTACATGTTCTCATTGCTGCGGAAGACGGAAAGACGCGGTCTCTCGGAGGTTCCTGCGATGTGATTGCGCAATCTTCTGTGTTTTTTCTGGCGAACCTGTGCTCTGGATACTTTACTAATCATAATCACACTCTCCTTTAATTATTTCTTACCGGTCTTGCCGACTTTACGTCTGATTACTTCATCCGCATATTTGATACCCTTGCCCTTATAAGGTTCAGGTGCTCTCTTGCCTCTGATCTCAGCAGCGTACTGTCCGACTTTTTCCTTGGAGATACCCTTTACTGTGATATTGTTGCCGTCTACAACGGTCTCAATACCTTCCGGATCCTCCATCTCTACCGGGTGAGAGTAACCCAGGTTCAGAACCAGCTTCTTACCCTGTTTTGCAGCACGATAACCGACACCGTTGATCTCGAGCTTCTTCTCAAATCCCTCACTGACGCCGACTACCATATTGTGGATCAGCGAACGGGTCAGGCCGTGAAGAGCCTTCGTGGATTTCTCATCATTCGGTCTTGTTACTACAACTGCATCATCTTTTACTTCGATTGTCAGGATTGGTGCCATAGTTCTTACGAGCTCACCCTTTGCGCCCTTAACTGTAACTACGTTACCTTCACCGACATTCACCGTTACCCCTGCAGGTACCGGCACTGGCATTCTACCAATACGTGACATTGCCAATTTCCTCCATTAACTTAGATTTTCGGGAAGCTCTATGCGAGCCCCCTGTTTTCAGTTACATTTCGTAAAAGGTGTGTATAACCTGCTTACAAACGAATTGCGATGCGGCAGAATGCCGCGTCCCGCATTACCATACGAATGCGAGTACCTCACCGCCGACCTGAAGCTTTCTTGCCTCTTTGTCGGTGATTACTCCCTGGTTAGTGGAAAGGATCGCGATACCCAGTCCGCCGAGAACCTTCGGAAGCTCATCTTTGTTGACGTAAACACGAAGACCCGGTTTGGAGATTCTCTTCATACCAGTGATGATCTTCTCGTTCTTATCAGCACCGTACTTCAGTGTAATGTGGATGTTTTTAAACGCACCCTCGTCAACAAGATCATATTTCTCGATATATCCTTCGTTAACAAGAATATCAGCGATGGATATTTTCATTTTAGATGCAGGAACATCAACAGTATCATGTTTTGCTGCGTTTGCGTTACGAATTCTCGTAAGCATATCTGCAATCGGATCGCTTATTGACATTTTACATTTCCTCCTTTCTTTACCAGCTTGCTTTCTTTACGCCCGGGATCTCTCCCTTGTATGCTAACTCACGGAAACAGATACGGCAGATACCGTATTTCTTTAATACAGAGTGCGGACGTCCGCAGATTCTGCAGCGGGTGTATGCTCTTGTGGAGAATTTCGGTTTCCGTGCCTGTTTAATTTTCATTGACTTTTTAGCCATGAATTCGATTCCTCCTCAATTACTTTGCGAATGGCATGCCAAACTGTGCCAGAAGTTCACGTGCCTCTTCATCTGTCTTTGCTGTTGTAACAAAGATGATATCCATTCCTCTTACCTTGTCGATCTTATCGTAATCGATCTCCGGGAAAATCAGCTGTTCCTTGATGCTTAGAGCACAGTTTCCTCTGCCGCCAAAGGCGCTTGGATTTACACCGCGGAAGTCACGAACACGGGGAAGAGAAA
>OMUU01000096.1 GCA_900314295.1 uncultured Lachnospiraceae bacterium | reverse complement strand
TCAACCGTAGGCTATACTGAAAACCGGTATAGTCTAACTGGTTGGGAAAGTACTACTTAAAGGATAAGAGAATGACTGAATTTGATTACGATATTGTAAAAAACCCGGAAGTATTCAGCCAGAATTGTGTGCCTGCACATTCGGATCATGAGTTCTATCTAAGAGAGCCGGAGCAGGTCTGGGAGAAATCGGACTGTAAACTTTCACTGAACGGTGTCTGGAAATTTTCTTACGCGGAGAATTACGCGGATTCTGTCAAGGGCTTTGAGAAAGAAGAGTATGACTGCAGGAGCTGGGCGGATATCCGGGTTCCGGGACATATCGAGATGCAGGGATATGGACATCCACAGTATGTAAATACGCAATATCCCTGGGACGGCGTGGAGGATATACAGCCGGGACAGATCCCGGAGAAGTTCAACCCGATAGCGAGCTATGTGCGGTATTTTACACTTCCATCCAACATGAAAAATTACACGGTGCACATCTGCTTTGATGGTGTGGAAAGCGGTTTTGCACTTTGGTTGAACGGTATTTACATCGGCTACAGGGAAGACAGCTTCACACCCTCTGAGTTTGATCTGACTCCCTATCTCAAAGATGGAGAAAATAAGCTGGCTGTCCGTGTCTTTCGGTTCACTGCGGGAAGCTGGTGTGAGGATCAGGACTTTTTCCGCTTTTCCGGAATCTTCCGGGATGTATATCTGGTGCTGATCCCGGATGTGCATGTCAGTGATTTGCGGTTAACGCCGGAGGTGGCCGATGACTATCGTCATGCTTCGGTTCAGGCGGTTATTTCCGCAACCGGAGCCGGAAGCGTGGAGATGATCCTGGAAGATCAGGAAGGAAACAGAGTCGCTGCTATAGAGACGAAACTGGATTCGACAAAGGAAGAGAATTATTGTTCGGATGTGGAAAGAAAAGGTCCGGCTGACGGTCCCGGAGAGCGCTTCGCGGATGCAAAGGAGCAGGAAAAGACCGGATACCAGGCGGTATTACATCTTGATGCGGGAAAGGTAAAACTGTGGAGCGCGGAGGATCCGTATCTCTACTCGCTGAGAATTCATGTCTTCGATGAAAAGGGAATCCGGACGGAAACGGTTCTGGAGTCCTTTGGATTCCGTAGGTTTGAGATGATTGATCATATCATGCATCTCAATGGAAAACGTATGGTATTTAACGGCGTCAACCGGCATGAATTCGGCGCCGACTGCGGGCGTGCAATCAACGAGGATATCATCCGTTTCGATCTTCTGATGATGAAGCGGAATAATATCAATGCGGTGCGCACGAGCCATTATCCGAATCAGACAGCCCTGTACCGCCTCTGTGACCGCTATGGACTGTATGTCATTGACGAGACGAATCTGGAGACCCATGGACTCTGGGACAGGGTACTCAGAGGGGGAATTCGTCTGGAGGACATGGTTCCCGGTGACCGGGCGGAATATCAGAATCTGATTCTGGATCGCGCCAACAACATGTTCCAGAGGGATAAAAACCATGCCTGCGTGCTGCTCTGGTCCTGCGGAAATGAATCTCTCGGCGGAAGTGACAGATCGCCTGGGACATGGAATCCGTTTTTCGGTAAACGGACTGCAATTCTCTGCGCTGCCTTATTCTCCGGAAGAGCTGGAATGCGCCCGTCATCCGAATGAACTTCCCGAATCGGTTTATACTTTTGTCAGAGTGGGACTTCAGTCGGGAGTTGGCGGCGATGACTCCTGGGGAGCGCAGGTTCACCCGGAATACCGGCTGGACAATACAAAGCCGATGGAGATTTCATTCTCATTTAAAGGGATGTAAAAGGAAACGAGATAAAACACGCTGCGCGGGTTTTATCTCGTTATCACGACGCTCGCCGCAGCCGAATACTTCGCATTCGGCTGCGGCTCGTTGTTCTTTTAGCTAATCCAGGCAGATGCCCAATAATAAAAGATAAGTACGTCTGATCAACCCTGCATCAAATTGTAAGGCTGGATATCGGATATATCTACGATTTTACCGGATGCCTTCAAGGTATCAAGATCATACTGATTCTGTATATTTAACCAAAATTGTGGCGTAGTACCAAAATACCTTGCAAATCGCATAGCTGTATCTGCGGTAATCCCTCTTTTATTACTGACGATTTCGCTGATCCTTGACTGGGGAATATGCGTCTCTTTGGCTAGTTTATATGCTGTAATTTTCATTGGATTCAAAAATTCTTCCTGTAAAATTTCTCCTGGCGATATTGGCGTTAAATCTATCATAGCAGTCATCTCCCTTTGCGATAATCGCAGATCTCATCAATAATCACATTACCGTTATTCCAATAGAAACAAATGCGAAACTGGTCATTGATTCTGACACTATGTTGCCCTTCGCGATCACCCTTTAATTCTTCAAGATGGTTGGACGGCGGTATTCGCAGATCGTTAATATGAGCAGCTGAATGAATCATAACAAGCTTTCTTCTGGCTGCCTTCTGGATGTCATGAGGAAGCCTTGTTGAGAACTTCATATTCCATATTTTTTCAGCTTCCTTATCGTTCCATTCTATTATCATATACTTCTGTTCTCCATAAGTACTTCTGCCTTAAAGATACATCGTTATCGCCTTTTTGTCAATCAAGAAAAATTAATGCGGAGCGCCATTACTGGCCTGTACTCATGCGGAAAATATCAATCGGAAGGTATCTCGGTGAATATTTCGGGCTTAAGAAGAATGTTCTCTTCGCCAATAAATTATGGAAAAAATATTTTGCATAGCCGTGCGTTTGTAGTACCATATTTAGAAAGCAGTGCAGATGTTCAGATGCTTCTAAAAGGGAGGACCGTATCATGGCAGAAGAGAAGAATTTCATGAAAAATGTAGATATCGAAACCCGTTGTGTGCAGGCGGGTTATCGGCCGAAAAATGGGGAGCCGAGAGAGGTTCCGATTATTCAGAGCACGACCTTTAAGTATGATACCAGCGCGGATATGGCGAAGCTGTTCGATCTGGAAGCGGACGGGTATTTCTATTCAAGGCTCCAGAATCCGACGAATGATTATGTCGCGGCGAAGATCGCGGCACTTGAGGGAGGAACGGCGGCGATGCTGACATCTTCCGGCCAGGCGGCGACGTTCTTCGCGGTATTCAATATCGCGACGGCAGGAGATCATGTCGTGGCATCCTCGTCCATCTACGGCGGATCCTTTAACCTGTTCAATGTTACCATGCGGAAGATGGGTGTGGACTTTACCTTTGTGAGCCCGGACTGCACGGAAGAAGAATTGAACGCTGCGTTTAAACCGAATACAAAGGCGGTATTCGGGGAGACCATTGCGAATCCTGCGCTGACTGTCCTGGATTTTGAGAAGTTTGCCAGGGCCGCACACGCGCATGGCGTACCGCTGATTGTGGACAATACGTTTGCGACTCCGATCAATTGCAGACCGTTTGAGCATGGCGCGGATATCGTGACGCATTCCACGACAAAATATATGGACGGACACGGTTCCTGTGTCGGCGGCGCGATTGTGGACTCCGGAAATTTTGATTGGATGGCGCATGCGGACAAATTCCCGGGACTTTGCACACCGGATGAAAGCTATCACGGAATCACATATGCGGAAAAATTCGGAAAGGAAGGAGCATTTATTACAAAGGCAACCTCACAGCTGATGCGCGATTTCGGATCCATACAGTCTCCGCAGAACGCGTATCTCCTGAACATTGGTCTGGAAAGCCTGCACTGCCGCATGAAACAGCATTGTGCAAATGGCCTTGGCCTCGCAAAGTTCCTGAGTCAGCACCCGAAGGTAGAGCATGTGAATTATCCTTCCCTTCCGGGAGATAAGTACTACGACCGTGCGAAAAAGTACCTGAAGGACGCGCAGTCCTGCGGTGTCGTGTCCTTTACGATCCGGGGAGGACGCGCGGACGCGGAGGCGTTCATGAAGGAATTGAAGATCTTCGCGATTGAAACGCACGTCGCAGACGCCAGATCCTGCTGTCTGCATCCGGCCAGCTCCACACACCGTCAGATGACGGAGGAAGAGCTGATCAGCTGCGGAATTTCCGGAAATCTGATCCGGATGAGCTGCGGTCTGGAGAACACAGAGGATCTGATCGCGGATGTCGCACAGGCGCTGGATAAGATCTGATTCGTTGTAAATGATTAGGAAAGAATAAAAGAAAAGTCCCATCAGACACAGGGAGATTGTCTTCCAGTGATTCTGAAGGGACTTTTTTCTTAATAGCATACTATATAAGCTCTCTGAAAATGCAGTCGGGCTCGTCACACGAGAGAAGAGATCGGCTGCGCATTCCCGCAGGATTGCGGGAGTACGCAGCCTGGGTGCAATGCATAACTTATACAAGGTGCAGCTGAATATTCTTTTCCTCGAGATACTGCTGCCAGTCTTTTGACAGGTCTGTATCGCTGATGATCATATCCATTTCTTCCAGAGACGAGAACAGACTGGAACGCACAACGCCGAATTTAGACGAGTCGGCGAGCAGGATTTTGGTCTTGGATGAATGGAGAGCCGTGGATTTTGTGGTGACTTCGTATTGATTGGAGCATGTCAACCCCATTTTCTCGACGCCGGATGTGGATATGAAAATCTTCGAGGCTCTGAGGCGCTTCAGCAGATCTGTGTTTTCTGTTGATTCAAAGGACAGTGAGGAACGATGGAAATATCCGCCTGCCAGTATGATCTGAATATTGCGCCTGTTAAATAATGTCTGCATGACATTGTAATTGTAGCAAATTACTGTGAGAGGAAAATCTTCCGGGAGAGATTCCACCATGAAATTAACCGTTGTTCCCGTGTCCAGAATAACGACATCGTTTGGGCGTACCAGCGTAGCGGCGAAGGAACCGATCCTGCGCTTTCGCTCCTTGTTATTTTCAACCGCCGTGGAAAATTCGTATCCGTTGGAGCCGGTAAGGCCGGGGGACTCCTGAGCAACACCGGAGTCAAATGGAATATGCGTGGCGGTATTTGAGCTGATCTGGTCAAGGACACCGCTTTCTTCAATGAAGCGGACATCCCTTCGCACTGTCATTTCTGAAACATGGTACTTGTCTGCCAGGTTTTTTATTGTGTAAGTCGGACTTTCGGCTATGTCCTGGGCAATTGCCTGAATCCTTAATTTTTTCTTTAACATGTAAGCCTCCGTAGCGCTTCCGGAAAGACTGTTACCGGGAGATAGCAGCCTTTGCGGGAATGAGTGTAGCACATATCTGTACAGATCACAAGAAAATGTTAAGTTTTGTGATCCAAATGATACAAAGACCGGATTCTTGATAAAATCACCTAAAATGATAATATATGATCAAAAATGTTAATTCAAGGCGTAAAATATAACAAAATTTAGCGCATAATATGGTCAATACTGACAAAATGCGATTTATTTAGTGCAAAATGATTGACACTATAAACAATGGCATGTATTATGATGTTATCAAAGAACAGAAACGTTCATTGATCGAATGCAATCACACGAACATTATTGCTCATAGTTCATAAATACGCTCACGAAAAATAACAGAAGAGCACACTCGGCTATCAAATATGTTCATTTGATTCATACAGTTCCAACTGAGATCACCGGACATGGAAGGGGTTTGATCTTTGAATTGTCTGTTCGAAAGCGTAAAGCGAAGGAGGGTTTATATGAAAACGAAGGTTCTGAAAAAGGTTCTTGCAACGGTTCTTGCGACGGCAATGATTGCAGGTCTTTCCGCCTGCGGATCGGGTTCGACGGCAAGTTCATCCAAGTCGTCATCGGCAGCCTCTTCTAAGTCAGAAGCTGTTGCCGCAACAAGTACTGCAGCATCCTCTGTAACGGTGAATACCGATAATCCGGTTGCAGGTAAAAAGGTAGCGTATATTATGCTCCTTCCGTCCGCAACGATTTTCCAGATGTGGAAGGATTCCTGCGCAAATCTTTGTAAGGCTATGGGAGTGGATTTCGATTTCTTCTTCTGTGACGGAGATTTCAATAAGTGGCAGGATACAATCCGGACCTGTGCTGAGGCCGGATATGACGGACTGGTTGTCAGCCACGGAAATCAGGATGGCTCCTATGTGTTCCTGAAGGAGATCCATGACTCTTATCCGGATATGAAGATCGTGACCTTCGATACCCAGTTCTACACCGACGGTGAGTATCAGAAGATCGATGGCGTAACGCAGATGTTCCAGCAGGATAAATCTCTGGTAACCGTTCTTCTTGATTCCATGATCGAAGCAAAGAAGGAAAGAGGAGAAGACGGACCGGTTCGCCTGATCAAGGTATGGAGAGGCCCGAACTACAACAGCCCGTTTGACCGCCGTGAAGTCGGATGGGAAGAGTACGAGAAAGCCGGAAAGATCAAGACGGTCGGAGAGGTACAGCCTCTGGAGGACTCTGTTGATTCCGCAAATACAGTAACAGCTGCATATCTGCAGACGGTAAACCGTGATGATGTAGACGGCATCATCTCCTTCTATGATCTGTACGGCCAGGGCGTTTACAACGCAATTCTTGAGAATGACAACTTCAATGGAAATAACGGCGATCCGCTTCCGATGGCATCCGTTGATATCGACAATGTAGACGTAACCAACATGCAGACAAATCCGAAGATCTGGACGGCAGCAGGAACGACAGACTGGACACTGAACGGCGAAATCGCGATGCGCATTCTGTTCCTTGAGATGGCGGATGATTACGACGATATCTATGATCCGGCTTCCGGAAAGAAGGGCGTTGATGTGGTAGAAGTACCAGGCACCGCAATTCTGGCGAAGGATCTGAAATCAGATTCTACTGTTGAAAACCTGGGTAATGTCGCAGGTGAGACATATGGCAATCTGGATTACCTGTCTGAGGCAAGCTGGATGCCGAAGGATCTGCTTCATAAATAACACGGACCTTACAATAAAATAGCACGGTGATCTTGAAGAGAGGGCGTCGGTTCAGAAACCCGGCGCCCTCGTCGTTTGACAGGTAGTACTGAATGGTCAGATGGAGGAAAATGAGCAGAAGATGAAGGAAAAATCTACGCTTGAAACAAGGCATGTCTCCATAGAATTCCCCGGTGTCAAGGCATTGGATGACATCAATTTTTCGGTAACAACCGGGGAAATCAGAGCAGTGGTAGGCGCAAATGGAGCCGGTAAATCGACATTAATGAAGGTTCTTGCAGGCGCAAATCCGACGTATACCGGTGAGGTGCTGATGGATGGACAAAAAGTCGAGCTGCGGCACCCGGTAGATGCAAAGAAGCTGGGAATTCAGATCGTGTATCAGGAGGTTGATACCGCTCTTGTTCCGACGCTTTCTGTTGCGGAGAATATCATGCTGAATGAGATGGTCATGCATGGCGGCGGCATGATGAAGTGGAAATATGTGAGAGAAGAAGCGAAAAAAGCTCTCGCGAGACTCAATATCGATAATATCAATGTAAGAACTCTGGTACAGAACCTTTCGCTTGCGCAGAAACAGATGGTTTTGATAGCGCGGGCCGTCCGGATGGATTGTAAATTCCTGATTCTGGATGAGCCGACAGCACCGTTGAGCACTTCAGAGACGGAGGAGCTTTTCAAAATTGTCAGGAGATTGAGAGAGACGGAGGGAATCGCGGTTATCTTTATCAGCCACAGGTTAAATGAGATTCTTGAGATCTGCGAGAACTATACCGTTATGAGAAACGGTCAGATCGTCGGCACATCAGCCATCACGCCAAAGACAACCACTAAAGAAATCGTAGAGCAGATGCTGGGCCGTTCCTTCGAGGAAAATTTCCCGAAGGAAAGCTGTGAGATCGGAGAAGATTTGCTGAAAATCGATCATTTAAGCGGAGCAGACGGTAAGGTAGATGATGTTTCTCTTCATATTCGCAAGGGAGAAATTGTCGGAATCGCCGGACTGGTCGGAGCAGGAAAGTCAGAGCTTTGCAAGACAATTTTTGGCGCATACAAGAAGACCGGCGGAACGATTACGTTAAATGGAAGAGAATTAAAGATCAAGACGCCATCGGATGCTGTCCGCCAGGGAATTGCTCTGGTACCGGAGGAGAGAAGAAAAGAGGGCGTACTGGTAAATGAGACGGTTGCCTTTAATCTATCAGCGGCAAATCTTGCAGATTTCTGTACAGCATCTTTTGTAAACCGGAAAAAAGTGAACGAGAATGCAAAGAAACTTGTCAAAGATCTGGAAATCAAAACACCTACGATTCGTCAGCAGGTCCGGAATCTTTCCGGAGGAAACCAGCAGAAGGTAGCCGTAGGAAAATGGCTCTCCGCAGATTGCGACATCTATATGTTTGACGAACCGACAAAAGGCGTAGATGTAGGTGCCAAACAGGATATTTTCCGCCTGATCAATGACATCGCCAAACGGGGAAAGGGTGTATTGTATGCCTCCTGTGAGGATTCGGAGCTGCTGTCTCTGACGGACCGGATTTACGTCATGTACAGCGGGAAGATTGTGGCGGAATTAAATACAAAAGAGGCAACAGACAATCGGATTATGAACTATGCGGTCGGCGGAACAGAATCCTGATACCGTAAATAATTATAACTGGAGGGAATGGCTGTGAATACAAAAGCTGGTATTGATAGTAAGAAAGTGATTCGATTTTTTGTAAACTGGGCTGCTGTTCTGGCACTGTTTCTGTGTTTTATCGTTTTTTCGATTATTAGCGGAAGTAAGTTTGCCTCCGGAAGCAATGTCGTAAATATTCTGCGAGCGATGGCGATTAACACGGTATTCGGCATTGCAGCGACCATCACAATGGCTCCGGATGGATTTGATATGTCGGCAGCTACACTGGCAAGCTGTTCCGCGTACGCGTTTGTATCCGGATACCTTTGGTTCGGGTTCAGCGTCCCGGTATCGATTCTGTTCTGTATTGTAGTGACCATGATTATGTATCAGATGACGATGTTTCTGATTCTGGTCTGCAAGATCCCGGATATGCTGGCCACCTGCGCGTTGATGTTCGTACATCAGGGACTCGGGCAGTGGTATATCGGAGGCGGCGCGGTTTCAACCGGAATGAAGACCTCCTGGGGAGCTGATCCGGCAAGAACAAATCTGTCCGCCGGTTTCCAGGCGATCGGACGTGCGCCGTGGATTATCATTATCATGCTGGTCTGCGTGGGAGTCGCACATGTATTCCTGACTTATACCAAGCACGGCAGATTCCTGTACGCGATGGGCGGCAATCGCGAGGCGGCAAAGCTTTCTGGAATCAATGTCAAGAAATATCGTTACCTTGCCGGAATGATTACGGCTGTGTTTATCGCCATTGCCGGCATTCTGGTATCTTCCAGAGGAAGCTCCGCACAGGTTATGTGCTGTGATAACTATCTGATGCCTTCTCTCGCAGCCGTATTCGTAGGACGTACGGTAGGCGGTGCCGAGAAGCCGAATGCACTTGGAACTCTGATCGGTGCTGCTCTCGTTTCAACACTTGAAAATGGCCTGACCATTCTGGCGGTTCCTTATTATGTACTTCCGGCTGTAAAGGGTGCGGTTCTTGCACTTGCTCTGATTGCGGCTTATGCGTCGAAGAAGGAAAACTGATTTGTGTGGATGTATGCAAGATCATTCACGGGATGAATAATATGGGAATGATCAGACTGGAAACATAAAGAAAATCGAGACAGGAATAACAAAACACAAGCGAGGTTCAACATGAGTGATTTTTCTAAATATTTTTTAATGATTAATGAGGATGATCCGGAAGGTACGGAAAAAACGGTCATCGAATATACGCTGTTCAAAACACAGGGAACGGAAGAGGGAAAAATTGATTGGGATACCGCTTCCATGAAGGCAAAGATCCCCTCGGAGCACGGCAATTTAAATCATGTATGTCGAGTTTTCGATGCTAAGGGCCATTCCATATACATCAAACAGGCGGGCCTGGAAACCCGTATTTCCAAGGACATGAAGGCGTCTCTGGATCGGAACAGGCAGGAGAGCGAAATCCTGGAACTTGAGGAGAAAATGGCTCCGGGCATGGTGCCGCATATCTATTTCTTTGATACAATCATGTGCGCTTCCGGGATGGAGGACTGCAGTGATTTTGAGGTGATGCGGGATGCGATGCTGGAGCATAAGACATTTCCGAGATTTGCAGACGATATCTCTACATTTATGGCAAGGACCCTTCTGCTGTCCAGTGATATCGTTATGGATCACAAGGAGAAAAAGGAGCTTACCAGACGTTTCATCACCCCGGATCTGTGTGATATCACAGAGAAGCTCGTTCTGATGGAGCCGTATCTGGGCGCCGCCAGGAACAATGTGTATCCGCCGAATAAAGCATTTGTAGAAAAGGAGCTTTATGGAGATGAAGCTCTGCACCTTGCGGTCTCTAAGCTGAAGTTCAACTTTATGACAAATGCGCAGGCACTTCTTCACGGGGATCTTCATACGGGATCTGTATTTGTCAAACCGGAGGCGACAAAGATCTTTGACTGCGAATTTGGAACGTTTGCTCCGATGGGGTACGACATCGGAAATGTAGTTGCAAATGTGATCTTTGCCTATGATAATGGTCTTTCAACCGATGATGAGGCTTTCTGCGACTGGTGTCTGGATGTTATTGAAAAATCTATGGATCTCTTCATTGAAAAATTCAGCAGTCTTTACGACGAAGCGGTGACTGAGCCGATGGCCAAGGTTCCCGGTTTCAAAGAATATTACATGGACAGTATTCTTCGCGATACAGCAGGATATGCTGGGACGGAGCTTCACAGGAGAACGGTTGGTATGGCAAATGTGGTGGATGTCACATCCATCAAGGATGAGAAGAAACGTCTTCTGGCGGAGAGAATCAATATATTCGCCGGAAAAGATTATATTCTGCATCAGGATGCTTTCCGTACCGGCAAGGATTTCGCTGACGCCGTGATCAGAGCGAAGGAAGCAGCGTGTAAGACGCTGTGATCCGACCGGCGGATGGGTTGAACCATTCGATTTGCCGGATCGCTCCTGTTGATATATAGTAGTAGAGACTCATACTTGCTGCCTTCGAAATCGCGTTCCGTTTCTTTCGCGCACACAAAGCGCGCGACGGGCCTTGTCTGCTTTTTCGACGAGCCTGTACAGTATTGACAGTCTGATTTTGCACTGAGAGTTTCCATTGTAAAAGAAGAAAGGAGAATTGAGACATGTCATCTTTGAATGACTTTTTTGAGAAAGTAATTACGGTGAAGTGGGGACCGGAAAAAAAGAGCGTGGACATCATTGACCAGACGCTTCTTCCGAATACCATCAAGAGAATTCAGATCCGAACCCAGGAGGAGATCTGGGAGGCTATTAAGAAGCTTCGGGTAAGAGGAGCGCCGGCAATCGGCGTATCCGCGGCCTATGGAATCGCAGTTGTCGCAAATGAAATTCAGGCGGATAATTATGAGGATTTTTACAGACAGTTCAAGGCTTCCAAGGAATACCTGGCAAGCTCGAGGCCGACAGCCGTCAATCTGTTCTGGGCGCTCAACCGGATGGAAGATACTGTAATGGCCAATAAAGATAAAACGGTTGCGGAAATCAAGCAGATCCTTTATACAGAGGCGGAAAAGATAAGGGAAGAGGATGTTCAGATCAGCAAGAACATCGGTGAGATCGGATTCGGTCTAATGAAGGATCTGAAAGAAGACGGGAAAGAGCTTGGAATACTTACGCACTGCAATGCCGGAACACTGGCAACGGCGAAGTATGGCACGGCGACAGCTCCTATGTACATGGCGCTGGAGCACGGATGGAGCGGGACAGACATGCATGTGTACTGCGATGAGACGCGGCCGCTTCTGCAGGGCGCAAGACTTACGTCCTTCGAGCTCTGCAATGCCGGGATCACGACTTCTGTTCAGTGCGACAACATGGCCGCACTGCTGATGAAGACCGGAAGAATCAAGATAATCTTCGTAGGCTGTGACCGGGTTGCCGCAAATGGTGATGCGGCGAATAAGATTGGAACATCGGCTCTTGCAGTTCTGGCACATCATTATGGGATTCCGATGTACATCTGTGCACCGAGTTCGACAATCGATATGGCTACGCCTACCGGAGATGATATCCCGATTGAAATGCGTGATCCGGAGGAAATCAAGAGCATGTGGTATAAGGAGCCGATGGCGCCGGATGCGGTAGACGCTTCCTTTAATCCGGCCTTTGATGTTGCGGACCACAGACTGATTACCGGAATTATTACAGAAAAGGGACTTTGTACGGCACCTTATGAGGAGGCATTCCGAAAGCTTGGTATCCATTGACATCCCTTGATCGGAAGAGAAGGAAATTTTTTCGATGATGGAGGGATGAAAAATGATATTGGAAATGAAGGAAGAGTATCCGGATGATCAGACAGCCCGGCAGATGATTCTTGAGGTCGGCAGAAGGATGTATCAGAACCGATATGTGGCTTCCAATGACGGAAACATTTCCTGCAAGGTTTCGAAAGATACGATCTGGGTTACGCCGACAGGGGTCAGCAAGGGATTTATGCAGGAAAAGGACCTGATCAAGATGAACCTGGACGGAGAGATCATCGAGGGTATCAGGAAGCCTTCCAGTGAAATCCGCATGCATCTCAGGGTTTATCAGGAAGATAATAGGGTGAAATCCGTCGTGCATGCGCATCCGAAGTTTGCGACTCTTTTTGCGATCGCCAATAAACCGATTGACAGCAGAATCCTTCCGGAGGGAATCGTTCAGCTCGGGGTGGTTCCCTGCGCAAAGACGGTTATTCCGGGGACGCAGGATGTACCGGACTCGATTGCTCCGTATGTAAATGACTACAATGCTGTACTGCTCGGAAACCACGGGGTATTAACTTGGAGCGAGGAAGGAATCATGCAGGCGTATTATCGGCTGGAGACGGTGGAATACTTTGCAGAGATTATTCTCTATGCAAACCTGTTCTTTGGAGACAAGGTAAACCGGTATACGGATGAGCAGGTCGATCAGCTCATCGAGATTCGAAATAAACTCGGAATTCACAGGGGCGGAAGACCGACATAGAAGGCACAGGAGCTATTGATCGGCACAGAAGGCATTTCGCGATCAGGAAGGAGAAGCATATGCTGAAGGGAATACCGGATCTGTTATCTCCGGAATTACTAAAGACACTTGCGGAAATGGGACATGGGGATCGGATTGTGATCGGAGACTGTAATTTTCCGGCGGCTTCGATTGCGGGAGACAGAACAAATATCCGCTGTGACGGACACAGGGCGACAGAGGTATTGGATGCAATTCTGCAGCTGTTTCCTCTGGATACCTTTGTTGAGCATCCGGTAATGATCATGGACAAACCGGCAGAGCAGTCGGATCTTCCGACTCCTGTATGGAAGGAGTTTTCGGAAATCGTTGGAAAATATGACAATAGAGGAGATTCTGCAATTTCCTATGTAGATCGATTCGCATTCTACGATCTCGCAAGAAAGTCATATGCGGTAGTTTCGACAACAGAGCATGCGTATTATGCCTGCATTATTTTACAGAAAGGATGTCTGTGAGAATGAAGAAGATCATAAATAAGCCTGAAGAATATACAGATGACATGCTCAAGGGAATCTATGCAGCGCACAAGAAGGATGTAAAATATGCCGCCGGTGATCTTCGCTGTTATTGCACCGCGAAAAAGGTTCCCGGAAAAGTAGCGATTATCACAGGAGGAGGAACCGGACATCTTCCGCTGTTTCTCGGATATGTGGGTGACGGGCTTCTGGATGGATGCGGAGTCGGCAGCGTTTTTCAGTCTCCTTCGCCGGAGCAGATTTTTGAAATAACAAAAGAAGTAGAAGCCGGCGCAGGCGTCCTGTACCTCTATGGCAATTATACAGGCGATATCATGGCGTTTGATATGGCCTCGGATATGTGTGAGATGGAGGATATTAAGACGGCCTCGATTGTCGGAGCGGACGACGTGTGCTCGGGAGATCCTTCCGTTCGTCGCGGAGTGGCAGGAATTTTCTTCATGTATAAGGCGGCAGGAGCAAAAGCGGCGCAGATGGGAACGCTTGATGAAGTGCTGGCAGCCGCGGAGAAAGCAAAGGCAGTAACCCGAACGGTCGGTTTTGCGCTTACGCCCTGCGTAATTCCCGAGCTGGGACATGCAAATTTCACGCTCGGTGAAAACGAAATGGCTATGGGAATGGGAATTCACGGCGAACCGGGTATCTGGAACGGACCGGTCAAAACGAGCAGGGAGCTTGCGGAGGAATCTCTTGAGACAATCTTCAAGGATATGGAGATCGCCGGGGGAGAAGAAGTAAGCGTTCTGATTAATGGGCTTGGAGCAACTTCACAGGAAGAATTGTATATTTTGTGCGGAGATGTTCTGGATCTTCTCGAGCAGAAAGGGGTTTCGGTATATCGAAGCTTTGTCGGAGAATATGCGACTTCCATGGAAATGGCGGGCGCATCGATCTCAATCTGCAAAGTAGATGATGAGATGAAAAAATATCTGGATTACCCGGTGCATACACCATTTATCACGATCGTATGATTTCAGGGCTAAGGAGACATTTGGAATCAAACGGCACAGGTTAATACTTTGAAGAAGAGGGAAAGAAAGTGGAAAGCATCAAAAGAGAACAGCTGCCCGATTTTTTCAGGTCAATAGCGGATACATTCGAGGAACATGCGGATGAGTTATGCGAGATGGATGCAAAACTGGGAGACGGGGATCTCGGGCTGACAATGAAAAAAGGGTTCGGATCTTTGCCGGAAGTGGCGGAAGGACTTGACGAGCAGGATCTCGGGAAGGCAGTCATGAAATGCGGAATGAAAATGTCTTCCATCATTCCTTCTACCATGGGCTTTCTTATGGGATCCGGGCTTATGGGAGGAGGTAAGGCAATCTCCGGGAAGAAAGAAATTGCCGGCCCTGAATTGGCTCTGTTTTTCCGCGGATATGCGGACGGAATTAAAAAAAGAGGAAAATGTGAGCCGGGAGACCGTACAATTCTGGATGCCATAGACATGGCGGCAGGAGCGGCGGAGGCTTTGGTTCAATCGAGTCCGTCTGCGTCGCTGGAATCCGTTGCAGAGGCGGCGGCAGACGGCGCTGTGAAAGGGGCGGATGCGACAAAAGATATGATCCCCAAATTCGGCAAAGCGGCTGTGCATAAGGATGCTGCAAAGGGGATCTGCGACCAGGGCGCAGTTGCGGGTAAATATCTTGTAGAAGCGATTGCGGATTTCTGCCGAGGCAATTAAAGATACGAGATTAAAATCAAAAGAATCCTATATGACAAAAAGAGGCTGCCTCCG
>OMUU01000064.1 GCA_900314295.1 uncultured Lachnospiraceae bacterium | reverse complement strand
ATGCGTGGAGGACACGGAAACACTGGCGCGGCTCTGCTCGGAATGATTTCGAAGAGTTAAAACCAGTACCGGACAGATAACCGGAAGGCAGAGGAAATATGCAAAACCAGCTCTTTCAAATATGCAGGAAAAAAGCGCGAAAAACTGTCAGGGATCATTATTTCGTCTTTCTTATTCTAAGAAAAAGTGTTTTGATTCCGATTCTGATTTTCGTATTCGGAGGAGTTTTGCTGCATCGCGTACGGGAGATGCGGGGCGGATCCCAGGATATGGAATGGATAAAGGCAGCGGCTGTTGTCCTGAAAGACCTGGTTGGAAGGATCCGGTCCGGGGAATGGATCGATGAAATACAAAGACAGATCAGCGCTTTTTTTCACGTGCGGTGGATGGGCGCTCTCATTGCAGTTGCGCTGCGCCTTTCGGAAAAGATGATGGCCGGACACAAGAGAGAATGCTTTCTTTTTGACCTCTCCTTTCTGGGGTGGTCCTGTTTGTCGCTGTTCACGTTGGGTCTGGTACGGGTACTTTATTTCACACCGTATTATACGGCCTCCTTTGCAGAGTATTATATGCATTTGAAAGGCGTAAGGAATCAAGACGATGAAAGGCGACAATATCCCAGGTAAATGTCTCTGTCATTGATCTGCTCCGTCAATGCTCCGATAAGATTATAATAGAATTATAGAAAAAGAAGAGCAGACGGTAAAATCCCGGCTGTTTATCAGAAGATAATTTTGGGTCATGATAACCAATAATGGTTGAAATGGAAATAAACATGTGATATTATACGAATGAAAATAACCATAATATAACCGCAAAAGATGATAAACGGATATAGTACGGCAGCGAGGAAGAAAGAATGACAATTGAAGAGATGAGGACCAGAAAGCGGGAATTGGGGTACACATACGAAACGATTTCAGAGATGTCGGGCGTGCCGCTTCCGACAGTGCAGAAGGTCCTGGGTGGTATAACCCGGTCTCCGCGATATGAGACCATATCGGCCTTGGAAAAGGTGTTGGGGCTTCAGGAGTGGGAAATACCGATCCCCAATGACCAGCCCGGCGTTCCGCCCGGCTGTGTCAGGGAAACGGGTATCGCTTATGCCGCGGATCCTGAGGGTAATTCTCCCCTGCGGATGCCGCATTGTTATCCGCTTCTGCCATTTAAGAATCAGGGAGACTACACAGCGGAGGACAGAGATCTGCTTCCGGAAAAGGTACGGACAGAGCTGATCGACGGCGTGCTGTACGATATGGCGTCACCTCTTCCGGCACATCAGATTATTACAGGAGAAGTATATAAAATGCTCAGTAATTGCATTGAGCACAGCGGCCGGGATTGTTATGCGTTTATAGCGCCATCGGATCTCTGGATCGATAAAGACAATAAAACAGTGCTGCAGCCGGACATCTATGTGATCTGTGATTACTCCATGGTGGAAGAAAAGGCAGTCAAAGGCGCGCCTCCGCTGGTGATCGAAGTGCTTTCATCCTCCACAAGGAGCAGGGATATGCTCCTGAAGGCATACAAGTATGTCAGGGCAGGTGTGAAGGAATACTGGGAGATTGATCCGGAAGAACGTTGGGTCAGGGTTTACGATTATGATAAAGACCCTACCGGCACAAGATATGAAGAATACGGGTTTGATAACGAGGTACCGGTCCGGATCAGCGAAGGCTCCTGTGTGGTGGATTTCCGCAAAGTGGCGGAGATTCTGGATAAAATGCTGGGGTGAAAAAACTCATGAAGATCACATATCTTGGTCACAGTGGATTTCTGGTCGAAACCGGGACTGCTTATTATCTTTTCGATTACATACGCGGAGAGCTTCCGGCCTTTTTCTGAAGAGAAGAAGCTGTATGTGTTTGCCAGCCATGCGCACAGGGATCATTGGAATCCTGATATCTTCTCAGACAGCCGGTTAAAAAACGCAGTCGGTTCATTCTGGGATTTGATATCAGAGAGCCGTTTGCATATATGGCGCGTGAAGATCCGGCACTGTCTTTTCTGCCGCTCGCATGGGCTTTCCCGCAGCAGGTGATCTGTCAAACGGCGAATTGAGGGAGGTGGAATCAGCGCGATCTTTTCGGCGGCCTCGCCTCCCCGACCGCACGGTCGGATCTGTGAAAATGCATTACCGACGGCGTAATTGAGGAATTGAGAAGTTTTGAAGAGAGTCATAGCAAATATGGCTCTTTTCTTTTTAAAAATATTTTGAAATAGTTGTTGACAGAAATATGGTTTCGGATTTATACTGACCATAGAATTTAAAAATATTTTGAAATAGATTTTGAGTGAGCGTGAGTTATGAGCGATACTAATATTTTCAAAGTGTTAGCTGACAAGCAACGCAGAGACATACTCGTAATGCTGAAAAATGGTCGGATGAATGCCGGAGAAATCGCAGAACAGCTTGGAATAACGCCAGCGGCATTGTCTTATCATCTGAAACTGCTTAAAGGTGCTGACCTGATCATGGAATATAAGCAGAAGAACTTTATCTACTACGAGATCAATACATCCGTTTTTGATGAGTTGATCCTGTGGATAGGACAATTCGGAGGTGGCAAGTGATGAAAAAGATCATGTGGATTATTTCGTTTGTTTCTTTAGCTGGTACGGCAATCGTTTTACAGTTTATGCCGGATAATGTTCCGATGCATTATGACATGGCAGGAAATATAGATCGCTGGGGATCGAAGTATGAGAACTTGTTATTCCCGGTCATTATTCTGGCAATGTCATTATTCTGGACCTTGTTTACGAGATATTATGAGAATAAAGCTGACAAGTCCCAGGATGAAAAAGAAATTGCTGGTGCAAAATCAAACGCAAAAGTGCTTAGTATTGTTGGTTTGTGTATGTCTGTAATGTTTACAGTGATGCAGGGCTTTATTTTATATGGTTCATATACTGAGGCTGTGTCAGGTGCTGAAAAGCAATATGTTGATATTGGAAGAGTGGCATGCATTTTAATGGGCTTGGGATTTCTTATACTAGGCAATTTCATGACAAAAACACGCATTAATGGTACGGTTGGAGTGAGAGTGAGCTGGAGCATGTATAATGACAACACGTGGAGAAAAACGAATTTCTTTGGAGCCGTAACATTGATGTTTGAAGGAGTGTTTGCAATAGTAGCGGCTATTATTATGAGAAGCTCATTTGCTGCAGTGATGGCTACACTTGTGGTTGGAATAATAATTACGATTGCAATATTGATATATGCGCACAAAATTTACAAAGAGGAAATTGCCGCTGGCAGATAAGTAAATACAAGCACTATAAATATCCGAGAGTCGTGTAACAGCGGCTCTCTTTAATTTTGACGAGCAAGCAAGAAGAGGGCGGATAGTTCTTTTCCACTTTCCTGCATGCCGCGCT
>OMUU01000062.1 GCA_900314295.1 uncultured Lachnospiraceae bacterium | reverse complement strand
GAATGGCAACAGGACTGTAAAATCCTTGCCGTACATAGTTGTGAGTGAACAGTACCCCCGGGAATTTTATCGGACGGGAGAGGAGATGCGTCCTCTTGTAAATGCGGCGGACAGTGGACTATAATTAGATCAGTATCGCAGGCGGTCGCTTACGCGGCATGAAAGCTGCTGCGTGGTTTTTGAAGATCTTATGGGGGATTGTTATGAAGCTTACATTTCTGGGAGCAACACATGAGGTGACCGGAAGCTGTTATTATCTGGAGGCGTCCGGAAGGAAGTTCCTTGTTGACTGTGGGATGGAACAGGGAAAAAATATCTACGAGAACAAACCGATTCCCGTTCCGGCGTCCGAGCTTGATTTTGTTCTTCTGACGCATGCACATATTGATCATTCGGGAAATCTTCCGGTTCTTTATGCCAGAGGATTCCGGGGGCCGATCTACACGACGGAGGCGACCGCGGATCTCTGCGACATCATGCTCCGCGACAGCGCGCACATTCAGGAATTCGAGGCTGAGTGGAGAAACCGGAAGGGAAAACGTGCCGGAAAGGAAGCGTATGTGCCGCCGTACACGATGGAGGATGCGATCGGCGCGATTGACCTGCTGGTCGGGAAGCCCTATAATGAAATGATCTCGCCTGCGGAGGGAATCCGAATCCGGTTTATCGATGCGGGACATCTGCTGGGCTCCGCCAGCATTGAGATCTGGCTGACAGAGGGAGCGGTGACGCGAAAGCTTGTCTTCTCCGGGGACATCGGCAATGTGAATCAACCGCTTATCCGCGATCCGCAGTACATTCAGGAGGCGGACTATGTCGTCATGGAATCCACCTACGGGGACAGAAGCCACGGTCCGGTACCGGATTATACGGCATCGCTCGCAGATGTGATTCAGAAGACCTTTGACCGAGGGGGCAACCTGGTCATTCCGTCCTTCGCGGTCGGAAGAACACAGGAGATGCTTTACTTCATCCGTCAGATCAAGGAAAAACACATGGTGCACGGACACGGGGACTTTCCGGTGTATGTGGACAGTCCTCTGGCTATTGAGGCGACAACTGTTTTCCAGAGGCATCCCGAAGAATGCTACGATGAAGAGGCGAGCGGGCTGATCGAACAAGGGATCAATCCGATTTCATTTTCAAATCTGAAGACATCGATCACAGCGGCCGACTCCAAAGCAATCAATTTTGATGAGACACCGAAGGTGATCATTTCGGCCAGCGGTATGTGTGATGCCGGTCGTGTGAAGCATCATCTGAAGCATAATCTCTGGAGACCCGAATGTACGATACTGTTCGTAGGTTATCAGGCAGTGGGGACTCCGGGACGCGCAATTGTGGATGGCGCGGAGAACATCCGGCTTTTCGGAGAAGAAATCGCGATACGAGCCCACATTCAGGTACTTCCGGGGATCAGCGGTCACGCGGATAATGAAGGCCTGATGAGATGGGCTTCCGCGTTCACGGAAAAACCGGAAAAGGTATTCGTATGTCATGGAGAAGATGCCGTTACGGAGATATTTGCAGAGCGGCTCCGGGAGGAGTTGGGGTACGATTCCTTTGCTCCGTTTAGCGGTACGGTATTCGATCTTGCCTCCGGTGAGATCATCGAGGCGCCTGCTGGCGTTCCCGTTTCGAAGGAATCCGGTGAAGCGGGCAAGGCTTCTCACCGCAGGGCCGCGGCCGTCTATGAGCGTCTTCTTGCCGCAGGTCAGAGACTTCTGGCGGTGATCCGACGGAATGAGGGTGGCGCGAATAAGGACCTGGCGAAGTTTACGGACCAGATCAATTCCCTCTGTGACAAGTGGGACAGATAAACAAGAAAGGTATAACAGGAGATTTTTATGAGTTTAATCGGAATTATCGGCGCTATGGCCGAGGAGGTAGCAGAACTGAAAGAGCGGATGACCGAGGCGGATATCCGGGAGAAGGCCGGCATGAAGTTTTACCGCGGCGTTCTGGAGGGAAAGCCTGCCGTTGTGGTACAGAGCGGTGTCGGCAAGGTGAACGCCGCGATGTGCACGCAGATTCTGGTGGATGATTTTCATGTAGACTATGTAATTAATACGGGAATTGCAGGAAGTCTCCAGAACAAAATCGACATCGGAGACATCGTTCTGTCTTCCGAAGCGGTGCAACACGACATGGATGCAACCGTGTGGGGATATCAGCCGGGACAGGTTCCGGGAATGGATACGTACCGGTTCCCGGGTGATACGAGGCTGATGGAGCTGGCAGAAAAGGTCAATGCAGAGGTAAATCCCGACATACACACCTTCCGGGGTACGGTTGTCAGCGGGGACCAGTTTATCTCCGATCACGAGGTGAAGAAAAGGCTCGCGGATGATTTTCACGGATATTGCGCAGAGATGGAAGGCGCTTCCATTGCGCAGACCGCATGGAGAAACGGAGTGCCGTTTCTGATCATCCGTGTTATTTCCGATAAGGCGGACGGAAGCGCTGTGGCGGACGACAATACCTTCACATCAGACTGTGTGAAGCATTGCGTGCGCCTGGTGTGTGGCATGATCCGAAGAATCTGAAGCTCCACCATTTGGGGTTTCGCGGTTTTGTAATACCTGGCGGTCATGCAGACCGCATTTATAAGGGAGTGCCCCACATTTCGCATATCTGTGATGTGGGGCGTGTTTTTTACGCGAACAGTGAGCCTCACCCGGACACGTAGCGTTCGAGTGAGGCGAGCGCCGCGATAGCGAGATAAAATCCGCGAAGCGCATTTTATCTCGTGTGCGATTAGTCTTCCTCCAGGACCTGGAGTTCGAGAAAATCAAAGGAGATCTCCTCTCCGACAAAGCTGTCCTGCGTGAAACGCACCTTCTTGGTTCTCTGAAAATCCCGGATGTTGGAATCCAGCCAGATCGGCACGCTCAGGTCCCATTCATGGCAGATCTGCTCCAGGGCATGGAGAACCTTGTGCGTCCTCGTCTCTTCACTTTCGTCTGTTATCGTCATATTCATCAGAATGTGATTGTCCCGTATCATTTTTCCCCATAAGCGCATGTTTGAATTTTCCTCCCGTCTTGCGAAATTAGTCTAAATAATATATGATAAACACGGAATTTGCAATCCACAGGAGGGATAATCGGGTATGATCGAATTACAAAATGGCGGAGTATATCTGGTAAATGGCACAACCGTGATTCCTGACGGGCCGGATGCTGCCGCACAGCTTCAGCAGAAAACCGGAAAGGCTGTGCCGGCGGATGAGGCAAAAAAGGAAACCATGGCATATAATATCCTGAAGGCGCACAATGTCTCGGGAAACATGGAAAATCTGCAGATTAAATTTGACAAGCTGACGTCGCATGATATCACATATGTAGGAATCATTCAGACGGCCCGGGCGTCCGGACTGGAGAAATTTCCGATTCCCTACGTTCTGACGAACTGTCACAATTCGCTGTGTGCTGTGGGAGGAACGATTAACGAGGATGATCATATGTTTGGCCTCTCCTGCGCGAAGAGATACGGCGGTATGTATGTTCCGCCGCACCAGGCGGTTATCCACCAGTTTGCCCGCGAGATGCTCAGCGGAGTCGGGAGAATGATCCTCGGATCCGATTCGCATACCCGTTATGGCGCTCTTGGAACAATGGCGATGGGCGAGGGCGGACCGGAGCTTGTAAAGCAGCTTCTGAACAAGACCTATGACATAGCCATGCCCGGTGTTATCGCGGTCTACATGACCGGTGCGCCGCTTCCGGGGGTGGGTCCCCAGGATGTTGCGCTCGCCATCATCGGAGCCGTATTTGACAAGGGATATGTAAAGAACAAGGTTATGGAATTCGTAGGACCCGGTGTTGCGTCTCTGTCGGCGGATTTCCGAATCGGCATCGACGTTATGACAACAGAGACCACGTGTCTGTCCTCGATCTGGACGACGGATGATACGATTCGGGATTACTATGCGGAGCACGGACGTCCAGAGGATTACAGCGAGCTGAATCCGGGTGCAGTTGCCTATTATGACGGCTGTATCTATGTGGAGCTGGACAAGATCAAGCCGATGATCGCTATGCCGTTCCATCCGAGCAACGTCTATACGATCGAAGAGTGTAACGCAAATCTTTTGGATATTCTGGACGATGTAGAAAAGCGCGCGCAGGTGGCGTTTAACGGAAAGGTAGATTATAATCTAAGAAACAAGGTCCACAATGGAAGGCTTCTCGTGGATCAGGGCGTCATAGCGGGATGTGCAGGCGGCGGATTCGAGAATATCTGTCAGGCGGCGGATATTCTTCGCGGTCAGTACATCGGCTGCGATGATTTTACACTTGACATTTATCCGGCCAGTGCGCCGATCTACAAGGAACTGGCGGCGAATGGGGTTATTGCGGATCTGATGGAAACGGGAGCTGTCGTGAAGACGGCATTCTGCGGACCGTGCTTCGGTGCGGGTGATACGCCTGCGAACGGAGATCTGTCGATCCGTCATTCCACCCGGAACTTCCCGAATCGTGAGGGGTCCAAGGTTCAGGAGGGACAGGTGGCGGGCGTTGCCCTTATGGACGCGCGGTCTATCGCGGCAACTGCGGCAAATAAGGGATACCTGACGCCGGCGACGGAATTCGCCGGGGAATATCGTCATCAGGTATATCATTTTGATTCCAATATTTACGCGCACCGCGTATTTGACAGCCACGGAGTCGCAGACCCGACCGTAGAGGTTCGTTTCGGACCGAATATCAAGGACTGGCCGAAGATGTCTGCGCTTCCGGAGAACCTGATTCTCAAGGTGGTGTCGGAGATTCATGATCCGGTTACGACAACCGACGAGCTGATTCCTTCCGGAGAGACCTCTTCGTATCGTTCCAATCCCCTCAGACTGGCCGAGTTTGCTCTTTCGAGGAAAGATCCTCTGTATGTGGGAAGAGCGAAGCAGGTGCAGAAGGCACAGAAGGCATTGGAAGAAGGCGGTTGTGCAGGCGAGGCGCTTCCGGAGCTGAAACCGGTGATGAAGGTGATCCACACGCAGTTCCCGGATGTATGCCACCAGAACATGGGAGTAGGATCCACAATCTTTGCTGTAAAGCCGGGTGACGGATCGGCCCGTGAGCAGGCTGCTTCCTGTCAGAAGGTTCTTGGAGGCTGGGCGAATATCGCAAATGACTACGCGACGAAGAGATACCGCTCCAATCTGATCAACTGGGGAATGCTTCCATTCCTGATTCCGGATGGCAGGCTCCCGTTCAAGAACGGAGATTATCTGTTTATTCCGGATATCCGGAAGGTGGTTGAGAATAAAGAAGACGTGATCCGGGCATATGTCGTCGGAGAGGATGCATTAACCGGATTCGAACTCCGTCTGGGTCAGCTGACCGATGATGAAAGAGAGATTATTCTGGACGGATGCCTGATTAATTATTATCGGAATCATAAGTAAGCTGCAAAAGTCAATAAGCAGGAAGAAAATAACGAGATAAAACACGCTGCGCGAGTTTTATCTCGCTATCGCGACGCTCGCCGTACACGAATACTTCGCATTCGGCTGCGGCTCACTGTTCGCGTAAATAAAGCCATAAAGCCGGAACTCCGAAATCTGCAGGAGCTCCGGCTTTATCGTGTTTACGCGAAGGAATTTCCACTATTAATTCTCTTCGTTTATGTGAAGTTTATACGTGTGAAGTTTATACGAAGAGTAAGCGGCATCCGGTACTACGCAAAACAAAAGACAGAATACAATATAATAATTATACAAAAAACAAATATTTAGAATATAATTATCGTGATGAGAGAATAAGTAAAAGATAATTTGAAAATGTATTGACAAGTCGTGTCTTGTGTGTTATCCTGAAGGCACATTAAAGAAAGGGCGACAGAATTAATCCGATAAAAGCTCCGTCCCAATATTCAGATCCGTTTTGGGAGTACATGAACAGAGGGAACGGCCTTTGATATCCTATCGGATAAACGTTAAGTCCGGATCTTTAATCCAAATACAAGAGAAGGAGGACAGTCCAATGGGAATTCCACCGGCACATCATCCTCAATATGAAAGTGGTATTGCATAAGCAGTTCCCTCAGAGAAGACCTTTTATAAGAGAGAAGAAAGTAACCGAGTTCCTGGTATAATCCGGAACCCATGATATGAAAGGTAATGTGAAGCTTGCAATTCATATTGAGTATATACCACGGAAGATCCGTTACAGCCAGAGGATTCGTGTAAAGAAACGAAGACCTGTGAAGACGAGAAATCACATGGATGTGACAGATTTATCCAGAACATTGGAAAGGATTAACGGGCGGCGTGTAGATATCACTTGCCGGATCGCGGAAGAGGTTCCGATGAATTCACAGAACTTTCTAAGCAGGATTCAGACATAGAGTTTGTTCTGATTATGATTCTATATCCTGACGATGCAGGGGACAGATAAGCGTTATCGTACTTATATTTCTTTCCGTGAAATTATTTGAGAAAGATGTTTCGAGAGAGACAGAGAACCTACCTGTAAGAGGAATCACGAAAGAGGAATAAGTGATTCAAAGCAGTTATTGATCAGATATGTGACGACAGTCCGTATTTTATCAGCTGTAATTCAGAAACCGAAAATACAAGAATCCATTTATCATTATTTATAACAGGTCCTTTCAGAAAGAAAAATTTAATAAGTTCGATTGTACAAGGAATATTTTAAAGAAAGTGTAGAAAATTGAATAACAGTGAACCATTTCAGTAGTGGCCGTCTTGTCAAAGAAATTTTGATAAGGCGGCCACTTCAATTTACGCGAAGAGTGAGCCGCAGGCGAATGCGAAGGATTCGGCTGCGGCGAGCGTCGCGATGGCGAGATAAAACTCGCGAAGCGTGTTTTATCTCGCTGGGTTGCTGCTTTTTAAGTTTGCAGATTGTGGGAGATAGGGTTGGGATGGGCGGAATCAGTCAACAGCATCGTCCGCAGTGTCTGTGCCGGAGCCTCCCCTGTACTTTTGCGGGCTGACTCCCTCGTACTTCTTGAAGATACGGGAGAAATAGCCCGGATCGTCATAGCCGACGGCTTCACCGATCATGTGAATGGGATAGCCGGGGTTCCGGTCCATGAGCTTCTTGGCCTTCTGCATCCGGAGGGATATCAGATATTTTGTCGGCGGCATGTGGTAGGTCTGAAGAAATACCTTGGAAAGATAGCTCGGGCTGTAGTTCAGCTTTTCCGCGATCAGGTTCATATTGATGTCGTGATCATATTCCCGTGTGAGGTAATCCTTCAGAAGCTCCGCGATTTCCCGGGAGGAACGGCAGGAGAATTCTCCGGAGAAGCTCTTCTCGAGCTCCTGCTCCTCCATGCGGTATTTATTGGCGAGAGAGGACAGAACCGTTCGAAGCTGATCCTCGTCAACCGGCTTGAGCAGGTATTCACGGACCTGCAGGTGGATGGCCCGCTTGGCATATTCAAAGTCCGAATATCCGCTGACGACAATGACATCAAGATCCGGGTGATTTTCACGTGCCTGTTCGATGAGCTCCAGACCGTCCATGACCGGCATCCGTATATCGGTGACCAGCAGATAGGGATTACAGGAGTTGATCAGATCCAGTGCCTGGATGCCGGTCTGTGCGTTGCCGACGACGGTGAAACCGGCTCCGGAATTTTCTATTTTCTTGATAATATTCTGCTGGATCAGTATTTCATCTTCCGCAACAATAACTCCGTATTTCATAAATGGAATCCTTTCTATTTCTGTCGCATTTCTGTCTCTGCGGGCCGTTCAGGATCAGAACGGTTTCCGCAGGATTCAGCGCTTTTTACAATCCCAGGACACCTCCGCAGGTATCCCGGGATTTTCATTTCTTTTCGGAAGCGTCAGATACCTCTGCGACATCCGGCGTTTTTCTTCCGATGAGCACATAGGCGTGCCCATCTTCGGTATTTCCAAAGTCAAAGACAATATTGTCTCCGCAGTAGAGCTTCCATCGGATATATACGTTGATCATGCCGAGACCGCCGATTTTGAGATCGGTGAGATTGTGGTTCAGGTCGCGGTTGATCGCGGCGATCTTCTGATTCAGTTCGTCGAGAACCTCTTCCCGGAATCCGTTCCCGGAATCGGAGACCCGGATGTACCACATGGATTCGTCCCGGAAGCTTGTAACCCGGATTTCCCACGGCGGCAGACAGTCGGTTCCGTACTTAATGGAGTTCTCGACGAGAGGCTGAATGATCAGCTTGGGAATTTTCTGCTCCATGATTTCGGGGAGAATATCAATGTGATAATTCAGACTCTCCTGATAGCGTACCTTCATGCAGTACATATACTCTTCAATATAGTGAATCTCGTCGGCGACGGTGACTATCGCGCTTCCGGTATTGGTGATATACCGCATGATGCGGGAGAGCGTCTGGCAGAGCTTCGTGACATCCCTGTTCTGACCGTTCTCCGCCAGTATGCTGATGCAGGACAGCGTGTTGTAATAAAAATGAGGGTTCATCTGCACCTGCAGCGCGATAACACGGGATTTCAGCTCGAGCTTCTGCGCGATTTCAAGCTCGGCAAGAGACTGCTGCAGGGATTCGCTCATCTTCTGGAATTCCTTGTACAGCTCATCGAGCTCCTCATAGGAGGCGTCATAATGATCAAGCTTTTCCTCTCCCAGATTTTCCAGACGCAGACGCTGAATCACATGCTTCAGATGCTTGATGGGCTTGACCATGTTATGAGTCAGATACAAGGAGAGGAGAACGGAAAACAGCACCATCAGGCAGGTGATCGTGATCAGGACCCGGAGCATCTGGTAGACCGGACGCAGAATGACGTTGTTCTGCTGAAGGGTCACATAGGTCCAGCCGCTGTAGGTCGAGGTCTGCCGGGCATACTGATATTTGATTCCGGATTCCGGATCGGTTCCGATACCGTAGCTGTCGTTCGTGCCGGAAAGAGTCTGATAGTAGGTCTGACTGATATCCTTCTGGGTTCCATTCGTATCATAGGGAAAAATCAGAGTCCCGTCCGAATCAAAAATTAAAATATCCGCCTGTGTGGAGCTTTTGCTCAGGTAAGCGGTGATATCATGAAAGAGAAGCTTGCAGTTCCTGACCGTTTCAATTCCGCCTATGACACGGTTCTGTCCGTCGAGAGAGGCCCGGTACAGAGACAGATACCAGGCCGACTTCGAAGCGCCGACGGAGTATTTTCGGGTCTCATAGGGAACACTCAGAAATTTATTTCCCCGAAGCCGGACGGCTTTGTCGAGCCATTTTTCCTGATCGGCGGAATAGGTATCATTTTTTGTGATGATTCCGGATTCCATGATATGCCCATAGAGATCGTAGATGTTGACCTGATTTGCGTTCAGATCGAGACCGTTCGACATCTGTACAATATCCAGAAAGGTATGACCTTCATCGGAGGTCACGCTGAAATCCAGGACGGCAGGCATGAATTTGGTCTTGCGGTTGTAGAAATTGATATTGGAGGATACCATATCCATGTCCTTGAGCTGTTTTTCGGTCTCATTCATCAGGGTTGAATTAAGCGTCTGAAGCACATTTTGTTCCCGGCTGATCAGAATATTTGAGGTGTATCGGAGAAAAAACAGCACAAAGAAGGCCAGAACTAGGAGCGGAGGAAGCAGGATATACAGAAAGAGCTTGGTCTGCAGCTTCCGGGGCTTTCTTGCTGATTTATGGCGCTTTCCGGCGGACAGGACGGAATGATTTCCTGTCGCTTGCGTGTCTCTGTCCTGGATATATGCTTTCAACAGATTTTTTCCTTTCGAAAAGAGATTTTTGTAAGTATCTATTTATATGGTACAGCTGGCCTCATCCGGCTGAATCATTACCGTCCTATTATAAACGTTTTACACGGAGTTGACAAATCAATGAGCGGAGGCGGAAAATCAGTCCGAAAATGTGGCGTATCACATGGGGAGAGAGGCTTCTGCACATAGACTGTTCGTGAATATTGCCATGGAATGGCGGAAAAATGAGATAAATTTGTTCAAACAGGACAATTTTGTTCAACTGGAGAAAGGTTTTATCCATGGTTTTAACATCGTTACCTTGTTATCATTATGGCATGTGGAAACGTCAGTTTATTCAACAATGAGAGAGGGAGGAGAAAGTATGAAAAGAAAAGTAATCTCTATGTTGATGTGCGGCGCTATGGCTGCGTCGCTGTTTGCGGGCTGCGGAAGCTCGACAAGTTCCTCTTCGGCAAATGCGTCGTCTTCTTCATCGACGGCGGCAGCTGCTTCTTCATCGACGGAGGAAGCGGCAACGACATCCTCTTCATCCGCTGCGGAGTCGGTGGAGACGACAGCGGTATCGTCGGCTTCTACAGCTTCCGGCGATAATGTAGTGGTCAAGGAGATTCCGAACGACGGCCAGTTTGACGGTCAGACATTGAGCATTCTGGTATCCGCCGGATGGATGGACAACCGTTACGATGCGACGATCAAGAGATTCGAGGACACCTACGGAGTTACCGTAGACCTTCAGACCATTCCGGCCGATCAGTATCTGGATATTCTGCAGTCGGATCTGGCGAACGGCACCTGCCCGGATATCTTCTGGATTCAGTCCAACCCGGTGGGAGCGATCGAGTCCAACATCGGAAATCCGGAAGAGTACTGCATCGATTTCTCCGGAGCAGACTGGCAGAACGTAATGCCGGAGACTCGTCAGGCGGCATGCATCAGTGACGGAAAGCTTTACGGACTGCAGATCTGGCACAAATCGCCTGAATATGTCATGGTTTACAACAAGACCATGTTCAAGGAACTCGGAATCAATGATGTTCCGACCACTTATGATGAACTGAAAAAGGATCTGAAGATTATCAAGGACTCCGGAGTAGAGACACCGTGGTTCATGCCCGGTGCGGACGGCTGGCAGCATCAGCTCGCGTTCTTCCAGATTGGCGGCGTATACACCGAGGATGACGCAGATCTTTATGACAAGCTGAACAACAACAAGGCGACCTTCGCAGACAACAAGAAGATGCTTGAGGTTCTGAATGAGTTCAAGGAGCTTTCTGATGACGGCTACTTTGGAGAGGATTGGGTAGGAACCGATTCTACAAACCTGAGCAATGAGTTCGGCGACAGAAATACAGCAATGGCAATGGCAAACTCCAGCTTCATCCAGCAGATCAAGGATGACACCGGTACGAAGGATGAGTTCGGAATGTTCCTGATCCCGCTCGGAGACAACACATGGTATCCGACAGATCCGGCCGGCCCGACGATGTTTGGTTATAAGGGAACAGAGCATGAGGATCTGGTAAAGGCCTTCTTCCAGTTTGTATGCACACCGGAGAGTCTGCAGGAGATTCTGGACAACTCCCCGCAGTACAGCAACCTGGATGTGAATGTAAATATCAAACAGCACTGGCTGCCTGAAGAAACAGAGTTCATGAATTCGATTGATCCGAGCAAGATGGGTGTAAGCGTACTCCAGAACGGAACCAAGTACACCAATGATTACTGGATGGATTTTGGCGCGGATATGATTTCCTTCTGCCAGGGTTCGATGGAGGCAAATGACGTCCTGAAGAACATGGATGAGAACCGTGCGGAATCGGCAAAAACAGCCGGAGATCCGGCATGGAAGTGATTCTGCCGGTTCGGAGTGAGAATAGGATAACCGGTATAGGCAGGATGCCGGCTGTGTGATACCGGCCGGTAACTGGCCGGGAATACAATGCCGGTATAGGCAGTAAGCGGTGTCCCGCGTGCGGGACAGGGTGGTTTACAATGAAGTGTCGCCCGGAGATCTGAAAGGGTCTTCCGCGGGCGGCACTCCTTCGTTACAGGACATGAACCGGGTGATTCATCATGATGCATGAACCGGATGGTGGGAAGGCGGATTTGCCGCAGCAAGATGAGACAAAATGCAGCAGCCGCTGACAGAAATTAGTATGAGGCAACTATGAATAAAAACAAGATTTATCCGAGATGGTTTGTCATTCTGCCGCTGATTATATATGTGGTGTTCTTTCTTTTTCCAAGTATCCTCGGTGTATTCTATTCCTTCACGGACTGGGGGAGAATGACGCCGAAGAACGGACTTCATTTTGTCGGTCTGCAGAATTATATTGACCTTTTTACATCCAATAAGAATTACATGGCGGGTTTCTGGAATACGGTCCGGTTCACGCTGATCTCCAATGTGGTGAAAATTATTCCCGCTTTTTTCCTTGCGATTCTTCTGAATTCCAGGCTGAAGGGCAAGAAGTTCTACCGCACGGTATTCTATCTGCCGTCTATTCTTCCATTCGTTATCATCGGAATTATCTTCAGCTCGATTTTTTCGTACAATACCGGACTTTTGAACAGCACATTTGCCGCTCTTGGTCTTGACGCACTGAAGCAGAAGTGGCTGTCCGATCCGCATATGGTGTGGAATTCGATCTTTTCGGTGGATGCCTGGAGAGGTATCGGTTATGTCATGACGATCTTCCTTGCCGGATTGAATACGATTGATGATTCCCTTTATGAGGCGGCGGAGATTGACGGTGCCGGTTTCTGGAAGAAGCTGTCTTATGTGACACTTCCGATGATGAAGGGACCGATCATGATTAATCTCGTATTTGGCATTACCTACGGTCTGAAGGTCTTCGATATTATCTATGTATTGACAAACGGCGGACCCGGACATAAGACGGAGGTCATGACCACCTACGTATTCCAGTTGTACGGAAGCGGCCAGTACGGTATGTCTACAGCCATGAATACCATTCTTCTGGCGGTTACTGCGGTGATTGGTGTGATCATTGTCAAGGTTATGAGCGGAAAGGAGGCAGAAGCATAAATGGGAAAGTCTAAGAGAATTCTTCAGACCATCATCAAGCAGGTCGTTTGTATTGCGCTTTCTCTGCTGGTTCTGGTTCCCCTCTACATGGTGGTCATCAACTCGTTCAAGACAAAGGGAGAGGCGGCCAGAATGAATCTGAGGTTTCCGACGACATGGATGTTCGGAAATTATGCAGATGTCATTCAGAAGGCCGGCCTGATCCGGGGGTTTGCGAACAGTATGATCTATGCGCTGGTTGCCACCTTCGTGGGCGTTATCATCAGTGCAATGGCTGCATTTGTTCTCAGCAGAAACCGGATCCGGATTAACCGGAGGCTGTACTACTTCTTTATCATCGGACTTTTCTTTCCGGTGAACTATGTAACGTTGGTTCGGGTGTTTCAGTGGTTCCATCTGACAAACACGAGACTGGGAATTATTCTGGTCTTCATCAGCTCGATGATTCCGTTCTGTATCTTCACGATATACAGCTTCGTAGAATCGGTGCCGAGGGAGATCGACGAGGCGGCCGTGATCGATGGCGCCGGACCGCTTCAGATGTTCTTCCGGGTAGATCTTCCTATGATGAAGCCGACAATTGTCACCTGCTTTATCCTGCAGTTCATGGGCGTCTGGAACGATTTCCTGACACCCCTGTATCTGTCGAGCAAGAGCAGCCTCTTCCCGATGACCATGGCGGTATATCAGTTCTTCGGGAAAAACCAGCAGTACTGGAACTATGTGTTCGCGGATATCGTGATGACACTGATTCCGGTAATTATTGTATACTTCATCGGACAGAGATATCTGCTCGAGGGAACGACCGGAGGATCGGTCAAGGGTTAATGCAGAAGCCGGGTGAGTGTGCTTTTTGTGCGGCGCAGTCACCCGGCTTATCTTGTATCGCAGGAAGATAAATTTTTAGGGAGAGACTTCAATGGATCATTATGAGAGAGTGAGAAGGTACAAGGCTGTGTATGACGGGCCGCCGCGGGCGGTTCCGGATGGCGACGTCGATGTGTCAGGCAATGGGAGATGGAGAATCTGGCAGTATACCGGGACAAAAACCGACGCTCCGGTTCTGGGAAACGGAGATATGCTGGCGGCCTTTGCGGGTCCCTGTGAATATCCGCAGTTCTGGGTTACGACGAATGATTTCTGGCAGATGGAGAGCAACCCGAACTGGGTGTTTTTTCATGATAATTCGACGGCGGCGCTGGAACCGGCGGTCACGCTCGGGGGACCGAGACCGGTCGGCCGCCTGGTGTTCTCGATACCGGACCTGAAGGGAGCGGCCTGCCGCATTGAACAGGAGCTCGCGGATGCGGTCACAGAGGCGCACTATGAGTGCGGGACAAAGGGAAAACTGACAATACAAAGCATGGTTGCGGCGACAGAAAACGTCCTTCTGGTACGATTTCACTCGGAAGTGGCGGAGCCGGTGCGGATTCAGGCTTTTTTCCGTTTTCCGGATGAGCCGGGCATGGGATGCGAAAAGGGAGTGGATCTGTCCGGGAGAAATGAGAGCGGGACGGACCTGAGGGGAACCGCTGTCGGTATGATGTGCGGCAAAACGATGGAAGAACAGAAAACGGTTGACGGAGTTCTGTCCGGATTCCGGGCCTTCGAGGAGCAGGTGGATGTGCCGGTGAAGGCGGGATTCGGCGGCGCCTTCCATCGACCGGAAGACCATGGCGATGGGAATAAGGCGTACACTCTGAGCGGCGATGCGGACCCGGATAAATTTTATGCGCGAGGTATGCGGGGCGAGGCAGAAAACCGGGAAGAGTCGGCGTCTCTGGTGCTGGGCCCGGGAGAGAGCGCGGATTATGTGTTTGTTCTGCGCACCTGGAACAAGGTTTCGCGGCCGGTGGAGATGGCTGCATCCAGAGCGGAGTGGATCACGAACCGGGAGATTTCGGAGCTTATGGACCTGCACAGAAGCTGGTGGAGAGATTTCTGGAACGTCTCCGGGATCTGTCTGGATGATCCGCTGATGGAGCAGCGGTATTACCTGTCCCAGTATGTAATGGCGAGCCTGAGCCGGGATCCCGATTATCCGCCGGGAATCCTCGGCGTGTGCACCTTTGATCGCCCGGCGTGGAACGGCAATTACAAAATCAATTACAATCACCAGTCGGCCTATCTCGGACTTCTGGCATCCGGTCATTTTCCACAGGCGGATCCCCACGATGCCCCGTATTTTGCCATGATGGATATCGGGCGGGAGATGAGCCGGAGGCTGTACCACCATGAGGGGACCTGTCTGCCGTTAGGACTCGGACCGAAGGGCATGGTCAGCGAGGCGCTTCTTCTGCACATGAAGTCACAGGCGGTGCACGGCGCGACGAATATGATCATGCGGTATTCGCTGACACTTGACCGGGATTACGGGAGAAAAATATACCCGTTTCTTCAGAGCCTCGCGGATTTCTGGGAGGGGGATCTGATTCAGGAAAACGGATGCTGGCATATCCTGGACGACAGCATGCATGAGCGGACGGAGGATGATGTCCGGAAGAACGGAGAATCGATGGATCCGGTCAACAGTCTCGGCTACCTGAAATGCCTGTTTCATTTCCTGCCGGTCATCAGCCGAGACCTGGGGCTGGATGAGGACCGCCGGAGTCACTGGGAGGAGATCGCGGATCACCTGGCGCCATATCCTGTGGGTACACTGGAGGATATCAGAGAGAATCCGACGCTCTGGGCGGAGGCGGAGGTGCCGCTTGGCGAGCTGGTTCCGGCGGAATGGATGAAAAAAACGGTCTTTTTCGATGAGGGCAAGGGAGGAAAGTGGTCCTATCATTTTCCGGGAAATATCATGCAGATTTACCCGGCGGGTGCGATCGGACTCGGATCCGATCCGGATCTGCTTCAGACGGGATGGAATACCGTCCATGTCCATTCCATCATTGAAAATCAGATGGCGGAATATCGGAAAACACACGATACCGGTGCGGACGACCTGGATAATGAACAGGGTGACTCCGATCCTCACTACAGAAAGGCAGGCGCATGGAACGCGACGAACCTGAGCTGCCTGTTTTTCCCTGCGGCGGTCCGCGTGGGCTACGACCCGGAGGTGATATGGAAGGAGCTGGAGGAGCGAATCCGTCACCGGGGCCTTCCAAACGGTTATATCAACCGGAATCCGCATGGCATCGAAAATCTGAGCACGGTGCCGAATACCCTTCAGGAGATGATGCTGTTAAGTCATGAAGGAATCCTGCGTGTCTTCCGGGTGTGGCCGGTAAAGAGCCATCCGGATGCTTCTTTTGAGAGATTGTGGGCATATGGAGCGTTTCAGGTGAGTGCCTCGCTTGTGGCAGGGACGGTTGAGACGATCCGGATCCTGAGTCATGCGGGGAGAGAGCTGGTGCTGGAAAATCCCTGGGAAGGAAAAGAAGCGGAGGTACTGCATGTGCAGACCGGATGCAGAGAGATCACCGGGGGAGAGTACGTGAGAACGAAGACCTTCCCGGGAGAGAAGCTGGAGATCCGCAGGGCCCGGGAATCGTAGCTCTATAGAATACGTTCACGTCTGATTCTGTAAAATGTTTGCCGTCTCTGTGGTGTGTGAATGGTAAGAGATTGTTGTGAACGAGGAGCCGTTGGCGGCGCAAAGGTTGTAATCTTTCCGAAAATGTGGTATGACATATTTAACAATTCGGTGACAGAACAGATGTTTCTATTTATCAGAAAAGAGGACCTACCATGCTTGATAAAAAAGTGAAAGAATTAATCAATGATCAGATCAACAAAGAGTTCTATTCCGCATATCTGTACCTGGATTTTGCAAACTATTATTACGATCAGGGGCTTGACGGCTTCGCGCACTGGTACGATGTGCAGGCGCAGGAGGAGAGAGATCACGCGATGCTGATGCGCACCTATCTCCAGAATAATGGAGAACTGGTAACCTTTGAGGCTGTCGCAAAGCCGGACAAGACCTACAGCAGCCTGGACGATCCGCTGAAGTTCAGTCTGGAGCACGAGCAGTATGTGACCGGCCTGATCAATAAAATCTACAAGGCGGCAAGTGAGGTCGACGATTATCGCACCATGCAGTGCTTTGACTGGTTTGTGAAGGAGCAGGGAGAAGAGGAGAAGAATGCGGACGATCTCATCCGCAAGTTCAAGCTCTTTGGCTCGGATCCGAAGGGGCTCTATGCCTTGAATCAGGAGCTTCTTGGAAGAGTCTACGCTGCGCCTTCCCTGGTTCTGTAAGAGAGATTGCGACCTGACAGATAGGATCCGGCTAATCGGGGATCGGGTGATTTATGAGAATCAGTAGTGGATTAAGTAACAAGGAGAAGCTGGAACTTCTTGGGGAGTCCGGAGGCTTCGGTCTGGAAAAGGAGAGCCTTAGGGTGACGATAGACGGGCGCCTGGCACAGACGCCTCATCCTTTTTCCGGAGATAGTCATTTGGACAGGGATTTCTGCGAAAATCAGGTGGAAATCATTACAGCCCCGGAGAAAAGCGTTCGCAGTGCGGTGGATTGCGTGAGAAAATATCACGAATACGTCGTGGATAGACTGTGGAACCTGGACTCCGGCCGTGAGCTGCTCTGGCCGTTCAGCAATCCGCCTCGTATATCTGGGGAGGATGAGATTCCTGTGGCACGCTTCACGGGTGAGCTGGCGGAGCGGACGGTGTACCGGAATTATCTGGCCCGGAAATACGGAAAGAGGAAGATGCTGCTTTCGGGCATTCATTTTAATTATTCCTATCCCGCCGAATTTCTGAGAAGGACCTTTGAAGAGAGCGGGGAGACGGACTACAGAAAATTTGTGGATTCTCTGTATCTGAAGCTTGCCAGAAAAGCGATGATGTACAGCTGGCTGATTGTGGCTCTGACGGCGGCAAGTCCACTCTATGATCTTTCTTTTTTTTGACGAAGATCAGAGAAGCCGGGTCAAAGGACAGAGGCTGGCGACAATAAGGTCCAGTGAGTTCGGATACTGGAATGATTTTACGCCGACGCTCCGCTATGAAAGCACGGAGGCCTATGTGGCTTCGATTCAGCGCTATGTGACAGAAGGGCTTCTCGTTTCGCCGAAGGAACTGTACTATCCGGTGAGGCTGAAACCGGCGGGTGAATATTCTATGGAAGGCTTTTCCGGCGGAATCAGCCATATCGAGCTCCGTTCGCTGGATCTCAATCCCCTGTCTTCCTTCGGTCTGATGGAGGAGGATGCGGAATTTCTGCGGCTGCTTCTGTTCTGGATGACGCTCCAGCCGGATTTTGAGCTCAGCGAGGTCAGACAGAAATCGGCGATTCACAACATGAAGAAGGCGGCTTCGCTGGATCTGGAGAAGGTCATTCTTCGGAATGCGGATGGAACCAGAACAGGGCTGATCGATAAGGCACTGGAGGTTCTGGACCGGATGGAGGGGGATCTCGGAGGAAGCGAGGTGCTTGATTTTGAGAGGAACAAGATTCTTCACAGAGAAAATCGCTATGCGGAAATTATTCTGGAGCGCTATGGAGACGATTTTATGAAAGCCGGCCTTGCGCTCGCGTCAGAACAACATAGATGAGCATATCTTCATACAAAGTGCCGTCCCGGTGATAAACCGGGACGGCACTTTGTATGTAAGCGAACGGTGAGACGCATGCGGGCGCAAGGCGGCGGATAGTACGCGGCAGGTGTCTCTTGTACGGCGGAGAGTGCCTTGATACCGGGACTATAACATGCCATGTGCAGTTCATACGGTCCGAATGGGCCCGGGGCGTAAGTCAGGGCTGCGAGGGGGCAGTGTCGGCGTTGTTCAGGAAAACGTAGAAAATATCCCCGTAGTAGACGCTGTGTACGAGCCGACAGCAGTTTTGGATGGCCCGGATATTTCCTTTTTTGGTCATGATGCGGCACTTCTGGCAAAATACGAGATATTCAGAAGACGATTCCGCAGAATTGGAAGGGTTCTGGTGAGCCTGATTGTAATCGCGGATGCACTGTGTGGTTTTTTCCCTGTCCTCCGGACAGAGAATAGATAGAAAGCTCGATTTCGAGTATTCTGTGAAGTCATCCAGACTGTCGCATTCGCAGAGGCGGATCAGATATTCGCTGGCATACAGGATCTGCAGCTCGTCTGCCATTTTGTAGACGAGAATAGCCTTCGGAAGATCCGTGGCGAGATCCGTGATGCTCTTTGAGAGCTGCAGGCGATTTTCCGAGCAGATTTCGGAATTGTAGATCCGATAGCTGTGTCCCTTTGTCTGCTTTGCGGAACAAAGGGCGGCGTTTGCCTTTCGGCAAAGGGTGCCGGGCTTTCGTCCCTGTTTCGGGTATTCCACAAGGCCGGCGGACAGAAAGAAGCGGTAGCTGCCCCCGTGGAAGTCAATGGTCATCGGATTCGACACCAGTCTCTTTACGATCGGTTCGGCGTCAGAGAGTACGGAATCCTTCATGAATACGATGAATTCATCGGCGGCGTTGCGTCCGATAATGTCTCCGTCTGAAAAATTTTCCCGGAGAGAATCCGCAAGACGGTTAAGCGTCTGGTCGCCGATATCACGGCCCAGAAGGTCATTGATAATCTTGAAGCTGTCGATGTTCAGGTCAATGAGCACGCCCGGCGTCTGCGGGAAGTTTGTGATGTACTGCCCGAGCTTGTGGTCGATCCCTCTTCTGTCCAGGAGCTTGGTGACGGGATCGATGTGCATCTGGAGATCCCTGCCTTGCGAGTACCAGAAGTCGAACATGTTCTCCTCGGCGGGGTTGCTGACCCGGTGAATGGCGAGGGTAAAGAGCTTCGCGTCACGGATATTCCGGATGATATTGTGAATCAACCAGGAGTAGTTCCCACTCTCATTTCGGATCCGGAAGGAGTCAGAAAATTCATGAAAGCTGTCTTTTGAGACATGGTCCGACCAGCTTCTGGGGTTCATAAACGCCAGGTAGCGATCGCGGTCGTCCGGGTGTACGTTGTCTTTACAAAAGACGCGAACGGCTTTGCTAAAGGTAGAATCCGATCCGAATACGGGCTCCCAGTTCCGGTAGAGCAGGGTATAATTGTCCTCCGCGGCGTTGATTTGAAGAATTCCCTGGAAGGAGGTGAGCAGATCCACCATAGATTCGTTCAGGATGTCGGGGCCGACGGAGGTATTCTGTGCGAGCTGATCCTGAAAGGCCCTGTTGTACAGGGAGTTGGTGATGTTGCGGATGCAGGAGAGCACGATGGTGTTTCTTCCTCTCCGGAACGGGATCAACGTATAGGACTGGGCATGCTGCCGGTTTGTCTTGTCCCGTGTCGTGAAAATAGCAGTGATATGATTGGTGCCCTGAGCCAGCATGCGGCTCTTTAGCTTGCTCATATCATAAAATTCAATGAAGGAGGAGCGGTCCTCCTCGTTCAGGTATTTCTCCGCGTAGGTTTCAATGGTCTTCTTGTTGGTATCGGCAAAATCCGTCAGCTTGTCCTGCGCCGTGTTGAGGTAGATATTCTCTGCCTTTCCCGTATCAAGATTGAAGAGGTCGATTCTGCTGAAAATCGTCAGAAGGTGGCGGATTCCGTCATGAATATTCATGGAACGGGAAATCGCTGAGGACGAATCCAGAATCAGACCGGTGAAGGCGAGATAGGCATAGCTGCCGGTCTTCGAGGCAATGGTGCGGAAACGGATGCTGCAGAACTTGTTGTTGATGACAAGGTCAAGCGAATTTACGTCACTGGTATCTTCCGGATTGATGATGGCGTGGCGGATGATGTTCCGGTACGTCGAAATGGACATGAGATACCGGAGAAAGCCATCAGCGTCCTTCTGATTGAGAGACCTTGCCATATCGTCCATCGCCGGGTTGTGATAGAGAAGAACGGTGTTCTCAACGGCTGTCTCAACGAGCATGAGAGGAACCTTGGAACCATGATCGTAGCTGCGGCCGAATTCCATCGGCGAATCGGACATCATGTTGATCGTGCCGATAGCCTTGTAGCATCGGCTTCTCTGAGGCGTTTCCAGACCGAATTCGGGAATCAGATGGCGGATGTCGGCGATCGGGAGAGGCCTTGAGTAGTAAAAGCCCTGCAACTGTTCACAGCCGATTGTTCTGAGAAATTCAATCTGTTCGTGATTCTCCACACCCTCGCAGAGCGTGTGAATGCCGAGGTGCTTGGCCATGTTAACAACAGAGGCGACCAGAGTCCTGGCCTTCTGGTTGTGCTCCATGCCGCGGACAAAAGCCTGGTCGATCTTCAGTACATCGAAATCAAAATCCTTCAAGGTGCCCAGGGTGGAGTAATGGCTTCCGAAGTCGTCGATCCAGATTTCATAGCCGGCTTCGTGGAAGCGGCTGATCTGGTGGCGAAGATATTCCGGTTCTGCCTCCAGGGTACTCTCCGTGATCTCGATATTGATCATTTCCGGAGAGAGACCGTGGTCTGTGACAATGGCGTTGACTTCCTCAAAAGCGTCAATTCCAAGGAAGTCATTTCGGGAGAGATTAATGGATATCGGAACGACCGGATGTCCGAGGGCCTCGGCTGTTTTGATATCCTGGCAGACGTTTTCAACCATTCGGAGATCCAGTTTTTGAATCAGGTGGGCATCTTCCAGGACGCCGATGAAGAGGGCGGGAGATAGAATCCCCTTTTCCGGATCATTCCATCGGCAAAGCGCTTCGAAGCTGCTGATTTTCCCGCTGATCGTCCGGATTACCGGCTGATACCAGGTCTCAATATAGCCGTATTCCAGAGCCTCACTGAAATGATTCAGAATATAGCGCTGCAGCTCCTCCCTTTCGGCCATGTCGTCGTTGTATACGGCGACGTTGTGATCGTACTGATCGTGGATGCTTTTCGCGGCGAGTCTTGCGTGGTCGATCATCAGGGAGACATTGGTGTCATTGGAACCGTTCTGCACATAGATTCCGGCCTTCAGCTCGAGACTTACATTCTTCTGCAATACATGGACAAAGTGATGGAGGTGTTCAATTCTTCCAGAGACATCATCTTTATCGGTCAGTACAGAGAACTGGTCTGCGGAGAGGCGGGTAATGTTATCGCCGGGAAAGGTTTTCCGGAGTTCGTCTGCGAACTGCATCAGAAATGTATCGCCTTCCTGGAATCCGTATTTATGGTTGTAGTCACGGAAGGCGCAGATGTCGAAGAAGATCAGGACATGCTGCATTCCCGGAGAAAGAGTCAGAAAGTTTCGGACTGCATTCAGGAATCCCTTCATTGAAAGCAGTCCGGTGAGTTCGTCGTATTGAGCCAAAGTAATTTACTCCCCCCGCAATTAAAAGTGTGTTAAATTATAACATTTTGGACAATGAAAAGCTACATGAAGATAAAATGTGAGTCAATTTATCCCAACCTAGGAAAAATAATTCAAATCAGTATGTGAATCGACGCATGCTGGCCTGGAATTTTCGAAAAAAGCGGGTGCGCAGGGCGATATCGCTAGTGGGATTCGCGGTATTCGGTCGGAGAGACGCCCTCGGAGCGGCGGAAGAGCCGGCTGAAATAGTTCGGATCCTGATATCCTACCGCAGCGCAGATCTCTTTCACCGGGAGCTTGTTCTCCGCGAGAAGCTTTTTGGCATGACTAAGCCGGATGCCTGTCAGATATTCGATAAAGGTAACGCCCTCTTCTTCCTTGAAAATTTTGCTGAAATAGTAGGGGCTGATATTGAGCTCTCGGGAGACGTCATCCAGGGACAGGTCATTGGCGTAGTGGCTGTCAATGTATTCCTTTGCCCGTTTGGTAAGGCTGTTGGCGCTGCTCTTCGACTTGTCGGCGATCTTCGCGGTCGCATCGCGCACCTTCGTCACAAACCACGTATGCAGCTCCTTTACGGTATAATTGCAGACAATTTTCAGATAATCGCCGCGGTCGGCAAAGCGGTAAAGCCCGAGCCCTCCGTTCCGGTAGGCGATGTGCTCGGCCCAGAGCACAAATTCAATCGTCTTCAGGCGGACGTTATTTTCGTGTTCGGAAGCCTGGGTCTCTTCCATCCATGAAAAAAACTGGTCTGCGTACGTTCCGGCATCCCGGATTTCCCCGTTTTTTACGCTGTCGAACAGCTGTTTTTCAAGGCCAATCGGGTAATCCTGCTCATAAGTACAAGAGACAGGGAGATCGTCAGCGTGCGAGATCGTTTCGTTGTTTACGCTGAGAGAACGAATGGCTTCCTGATAGGAAATCTGCACATCTGAAAGAGGCATGACGGATCCGATTCCGACCCGGTAATTTACGCCGGTGTCCATTTTCAGACGGGTGATGGAGTCGCGAACCAGGTCGATCAGACGCACCCGGTCAATATACTCCATTTTACTGCTTTCATAGGGCACAAATACCGGAATTTTATTCATCATGATGGGACCGATGACGGCGTGAGCATTGCATTCTTTTATGATTTCCCGGATTTTTGCGTAATGCTTCTGAAGCCGGATTCCGGTGCCGATCGGATTGCCGAGGTGGTCGCTGTTACCGGAAAAGAAAACCGAGTCGGAATGGATGGAATTTTGATTCGAGCCTTCGGCGTCTCCGCATGCCAGAAGGGTGAAAAAACCGTAGGATTCCGGTATCTCGAGCAAATGGCAGTAGTTCGTCGTGACCTCCGGGGAATTATCCAGAAGCAGGGAATACACGAGACCGCTTTCAATCATGGGTACAACGGCATCCAGCTTCTCGCGGTTCGAGAGCTCGCGGCTTCGCTGTTCCCGGGTGCGGTCGATATCAGCCATTGCCCGGTTCATGGTATCCACAAAGATTTTGCGGTCGAGGGGCTTTGTCAGAAAACTCATGACGCCGAGGTTGAGAGCCTCTTTGGCAAAGCTGAACTTGTCATAGGCGGTGAGAACGATAAAGATCGTTGCCGGGCTGAATTTCCGGATTTCCCGGATTGCCTCGATTCCATCGATTCCGGGCATCCGGATATCCATCACGGCGATATCCGGACGGAAGGTCTCCGCCATCTCAATTACGGTGCGGCCGCTCCTGGCGGAGCGTACCTCACATTTGTCGTGAAATTCCTTGTCCATAATATAGGTGAGAGAATCGATGGCGATTCCCTCATCGTCTGCGAGAAGAACTCTGTACATTTTCAATTCCCCTTATACAGTTTGTGACGCAATGTATTGTATGAGTGTTTGCTGCATAGCTACGGCATCGGAATATAAAGCAGGACCTCGGTCCCGCGGTCCTCTCCCGGGCTGGTGATGTCGAAGACATCCTCACTGTTGTAGAACAAGCGCATCCGGTTGATTACGTTTGACAGGCCGACTCCGTTCGTCTCGTCCCCCTTTCTTCTGACGGGGGCGTTTCCGGAGAGAATCGCATTCATCTGCTGCTCGGTCATGCCTCTCCCGTTGTCGCGGACGGAGAGCGTAATATAGTTCCCGGTCCTGTAGACGGACAGGATGATGACTGCCGGACGGTCAATGTCCCGCACACCGTGATTGATCGCGTTCTCGATGATGGGCTGCAGGATCATGCTGGGAACGGAGACCCGCGTCAGGTCCTCGTCGATTCTCTTTTCATAGGTGATCGCGTCGGAGAAACGGACGTTGATGATGTACATATAGTTGTCCGCAAGAGCGATCTCATCCGCGAGAGTCGTGATCTGGTTCTCACGATTTGTCTTGTTCCGGAAGAAGGCGGCGACATTCTGCAGATATCTGTAGGTGTCGTCGGCCTCCTCCATCATGGCAAGCTGGGCGCCGGCATTGAGCGTGTTGAAGAGGAAGTGCGGATTGATCTGGGCCTGAAGATATTTCAGCTCCGCTTCCTTGAGGTGAGCGTCCATGAGAAGCTCACGTTCCTTCAGCCGGTTTTCCGATTCCATGGATTCGCGCAGCTTCTGGAGATATCCCTTCATGCTGACGACCATCTCATTAAAGGCGGAGGCAACGATGCCGAGCTCATCGTCACTGCTTACGGCGAGGGGCGGGACATCGAAATTTCCCTTTCCGATTTCTCCCGCCTCTGCGATGAGGTCGTGCATCGGAGCGGTTGCGTGCCGGATGGTGGTGACGATCATGAAGATATCGAGAAAGGCAATCAGGACGATCATAAACAGGGAAAACGCTTCCAGGGAGTGGAAGGTATCGGCAAGCTTCAGATAGTTGTCAGAGTTTCCTTTCAGAAGAAGGTTGTTCATGCTGTAGATATAGGACTGAAGGATGGCGTTCATGCTTACGGTATCCTCATAATCATTCTTGTACCGCTGAATATTCCGTCCCCTCTTTGCGGTGAGCGCATTTTCGCAAAGCTCTGTGTAGTGCTCGGAGAGATTCCGGATGTCCCGGGTCGTGCTTTGGATCTCGACGTTGTCGGAAGAATCACCGAGCGCCGCGAGGCAGTCCGTGTATTCCGCCTGGACCTGATAAAAATTCCGCAGATTCTCGGAGCTTCCCACACTCAGATAGTCGGCCAGCCCCTGCTGCACATTGTCGAGAGCCTCGGAAAGAGTGTTGGTCTGAACATTGGAGTAAAAGACGCGATTTATCTTCTCGAGCGCGGTGTTGATATTCAGAACCAGGAAAAGGTTCACGGCAAAAATGGCGGCGGTGGCTAGCAGAAAAGCGAGGGTGAGCTTGCCCTCCAGTGTGTGGAGAGGACGCCTCTGTCCATATGTGGAGGGGGAGGCTCCCGGAGAAGAATGGTCCGGGCTGATTTTTTTCAGAATCATCAGGATTTTTCCTCCTTCTCTAGATATTTGCGGACGTTATCCGGAGTGATGATCTCGATGTCAATGGGGGAATATTCCGTGACAAAGCCGGTATCGATGTATTGCAGAAGGTTATCGACGGCGGTACGCCCGATTTCTTCCGGGGATACGGTAAGGGTCATTGCGGCTACCTTTCGCTGGACGGCATTGAGGATGGTGTCGTTTCTGTAGTAGCCGCAGATCGTCACGTCTCCGACATGGTTGGTGTCTACGATGGTCTGGCACACGCTGCTGGTTGTCGTTTCGTCCAGACAGACCAGAATATCGGGAAGACTGCTGCTTTCAAAGAGGTCAGTGACAGCTTCAGCAGTGGAAAAACGGTCGCCGTCGCCGAGAGTTTTGGAAGAGATGGAAAAGCGGTCGAGGACATGATTCTTCTCGAGGGAGTTCTTGATTCCGGAGATGACCAGATTCTGGCCTGTGGTCTTCTCCTCCGGGCTGGCGATGACGAGTACATTTTGCCTCCGGTTGTTAGCGAGGGAGCTCAGCGTATCGCCGTAGTCCTCCCCGACGTTGTAGTAGGATACCCCGACAAAGCTCTGCCTGCCGGATCCGTAGCAGTCCGTGCCGACGCAGATGACGGGGATGCCTGCATCTACGGCGTGATTGATGGCGCTCTTGAGATCCTCACTGTCGTCGCCGTTGACGATAATGCCGTTTACCTTGGACTGAATGGCAAGATCCATGAGCTGAGGTATGGTGTAGCTTGTGTCCAGGTTTTTCCCGGTGAATTCCATATAATCGCCGTTCTTTTCTGCCTCGCTCAATGCGTAATCATACACGGCCTTCTGAAAGGAGCTGGATTTGTCTCCGATGTATGCAAAATTATACCGAAATTGTGAGCCGGCTGAGGACAGATCGGAGAGAGCGCGTACCTGGCGTTTAAAGATTGCTATACTTACGATGGTAGTGATGATCAGCGCGGATCCGAAAATCCAGAAGAACAGATTGAGGCGGCTGATTCGACCGCCGGACTGATTGTGTTTTTTTTTCATCATGACAACTTTTTAATTGTACCGTTTTGTAAAAATCAACAGATTTTTGTGAATATGTTTGCCGTATCTGTTAAAATATTATAATGATTCCTGCGGAAAAAGGCAATGAATGGTAGCGGGGAATACTGTGTGAGTGGGAGGATGTTATGAAGAGTGGGAGAATTTTGTGGGGCGTGTTGCTGCTTGCTGCAGCGGCGGCGTTTAGCAGCTGTGGTTCGGAAAAGCTGAATACGTCGTCGGCGAAGCCGACGGAGACGGAGCAGAAACCGAAGATCGGAATTGTGTTTGATTCGTTCGTGATTGAGCGCTGGGAGAGGGATCGCGATATTTTTACATCTACGGCAAAGGATCTCGGGGCGGATGTGATCGTGGGGAATGCGAACGGAGATGTGGAGGAGCAGAAATCGCTGATCAGCCATATGATTGATTCGGACGTAGATGTGCTGGTAATCATTGCAACGGACGGAAGTAAGCTGAAGCAGGAGATCAGTAATGCCAGAAAGGAGGGCATCCGGGTGATTTCCTATGACCGTCTGATTCAGAACGCGGACACGGATCTGTACATCACTTTTGATAATGAGACGGTGGGAAAGTTCATGGCGGATGCGGTAAACGAGGCGATGCCGAAGGGCGGAAACTATATGAAGGCGAATGGATCGCCTGCCGATTATAATGTGACGCTGGTGAATAAGGGATTCGATGCTGAAATAAATGATAATCTGAAGATGATCGACAGTTTTTCCTGCGACAACTGGGATGATAGCATTGCTTACCGTTATCTGACGGACCATGCGGAGGATGTGGATAACGCGGGTGCCTTTGTATGCGGCAATGATGCGATCGCCGGCCAGGTTGTGCGGGTGCTGGCAGAGCGCAAGAAGGCCGGGAGTGTTACGGTCACCGGACAGGACGCGGATCTGGATGCATGTCAGAGAATCATTGAGGGTACGCAGACGATCACTGTTTACAAGCCGATCGACAAGCTGGCGGAGACGGCGGCGGACTATGCCGTGCAGATGGCAAAGGGAAAGATGCCTAAGACAGAGGATACCATGAATGACGGGACCTATGATGTGCCGTACATTGCCATTCAGCCGGTGAAGGTTACGAAGGAAAATATGGACAGCACGGTGATTGCGAGCGGATTCCACAGGAAGGAGGACGTGTACCTCCATGCGCAGGGTGTGGAGGATGTGCTGGCGGGGTCGTGAGGTAGAAGCTTGCCCGGAAGAAAAAAAGAAGTTGTTGTTCACTCACAACTATGTACGGCAAGGATTTTACAGTCCTGTTGCCATTCGCA
>OMUU01000013.1 GCA_900314295.1 uncultured Lachnospiraceae bacterium | reverse complement strand
ATAGAGCAACGGTTTCCGGTACCGTGTGGCGGGGGTTCGAATCCCTCCAGACGCGTGAAGAAGCTGCCGGATAGATGTCTTGACATTTACCCGGCTTTTCTTATACCGGTTAAGGAGAATTGTCTTATGTCAGAAGATAACAGAAACCGAAAACCAAAACGTAAATATAATCCTGTCCTGGAGTGGATTTCCGACCGTTTGAGATATATTGAGCTGATTGCTGCGATCGTGGTCGTTATCGTCATACTCGTTTTTCTTGTGCGGGGAATCCTTAAGAGGAATACACAGCCGCAGAGCGCGACAGCGCAGGCTGTGCAGTCTGCATCGGTAGGCGCTTCTTCTACGGCTTCCGTCGATGACAGCAACAAGGTAACGCCTGCCGTAAGCTCGGGCTCCGAGTCTGTCCGATCTTCTTCTGGCGAGGATGCACTGAAGAAGGATACCGGGGAGGTAAGTGCAGCGGTTCAGACTTACTTCGGAAATTTGATTTCGAGCGGCAACAGCGGTTCGATTGAGTCGTATTCCAATCTTACTACCTATTCGTACCCCGGACCTTCGGATGACACCTATATTGCTTTTGTGGAATATACCTATAAGTACAAGGATTACGCGGAGAGCATTCCCGGTCTTTCTGAGTTTTATGTGGCGTCCGACGATAGCGGTAAGCTTGTAATTTCCGATGATTCCTCAGAGGAGATCCAGAAGGCGATGAGTGATGCCGCGTCGACTTCATCGGCAAAGGCACTGATCGCAGATGTTCAGAGCAAGTACGATGCGGTAGTCAATGCGAATGCGGACCTCAAGAACTATATCTCGACGCTTGGCTCAGGCAGCTCTGATTCCAGCTCCGATTCGTCATCTGCGTCCGAAGGTGCTGCTTCGGGAAGTGACAGTACGGATGCAGGAGACAGCGGTTCGGCGGATAGCACTGGTTCAGACACAACAGAAAATAATCAGTAAGCGGGGGCGCGCTTTCGGGTCATGAGTGTCTCCTATTTATGCTCTCGCCTGCTCGACTTTGCGTGCTGATCACGTGCGAAATTCAGCCGGTTCCGGAATGTTGTCCTTCATCTTCGGGCCGGCTGTATTTGGAGAAAATCGCATGAGAATTAATAAATATCTGAGTGAGTGCGGCATCTGTTCGCGCCGTGAGGCTGACCGGCTTGTGGAAGCCGGTCATGTTTGTATTAATGGAAAAAAGGCTGTACCGGGATCGCAGGTTGGCGACGGAGATGAGGTACTTGTAGATGGGACGAGGGCGGTTCTCCCCGGGGACAGGATCTATCTGAAGCTGTATAAACCGGTAGGAATTGTCTGCACGTTTGAAACCAGAGAAAAGAACAATCTGGGGGACTATCTGAAGTATCCGAGGCGTGTGACGTATGCCGGGAGGCTGGACAAGAATTCAGAGGGCCTTCTGATCCTGACCGATGACGGCGATTTGATCCAGGAGATGATGACCGCGCGAAATTATCATGAAAAGGAATATGAGGTAACGGTCGGCAGAGATCTTACCGAAGATTTTCTGGAGAGCATGCGCGGGGGTGTTTTTCTTGCGGAGCTTGGCGTGACGACGAGACCGTGTCGGGTCGTGCAAATCGGGAGACGAAGCTTTCGTATTATTCTGACGCAGGGGTTGAACCGGCAGATCCGACGGATGTGCCGGGCATGTGGCTATAACGTTCTGAGGCTGAAACGGATTCGTGTGGTCAATGTTCGTATCGGGGATATGAAGCCCGGAGACCTGGAGGAGATGAGTCCGGATGAGATTCGGGAGCTGAAGCAGAGAATAAATGGAAGTTTTCCGGAGAGAAAGGCCGAAAAATGAATTTTGATGAATATTCGGAGCTGAAAAAGAAAATCAAGCATCACATGGATCTGTATTACAACCAGAATGAACCGGAAATTACGGATTATGAGTACGATCAGCTGATGCAGAATCTGAAGGCGGCGGAGGAGGAACACCCGGAATGGATTGCTGCGGATTCTCCGTCTCAGATCATCGGAGGAACCGCAAAACGGGAGGCGGGAGTCAAGATTGTCCATAACGTACCGATGCTGTCGATTGAAGATGTCTTTCACTATGAAGACGTGACGGAATGGGTGAATAAGGTTCTTGCTGTACATCCGGACGCGCAGTTTTCGGTAGAACAGAAAATTGACGGGCTTTCGATGACGCTTCGCTACAGGGGAAACGGATCTGATCAGATGCGTCTGGAGACGGCGGAGACCCGCGGCGACGGTTTTACCGGAGAAGACGTGACGGCAAACGCGCTGGTGATTCCGAGCGTTCAGAGAACGATCCGTGCGCCCTACGATTATCTCGAGCTTCGGGGAGAGGTCTACATGACCCACGAGGATTTTGAGCGATTTAACGAGATACAGGAAAAAAACGGGAAGAAAATTGCGGCGAATCCGCGGAATCTCGCGGCGGGAACCCTTCGTCAGCTCGATCCGACGATTACGAGACAACGCGGGCTTCGTATGTTTATTTTTAACGTACAGGATGGACCCGCAGAATTGATGGAGCGCCATGACCGGGCGCTGGACTGGCTTTCAGACAGGAAGATAGAAACCGTCAGCCATACGCTGTGCAGCAGACCGGAGGAGGTGCTGCAGGCGATCACACGGATCGGTGAGATGCGAGACGAGCTGCCCTATGACATCGACGGAGCTGTTGTAAAAATCGACCAGACCGCATACCGCGCGGATTTTCCCGCCGGCAGCAAATATTCCGCCGGGCACATTGCCTATAAGTATCCGCCGGAGGAGCGCCCGGTTGTGATGGAATCCATCGAGGAAACCGTTGGGAGAACCGGCAAGATCGGCTTTATCGGCCATGTATACGATAAAGAGACCGGAAAACCGGCGAGATTGTGCGGAACCAGTGTTTCGCGTGTGACGCTGCACAATCAGGATTATATCCGTGACATGAAAATCGGAATCGGCGGTGTATACAGAATCCGGAAAAGCGGAGATATTATTCCGAAGCTGATGGGATGCATCACAGAACCGGAATCTGTATACGAGGCATCGCACGTCTGTCCGATTTGCGGGCAGCCGCTGATTCGGGAAGAGGATACGGCGGACATCCGCTGTGTAAATCCCTCGTGTCCGGCGCAGCTGACGCGAACGATTTCGTATTTTACCTCGAGAAACTGTATGGATATCACAGGACTGGGGGAGACGCTGGTAGATGAGCTTGTAAAGGAGGGGTATCTCCGGAATTACGCGGATATCTACTGCCTGAAGAATTATCGGGAAGAGTTGATTGAAAAGGGAATTATCGGGAAGGAAAAAAACACGGACAAGGTTCTGGCAGCCATTGAAAAATCCAAAACCAACAGCCCGGTACGGCTGCTGACCGCGCTTGGCATTCGTAATGTCGGCGGATCGACGGCCCGTGAGCTGCTGAAGCATTATCGGAGCATCCGGGAGCTGGAGGCTTGCGGCGAAGAGGAGCTGAAACAGGTTCCGGATATCGGCGAAACGACAGCCCGTGACATCGTAAACTTTTTCTCAAACAGGGAAAATCAGGAGATCCTGAACAGGCTCTCGGAGTATGGCGTCAACATGGAGATGGAGGAAGAGGACACCACGGACAAGCTTGCCGGGCTTACCATAGTTGTAACCGGAACTCTTACGACACTCGGAAGAGCAGAGGCAAAGGCGCTGATTGAGAAAAACGGGGGGAAATGCACTGGTTCTGTTTCCAAGAAGACAAGCTATCTTGTGGCAGGAGAGGCCGCCGGGAGCAAGCTGGAGAAGGCACAGGCTCTTGGAATACCGGTGATTGATGAAGCCGGGCTTCTCGCGATGCTGAAGAGTTGATACAGACCTTGGTCAGCGCTCTTGTCAGCCTCCTTGATCATTAAATAGGGAGAGCGTATAATAAATTACAGTCTGTAGCACTAAGTATTGTATAAACGAAAAGAGGATTTCATATGCCTATTAAGATTCAGAACGATATTCCCGTCAAGGAAGTTCTTGAAAAAGAGAATATATTTGTGATGGATGAGGACCGTGCGATCCATCAGGACATTCGTCCGCTTCAGATCCTGATTCTGAATCTGATGCCGCTGAAGGAGGATACAGAGCTGCAGCTGCTCCGCTGTCTGTCGAATTCACCGCTTCAGATTGATATTACCTTCATGGTTCCGGCATCTCACCATGTGAAGAATACTTCCATCAGTCATATTCAGAAATTTTATGTGACCTTTGAAGATATCCGAAGAGAATATTATGACGGAATGATCGTAACCGGGGCGCCTGTGGAGCTGATGGAGTTCGAGGAGGTGGATTACTGGGATGAGGTCTGCAAAATCATGGACTGGTCCGAAACGCATGTGACCTCTACCATGTATCAGTGCTGGGGTGCACAGGCGGCGATGTATCATTTCTATGGAATCCAGAAGAGACTCCTTGATCACAAGATGTTCGGCCTTTTTGAGCATCAGATTCACAAAAGAAAGATACCGCTGGTCAGAGGCTTTGACGATGTGTTTCTCTGTCCGCATTCCCGCCACACAGAGATTCCGATGGACGAGCTCCTGCAGCATCCCGAGATCACGGTCCTGACGGATTCTGACGAAGCGGGTTTTTTCCTTGGAATGGCAGACAATGGAAGAAAGGTTTTCGTACAGGGACACCCGGAATATGACCGTCTGACGCTCGACAAGGAGTATAAACGGGATCTTGCGAAGGGAATGGAGATCGCTATGCCGGAAAACTATTATCCGGATGACGATCCGAGCCGAAAGCCGCTGCTGACGTGGAGAGCAACATCCGCGGCGCTGTATGCAAACTGGATCAATTATTATGTATACCAGGTGACGCCATACGATATGTACGGAACACCGGATTTTCGATGACTTCGGAGCACGGGAACGCAGAAATTGACAGATCTGCGTTTTTTCCCGTGCTTTTTGCATATGGTGTCCTTCATCGCACAGACAGGGGAGAGTGATTATGAATATTTTTGATATAACAGGGCCTGTGATGGTCGGTCCATCCAGTTCTCACACAGCAGGAGCTGTGAAGATCGGCAATGTTTGCCGAAAGCTTACAGGAGAGAAAATTACAGAGGCTGACATTCTGCTTCACGGGTCTTTTCTCGCGACAGGAAGGGGACACGGAACGGACAAGGCTTTGGTAGCGGGGCTGATGGGGTTTGCGGTAGATGACAGCAGGATCCCGGACAGCTTTCGGATTGCGGAGGAGGAAGGACTGAAATACCGGTTCGGAGCGATCGATCTGGGAGAGGAAGCGCATCCGAATTCGGTACGCCTGAATCTGACATCGAAATCCGGACGAAAGCTTGAGGTTCAGGCATCGTCGATCGGAGGCGGGCGGATCATGATCAACCAGATCGATGGACTTGAGGCAAACTTCAGCGGAGACCTCCCGACACTGATCGTACACAACCTGGATCAGCCCGGCCATGTCGCCGAGGTGACCAGCATGCTGGAACATAAGTCAGTAAACATCGCGACAATGCAGCTGTATCGTTCGGGAAGAGGAGGCCATGCGGTAATGGTCATCGAATGTGATCAGGAAATACCGCGTGAATCACTGAAATGGCTGGAACATCTGGAAGGAATCGAGAAGGTAACCTATTACAGCCTGCAGGAACTATGATAAATCGAAACTCATATAGATTATAGAAAATAGGATAAAACGAGACTCATACAGATTACAGAAGAAAGGATAAATCGAGACTCATACAGATTACAGGAGGAGAAATTTGTATCATTCATTAGAAGAAATCACAGAAGTCTGCCGGGAGGAGAATCTTCCGTTTTGGAAGGCGGTTATTCTGGAAGACTGTAAGGAAGAGGGAATTACAGAAGAGGAATCCATGGAAAGGATGCAGGAGATTTATACTGCCATGAGGGATTCAGACAGAAATTATGATCCGGATCTGTATTCTGCGAGCGGTCTTGTCGGAACAGATGCTCAGAAGCTTCGTGTGTACCACGAAGGCGGGGAAAGCATGGTGGGAGATTTCTGTGGAAGGATCATGGAGCGGGCGCTCCGTGTCGCGGAATCCAATGCCTGCATGAAGCGGATCGTGGCTGCGCCGACCGCAGGTTCCTGCGGTGTTATGCCTGCGGTTCTTATATCCCTGCAGGAAAAATATAATTTCACAGATCGCAAAATGGTAGAATCCCTGTATGTCGCCTCGGGGATTGGAGGAGTCATCGCGATGAGAGCCTGTCTGGCAGGCGCCGAAGGAGGCTGTCAGGCCGAGATCGGATCTGCCTCAGCTATGGCCTCAGGTGCGGCCGTCTATTTGCTTGGAGGCTCTCCGGAAGCGATTATTCATGGGAGTGCAATGGCTCTGAGCTCTCTTCTCGGACTTGTATGTGATCCGGTTGCCGGGCTGGTCGAGGTACCATGTGTCAAACGAAATGTCATTGGAGCATTAAACGCAGTTTCTTCTGCGGATCTTTCACTGGCAGGAATCCGCAGCCGGATTCCGCCGGATGAGGTGATCGACGCGATGAAGAGCATCGGCAGAAGCCTTCCCTCTGATCTCAAGGAGACGGGCAGGGGCGGTCTGGCCGCAACAGCGGAAGGCCAGAAAATCAGAGACCTCCTGCACGGCATACGGTAAAATCTCATCGCCCGCAGGAGGAGCGTCACAGTTTGGACGAAGCCATACCGTCAGCAACGCTTTAAACGGAATAAACGGCAGCTTTTACGCGCTTTGGAATCACGGGAACAGGCTGAGCATCATGGCGGCGCGATCTGCCGTGACCGCTTCGGTATTATTGAGGAAGATGACATCCTGTATCTGGTGATCGGACACAAACTGGGTCAGATTGCCGGAGTAGTAGCGGTAATCTACGACATAGAGGTTCTGATAATGATCGACCAGCCAGGGCACGAGGCAGTTTCCAAAGGATTCTTTCAGAATGAGACAGGATGAACCGTCTTTGACCTGGGAATTGTGGATCTCTTCATAGGGCTGATCGCCGGCGATAAAGGCCAGGTATTTGTTCTCTGAGGAAAAGGATTCCGCATCCGCGACAATCGGGTACGCGTAGGAATTTCCGTTCTGATCGGTATAGGTCATTTCATTTGTACCTTTCGGAATCCATGCTTGGACGGTATCCGGATTGTTTCCGAGAGCGGAGGACTGGTTGCTCAGAGAATAGTAGGTTCCGATGAATCCCGGGTAATCCTTCTGTTGAAGATCACTGGCGGCGTGAGCACGGATGCCTTTTGCCCTGCAGAATTCCTGATACGCGTAGTATGCGCCGAGTGCCGTCCAGTGGTGATCTGTCCGGAAATACAGATACTCGGAATTGTGCTTGACGAGGGTATCAAAGATAGAAACCTTTTTTACAGAAGGATCGATTCTGCTGTAGGCATAGCTGATCGCGTCCTTCTGACTGGAGCCTCCGAGTGATTTCTGAACATCCTCGCTCAGATCTACGCCGAAACCGGTCGGAATGATCATGTCATACAGATTCACCTGCTGACCGATGCGGGATTTTACCGTATTGATCATGGAGGCATATGCGTCTACATTTTCCTGATTGAAATAGTAAATATCAAATCCCCGGTCGCCTGTGATATAGACCTGTCCGACGGCGTCCGGAACCTCGTGAATCGTTCCGTCTTTTTCTGCAGCAGGTGTTGTCTCGGGAGAGACTTTAGAGCTTTGGTCTTGATCGGTACTTTCCGGTGCAGCGGAGCTTGATCGGATTTCGGAAGGAGAGAGTGACGAAGAGGCAGACGAAGTATCTGTAACCTTCTCTTCTTCCGGACGCTTTTCGATAATCGGCGCGACGCTGACCGAAGAGGTATCCGGGATCGCATCGGCTGCGGGTTCAGAGGTTGTGCCATAAAGAGCCGTACCGCGGATCCCATACCAGTTTTTTATTTCAGAATCTACGGTGAGCATGGCGTCCCGTGTCGGATAGGTGTCGGAATACCAGGTGACGAGATCTTTGAAATAGTCACCGTTCCAGATGCCGGTGAAGGAAACTTCCGGAAGCCGGGCAAGCGTTCTCTTTTCCAGAAGAGAAATCTTCGGGCGAAGATCCATGTTGAGCCCGAGAATACCAAATACACCGAAGCCGACGCAGAAGGCCGCACAGTAGAGCTTCTGCCAGCGTCTCAGGCAGCGGATGTTCTTTTTGAGATAGCTGTGAATATCTTTTTCATTTTTTACGTGTTTTTTCATACATGTATCCTTCTCAGAACTGGTTATACAGGAACGGGTGATAGGTTGCTCCCGCAAGAGCGCAGATCGCCAGAATAAAACAAATGCCTGCATAGGCGAGCCGCATAGCATAATATCCGTTCTTTGAAATCCGTTTTTCCTGCATCCATATTTCCAGGCGGCGGGAGAGAGCGGGAAACAGAGGGGTGGATACCAGTACACAGAGGATCAGGATAAAGAGGTTGTTCTTCAGAGTAAGAAGAATCGAGGCATCCTGCCATCCGGAGGACCAGTTCAGAAAATGTGAGAGCGCGCTCTTCAGCTGACCGAAATCGGTGAACCGGAAAATGACCCATCCGAAATTAAACACCAGAATCGTATACAAATGTCCGAGTATTCTGGCAAAAACGGAAAAGACGGAAGACCTTCCGCTGTCGCTTTTGAGGGCGCGATTCTTCCGGAGGAGTCCGAAGAGATTCTCAAGAAAAATGAAAACAAAATAGTACAGCCCCCAGAGAATAAAATTCCAGTCCGCGCCGTGCCAAAGACCCGTGAGGAGCCAGACAGCCAGAAGATTGAGGGTCTGTCTGGCGAATCCTTTGCGATTTCCGCCGAGCGGAATGTAGACATAGTCCCGGAAAAAGGAAGACAGGGAGATATGCCACCGGCGCCAGAAATTCTTTACGGATGAGGCGATGTACGGATAGTTGAAGTTCTCTTTATAGCGGAATCCGACAGCTCTTCCCAGACCGATTGCCATGTCCGAGTAAGCGGAGAAATCCAGATACATCTGAAGCGTAAAGCATATGGAGCCGAGAATGGCCGAAGCAGGGGAAACCGCTGAAATTCCCGAGGTGGCCGGAAGCAGCTGATCCGCGAGCGTTCCCATATGGTCGGCGAGAATCGTCTTCTTGGCGAGGCCCAGGGAGAAACGGTACATTCCCTCGGAAAAGGTCCGGCGGTCCAGAATGCGGGTTTCCAGCTCGTTTTTCATATCCGCGTAACGGACAATCGGACCCTGTTGGATCGTATGGAAACAGATCACGTAGGTCAGAAAGAGGGGAAAACTCTTCTCGGCAGATACTTTTCCATGACAGACATCGGCAGCATAGGAAATCAGCTTGAAGGTATAAAAAGATATACCGAGCGGAAGCGCAACGGATGGCATGAGCAGATTCATACCGAATGCCTGATTCAGGTTCGTGAACAGGAAGCCGGTGTATTTGAATACCCCAAGCACCGCGAGAAAGATCAGCACCGAAACAGCCAGGATGCTGCGCTGCAGCCTTTTCCTTTCGGCTGCTTTTTCAATGGAGAGTCCGGTCAGCCAGCCGATAAAGGATTCCGCAAGCAGAAGGATCAGAAACCGGAGTCCCCCGAACAGATAGAAAAGCAAAGAAAAAAGAAGCAGCATGACGTTTCTGCTTGACTGCTTTGGAAATATCTTATAAATTAGGAAGAATACCGGCAGGAAGCCGAGTATAAAAAACATACTGGAAAATGTCATAGGTCACCTTAATATCGAAGTTTTCATCAATTATAGCCTTGAACTGCAGCGTATTCGCTTTGCCGGCAGGTCAATGATCAGATAACGGACAAGATGGCGAGATAAAACCTGCAATGCGCTTTTTATCTCGCCCGGACTATTAGTTTATGATGGAAACAGAACGGTGTCAAGTAAATAGCGGAGGATGTCAATGCTACTGGATGTACTGAAAGATACAGTGACGGATACACTGAAACTGATACCATTTTTGTATATTACATATCTACTGATGGAATGGCTGGAGGAAAAAGCACAGGAGAAGACCGTCGCTATGCTCCAGCGTGCACGCCGGCTCGGGCCGGTAGCCGGCGCAGTGACCGGAATCATCCCGCAGTGCGGATTTTCGGCGGCTGCGGCAAGCATGTATTCCGGAGGCGTGATTACGGTTGGAACGCTGCTCGCTGTTTTTCTTTCCACCTCCGACGAAATGCTTCCGATCTTCATTTCTGAGCAGGTAAAGATCTCCACGATGGTATCGGTTGTGGGGACAAAGATTCTTCTGGGCGCGATATCGGGTCTTGTTGTCGATGCTTTTCTGCGGGTTTACAGAAAGAAGCATCCGCGGACGGACCGGCATATTCACGACCTTTGTGAGCAGGACAATTGTCACTGCGAAGAAGGGAACATTTTCATGTCCGCCCTTCGCCATACCGTAGAGATCACAATTTTTATATTCATCATCGCCTTTTTTGCCGGACTCGCGATTGAGGGCATCGGAGAAGAAAAAATCGGCACCTTCCTTTCGGCTCAGCCCCTGGTGGGTGTAGCGCTCGCCGGTCTCATCGGACTGATTCCGAACTGTGGAGCGTCCGTTACAATTACAGAATTGTATCTGAAGGGAATCCTCAGTTCCGGGCAGATGATGACAGGTCTTTTAATCGGAGCCGGCGTAGGTCTTCTGATCTTGTTCCGTTCGGACCGCAGACACATGAAGGACAATATCGAGATCACGATTGCGCTCTACCTCATCGGGGTATTCTGGGGCCTGCTCATCGACTGTCTCGGGATTATCTTCTGATTTGCACAGGAAACTCACATACGATACTTTGTAACACAAACTGCATAGGCTACGGATTGCTCCGTGCTCCGCACTCCCACAATCTACAGGGACCGACTTCGTCGGTCTGTCGCGGCGTTCACCCGACCGCATCACACTGTGTGCGTGCGGATGGGGCTCACTGCTCGCGCATATTCGGATTTCGCGCGTTCGCAGCCAATATAGTTTACGACGCAAAGCATCGTATAAGTATTTGTTGAAAAATATTCACAGAAGGAAGTTGTCATGAATAACGACAAAAAATATTCCAGTAAGAAAAAGAGAAAGACAGATCGTGGTGAAGAGGAGCCTGATTATCTGAAATGCCCGGTCTACAGGAAATGCGGGGGATGTGAATTCCGGGGCATTCCATATGAAGAGCAGCTGGCGATTAAGGAGAATCGGGTACGCAGAGAGCTTGAGGGACTTGCCCGTACAGAGAAAATTGCCGGTATGTCCTATCCGTATTTTTACCGAAACAAGGTGAATGCAGCCTTTCAGCGAAAAAGGGACGGAAGCATAATATCCGGCGTCTACGAGGCCGGAACTCATCGCGTGGTTCCGGTTGACCGGTGCCTGATTGAGGATCAGAGGGCGGACCGGATTATCGGAAGCATCCGGAGACTGCTTCCCTCCTTTCGCATCACCATTTTTAATGAAGATTCGGGATATGGGCTTCTGCGCCACGTAATGGTACGGGTCGGGCACAAGACAGGGCAGATTCTGGTAATCCTGGTTGTGGCCTCGCCGATTTTTCCCTCGAAAAATAATTTTGTTAAGGCACTCCGAAAGGAGCATCCGGAGATCACATCGATTGTATTGAACATTAATGAGAAGAATACAAGTATGGTTCTGGGAGACCGGAACATCGTCTTGTATGGGAAGGGATGCATCGAGGATATCCTCTGCGGGAAGAGGTTCCGCATCTCACCGTCTTCGTTCTACCAGATCAACTCGGTTCAGACGGAGGTGCTTTACAGGAAGGCTATTTCGCTCGCGCATCTGACCGGGAAAGAATCGGTATTCGATGCCTATTCCGGGATTGGAACGATCGGAATTGCGGCAGCCGACAGTGCGAGGGCAGTGACCTGCGTGGAACTGAATGCGAATGCTGTGCACGATGCCAGATACAATGCCAGGATCAATGGGGTGCGGAACATCCGGTTTTATCAGGACGATGCAGGAAGATTTCTCGAACAGATGGCAGCGAGAGGAGAGAGGGCGGACGTATTGTTCATGGATCCGCCGAGGGCGGGAAGTACAGAGACCTTTATCCGTGCAGCCTGTTCCATGAAGCCGGATCGAATCATTTACATTTCCTGCAACCCCGAGACGCTTGCCAGAGACCTTCGCTTTTTCAGAAAAAAAGGTTATCGCGCAAAGGAAGCATATCCGGTTGATATGTTCGCGTGGAGCGGCTCGATCGAGACTGTGGTTGCGCTGCAGCGGGGGTGAACAGAAAACCGGTTACTGTCCACTCACAACTATGTACGGATAAAACTTTTAACAGCAAGTAATACTCAGGCAAAGGTCCTGTAAAATCTTAGCCGCCTTAGTGTTGTGTGATCAGTAACGAGAACCGGGATTGTTTTCGAAAAGAATGAGTCCCGCCCTTGCATTTATTCCCCCATATGTTACAATTGTGTTACAGACGATGTTTTGTATTCGCAGTCAGGGTGATAGGGAATGAATCTATACGAGGCAATATTTGTAAGGAAATCCGTTCATAAGTATGTGTTTGAGCCGCTGCAGGAGAATCTGCTGAATGAGATTCGTTCTCATTACACAGAGCTGCCAAACCTGCTTGGAGATTTTGAGACAAATATAACGATTGTCGACAACACCAGAAAATCCTTTCATATCCGTCAGCTTCATGCGGTAAAGGCGCCGTACTACATCCTCTTTTATTCCAAGGAGACGACGCGCTGTCAGATGAATATGGGTTATCTCATGGAACAGATGAACCTGTTTCTGTGCTGCAAGGGGCTGGGTGCGTGCTTCGTCGGAAGCACGGCGGTACCGGGAGAGATGCAGCAGAAGGGGAGCATGAAGCTCATCGGGATTCTGGCATTCGGGAAAAGCAAGGAGACTTTCGTCAGAAGCAAGGGAGAGGCGAAGAGATTGTCGATGGACGAGCTATGCGTGTTTAAGGAGATTCCGAGATCCTGGATGAAACAGCTCCTGGAAGCGGCAAGGTACGCTCCATCCTCGATGAATATTCAGCCCTGGAGGTTTGTGGTATTTGACGACAGAATTCATGTCTTTACGAAGAAGCATAAAGCCGACAATCTGGACAAATACCGGTGGGAAGAGGTGAATTTCGGAATCATGTTCGCAAACATTATGATTGCGGCGGAGGAGCTCTGGCTTGATGTAGACCTGATTCGTCTGGAAAATATATCCCAGAAAAGCTTTCCGAACAATCAGTACGTCCTGAGTGCGATTATGAGATCGTGAAGAATGTGAGCCGATTCCAAAGGGGAGAGTTTATGCCTGTGCGCTGAAGAGAAGGCTTTTACAGTCCTGTTGCCATTCGCAAACTAGCTGTAACAAGGTTTTATCGGAAACAGATCCAGCAAAAAATAAAATTACCTATTGACAAAAGAACTCGATTATTGTATCCTGAATATCGTCAGTTTTGAGCAAACAGACAGGTGCTCAATCAATATGAAATGCGCGAGTGGCTCAGGGGTGGAGTACAACCTTGCCAAGGTTGGGGTCGCGGGTTCGAATCCCGTCTCGCGCTTTGAGGCTAAAACCGGAAATCCAGAAAAATCAAGGGTTTCCGGTTTTTTTTGCCGTTTTAGAAGGCACGTGCGACAGATATGCGACAAAATTTGTCTGCTCGTGTCGATTTCATTTCCGTACATTTTATTTCAGATACCATAATAAGGACTAAATGAGGATAGAAATATAAAACATCCGTATATAATATAAGTAGGATTTCGGTGTGTGAAGGATATAAACTGTCTATGCGGGTCTTCTATTTTGTGCTATTATTGAAAAGAGTTGAAAGATCAACGTTTCACAATCCTGATCTCGGGAGGAGAGAATTTTATGTATGATGTTACAGCAATGGGGGAACTACTGATTGACTTTACGCCGTGCGGCACGAGTGAGGCCGGAAGAACACTGTTTGAGCAGAATCCCGGCGGAGCTCCGGCAAATGTTCTGGTTGCGGCTTCCAGACTGGGAATGAAAACGGCCTTCATCGGCAAGGTCGGGGATGATATGCATGGCCGTCTTCTCAAGGATACTCTGAACGAAAATCATGTCAATACGGAGGGGCTGTTGATCGATCCGGATTATTTCACGACACTTGCGTTTGTCACGCTTCATGACGGGGATCGCGAGTTTTCCTTTGCGAGAAAGCCCGGCGCAGACACGATGATTCGCGCGGACGAGATCAATATGGATATCATCAACCAGACGCGGATCTTCCATTTCGGATCTCTATCATTGACCAATGATCCGGCGAGAAGCGCCACGATTTTTGCAGTTGAGCAGGCGAAGAAATCGGGAGCAATTATTTCATACGATCCGAATTACCGCGCGCCTCTTTGGAAGAGTGAAGAGGAAGCAAAGGCGCAGATGCGTTCCGTCGTTAAGTATGTGGATATTATGAAGCTTTCCGACGAGGAGACGAAGCTTCTGACCGATGTCGAGGATCCTTATGAGGCAGCGGGAGTTCTGCTGAATGAGGGTGTGAAGTGTGTCGTTGTCACACTCGGAAGAGACGGTGCGATGCTCCGTACGAAGAATTTTGTCGTAAAAGCGCCTTCGCAGACGAGAAAGGTTGTCGATACGACCGGAGCGGGTGATTCCTTCTGGGGCGGACTGCTTTCGAGATTTGCCGAGTTCAAGATCAAACCGGAGGATCTGGATCAGGAGCAGGCGGCGGAATTTGTGAGATTCGCGAACATTGTGGCCGGTCTTTGTGTAGAAAAACGCGGAGCGATTCCGGCTATGCCGAAAAAGGAAGATGTGCTGCAGATCTTTAATCTGAAGCTCGATAAATTCTGAGACATCTTAGAATAGTTGCCATTAATTTTTCAGATCGGACGATTGCGTGTACGAATGAGTAAAAGAACCAATCATAAGAAAATGGACAGAAGAGAAAGGATGGAGCGGAAACGCCGGATGATTGCCGGCATAATTGCAATCATTCTGGCGTTGCTGATGATCATCACGCTTGTTCTCCCGGCGATGGCGGCGGAGAATACGAACAGCGGCGGACAGGCAGGAGCGGACACCTTAAATGCGGTGGCCGTTTCTTCATATTCCGCAGAAAATTTCGCCGAGGCAGAATCGGTTGCCTCGACATCTTCTTCCAAAAGCCAGCATGTTTCATCCGGAGGCAGCGGCAAGAAGTACGGGATCTACATCGACAACATTAATGTGACGGATATGACACGAAGCCAGATGAAAAAAGCTGTCGAAGCGAGGATGGAGGATCTCTCGGACGATGTCATTGTTCTGTACGCGGGAGACAATCAGGTTCGGACTACTGCGGGGGCTTTGGGTCTTACATACACCAATAAGGATGTCATCGACGAAGCACTTTCGATCGGCAAAAAAGGAAATATCTTCAAGCGTTTTCTGGCAGATCGTCAGCTTGAAGGGAGCGGGCCGATTGTCCTTGACCTTACCTTTTCGGTGTCACGTTCTGATGTAAGTACGGTTCTTGCCAAAAACGCGGATGCTCTGAATTGCAACCCGCAGTCAAACGGCGTTGTTTTAAATGATGACAACACCTTTACACTCACACCGGGAAAGACAGGGGTGGCGTTGAACAATAAGGCATCGGTCAATAGAATTATGGACTATTTTTCCGGGGAGTGGCATGGAGGAGAGGGCGGCATTACGCTTGTGTACAGCACAACGGAATATGCCGATAACTCTGCTGAGCTTTCGAAGATCACCGATCTTCTGGGAAGTGCCACGACGGGCTACCAGACAGGGGATACCAATCACGATACGAATGTGAGGCTTGCTGCGGAGCACATCAACGGGACTGTTCTGTATCCGGGAGAGGAGTTCTCTGCGGAGAAGATCATCGGACCGACGACAAAAGAGTACGGTTTTCTCCCCGGAGACACATATGAAAACGGAAAGGTTGTGGAATCCTACGGAGGAGGTGTCTGTCAGACCACCAGCACGCTGTATGACGCGGTCCTTGCAGCGGAGCTCAAGGTCACGGAACGACACAACCATTCGTATCTGGTATCTTATGTGGAGCCTGGACTTGACGCATCCATTTCAGAGGGATTGATGGACTTCTGCTTTGAGAACAATACTTCGGCGCCGATCTATATTCAGGCGGTGACAAAGAATGGATATCTTACTTTTAATATTTATGGTGAGGAGAGCAGAGATTCCGATCGGACAATCTCTTTTGAAAGCAAGACGCTGAATACCACGGAGGTGGAGACGACATACGAGACGGACAGCTCTAAACCGTATGGAAGCATTACCGTTTCCGGCGGCATCCAGGGAGTGGAGGCTGAGCTTTACAAAGAAATATACATCAACGGACAGTTCGATTCAGAAGAGCTTGTGAACCGCAGCAGCTACGCGATGATGCCGCTCACCTATACAATTGGCACGGAGAACGCCGACAGCCAGACTCTGCAGGCAATTCAGGCGGCGATCGCAACCGGTGATCTGTCCACGATTCAGACGGCGGTCGGCAATGGTTCGATTGTCGAGACAAGCGTGATGGAAAATTGAAAGCACAAGGCGGGATCATGATCCGGGTGCAGTTGGAATGCAGAAAGATCATTTGGAGTGAGAGGGGCTGTTATGAGAATTGGGAAAATTTCTGAGGCGGTTCTTAACCGCTCGGTATTGAAGGAAATCCGTCCATGCAAATCGGGTCTGATTACAGGGCCGGCTGTAGGGGAGGATGCCTCTGTCCTCAGAATGGGAGAGAATGTTGTGGTTTCGTCGGCGGTATCGCCTGACATTGGTGCGGACCCGGAGATCCGGACGATTCTGGCAATTCATGCGGCGGTAAACAATGTGGCTGCCTCCGGAGCCTTGTGCCATGCGATTGTGGTAAACATTGTCCTGGCCGAAGGAACCGAGGAAGGGGTGCTGAAGACCATTGTCCGGGCAGCAGAGAAAACAGCAGAGAGTCTCAGACTGAATATTGCGGGAGGCCATACCACAGTAAGCCGTTCCGTATCCCGTGAAGTTATTGCGGTGACGGGAGTCGGGTCGGCGGACAAGATCCGAGAGAACTCGGAAGGAGAGTCATGTCATGATTCCCGGGAAATCAGAAAGGACAAGCCGTTTCGATGCATGGACATCGTGATGACAAAATCGGCGGCAATCGCAGCTTCCATGCTGCTTGCCTCAGAATATGAGAGGACACTGTCACAAAGATTCACCGGGGAGATTATCGGGGCAGCGAAGAATTTTAGAAACAGCCTTTCCGTTGTGCCCGAGGCGAAAATCGCGTGGGCGGACCGGAAAACGATCCGGATGCACGATGTGTCAGAGGGAGGCGTGTTCGGAGCGCTCTGGGAGCTTGCAGAGGCGGAGAGCGCAGGACTGGAAGTCGACCTGCGTGAGATACCGATCCGCCAGGAAACTGTGGAGATCTGTGAGTTTTTTGATCGGAACCCGTATCAGATTTATTCAGAGGGGTCGCTTCTTATCCTTTCCGGAAATGGAGAGGCTCTGGCAGATAAGCTCGAAAGCGCAGGGATCCCGGCGAAGGTCATCGGCAGGACGACCCCCGGAAGGGACAGAATCCTGCACAATTGTGGAGAAATTCGTTACCTGGACAAGCCGCAGCAGGATGAACTGTACAAAATGAATCCTATATGATTGCGGGAGTGCATAGCACGAAGGAATCCGCAGTTTATGCAGTTTATGATGTAAAGTATCGTATGAGTGCTTTTCTGATAAGAAATGGCAGTTTTTTAACAGATCAATAAGAAAGAAGCGGGAGAATTATGGCACATTTTAATATCGTTCTTCATGAGCCGGAGATACCTTCAAATACCGGCAATATCGGCCGCACCTGCGTAGCGGCAGGAGCGAGTCTTCACCTGATCGAGCCGCTCGGATTTCACCTGTCGGAAAAGTCGATCAAGAGAGCGGGCATGGATTACTGGGATAATCTGGATGTCGCCAGATATATCGACTACGAGGATTTTCTGGAGCAGCATCCCGGGGCAAAAATTTATTACGCTTCCACAAAGGGGCCCCGGTGTTATACAGATGTGACATATGAGGATGACTGTTTCATCATGTTCGGAAAGGAAAGTGCGGGTATTCCGGAGGAAATCTTATACGACAATCAGGCAACTACGATACGGATTCCGATGCTGGACACCATCCGGTCTCTGAATCTCGCCAATTCGGTGTCGATCGTTCTATATGAGGCTCTTCGCCAGCATAATTTCGAAGGCATGCTGGAAGAAGGAAAGCTTCGAAACTATACCTGGAGAACCTGAGGACCGGGATACCGGTTCAGGATTCCCGGTCCTGCTGAGACACCTGCGCAATGATCGATGTATCCGCAAGATCTTCAGGCGCCGGTTTCAGGGAGAAGATAAATTCTGTACCCACGCCCTCCGTGCTGATCACGGTTATCGTCTGTTTATGCTGATTAATGATTTCCTTCACGATAGACAGACCGAGTCCGTTTCCCTTTCGCTCACGTCCTCTCGACGTGTCACTCTTGTAAAAACGATCCCAGATCTTATTCAGCGATGCTCTCGGGATGCCGGCGCCGTGATCGCGGACGGTGCAGAAGACCTTGTCATGACGGATATCACTTTCCAGTTCGATGACGGAGCCGTCTTTGCTGAACTTAATCGCGTTGTCGATCAGATTATAAAGAACCTGCTGGATTTTGCCCTGATCCGCCAGAACGGGAAGGGTTTCGCCCGTCAGTGTGAGCTGAAAGGAAATCTGCCTCGGCTTGCAAATCCCTTCAAAGGAGGCCGCGGAGTTTCGGATTACCTCGTTGAGATCAAAGACGTTGATGTGGAGCAGATTTTTCTTCTGGTCCATGCTGTTCAGGGTCAGAATGCCGTTCGTGAGCTTTGTCAGACGGTCGGTCTCGCTCAGGACAATGCGCAGATAGCGTTCCTGCATCTCCGCGGGAATCGTTCCGTCGAGGATTGCCTCGACAAATCCCTTGATGGAGGTCAGCGGGGAGCGGAAATCGTGGGAGACATTCGCAATGAATTGCTTTTCATATTCGTCGCTCTTGCTGATCTGATCGGACATGACATTCAGAGACGCGGCGAGATGCCCCATCTCATCCTGTGATTTGACCTTGATGTTGTACTTCAAATCGCCCTCGGCAAACTTCTCTGTTCCGACGGTGATTTTTTTTAAAGGACGAAGAATCGAAAAGTAAAGCAGAACCAGTACTGATAAAAAAGCGCAGTATACAGCTGCCGTCATGACATGGACCTTTGCGAGAATACCTTCCCTGAGGGAAATATTTTTCTTCATGTCCATGTGTATGGCGACGTATCCGCGGATATTCAGATTTGAAGTGATCGGGATCATGACACTCAGGTGATCGGTGTCAAAGGAGTCGAAAAAGTTCCCGATGCTGTAATAATCAGAGCCGAGCGCAACCGGATCAAATCCGTCAAGGGTCACCGGTACATATGAACTAAAGGGTTCAGCGGTATTCATATAGATTTTGCCCTTCGGACTGATCAGCCAGATTTGACATTCCTGATACAGAGCAAGCCGGGAGAGGCTGTCGTAGAGTCTCTGGGCCTCGTTGTCGGTTGGAGCTTCTGCGATTCCGTCCGTAGTTGAGCGGGAGTATGTGAGAATCGAACGGTCCTCTGCTATATTCGATGCCTCCTCATACAGATTCAGACTTTCGTAATTCAAGACCTTCTTCTGAATCATGGAGGATCCCGCCGTCGAGAGGAAGATGAAAACTGCCAGGCCGATGACGATGTAGATAAGGATGAATTTATGGATGATTTTATGGCTTCGCATAGTTTCTTACGATTCTCTCACTCTCACTTCTTGAGCACTTCAAACTTATATCCGATTCCCCAGACCGTTGCAATTGCCCAGTTGCCATTCCCATTGACTTTCTCGCGAAGTCTCTTGATGTGGACATCTACTGTCCTTGTGTCGCCGATGTATTCATATCCCCAGATATTGTCTAGAAGCTGTTCTCTCGTAAACACCTGATTCGGGGAAGATGCAAGAAAATACAAAAGCTCCAGCTCCTTCGGAGGCATCTCAATGTTTTCTCCCCGATAGGTCACGGAATAGTTGGTCAGATTGATGATAAGGTCCGGATACTCCACCAATTTTGCGGGTTTTGCAACGGTTTCCGGTTCCTCCTCGCGCTGTACAGCGGTGTTCTGAAAACGCCGGAGCACGGCTTTCACGCGGGCAACCAGCTCCTTGGAATCAAAGGGCTTGATAATGTAATCATCCGCACCGAGCTCGAGGCCGAGAACCTTGTCGAAAACCTCTCCCTTAGCGGAGAGCATGATGATCGGCACCTTGGATTTGTGACGGATCTCCCGGCATACCTCATAGCCGTCCATTCCGGGAAGCATGAGATCCAGAAGAATCAGGTCCGGACGAAATCTTGGAAAGGCCTTCAGGGCAGCCTCTCCGTCATTTACGATTTTGCATTCAAAGCATTCTTTTGTCAGATACAGGGAAATTAATTCCGCAATATTATTGTCATCATCAACGATGAGTATCTTCTGTTTAACAGCCATGACCGGCCTCCTTCCGGATCGTTCATTTGTTGTTATTTCTTAAAATTTACGATGGTGACACCGGCATCTCCTTCCCCGTATTCGGCCAGGTGGAAGCTGTCTACATGCTTCTGCCGCCGGAGATAATCGTGAATGCCTTTTCTGAGCTTGCCGGTACCCTTTCCGTGGATGATCCGCACGCTGTTCAGGTGGGCAATATAGGCGTCATCCAGATATTTGTCCAGCTCTGCAACTGCCTCGTCAACCGTCTTGCCAAGGACGTTGATTTCCGATGAAACGGTCATGGCCTTCGACATACGGACCTTTCCCGTGCTGGTGCGGGAGAGCTGCTTCGAGGTGATGACCGGCTCGTCAACAAGCTCGAGGTCACTGATGTGAACCTTTGTGCGGATAATACCGCAGCGCACGAAAAGGTAGCCTTTGCTGTCCGGGTGGGAGCTTACTGTTCCATTCAGATTCAGACTGAGAACATGAACGGAATCCCCGAGCTGAAGATCCGAAGCCTTCAGCGCCTTCTTCGGCCGTTCTGCGGGCTTCATCGCAAGGCTGCTCTCGGTCTTGTTCATCTGCTTTCGAAGCTCATTCCGTTTTCGTTCCATTTCTCCGGAATTGATGGCATTTTTACCGAATCTGCGGAAATCCTTCATGGTCTGGTCCGCATAGTCCTTCGCCTCCTGGAGAATGCTGTGTGCGTCTTCGTTCGCCTTCCGGATGATTTTGTCCTTCTGCTGTTCAAGAGTCCGGACGCGGTTTTGAAGCTCCTTCTCCTTCTTGTCAAGCTGGTCCTTCTCATATTGGATGGCTCGCCTGTCATTTTCCATCTGGATACGATTCTGTTCGAGGGAGGTAAGAACATCCTCAAAGGACTCATCCTGTTCGCTGATCTGCTGTTTCGCGCTGTCAATGATATAATCCGGAAGTCCGAGCTTCTGCGAAATAGCGAAGGCGTTTGATTTGCCGGGAACGCCGATCAGAAGGCGATAGGTCGGACGAAGGGTTTCCACATTAAATTCACAGGATGCATTTTCCACCTTCGGTGTACTCAGAGCAAAAATTTTCAGCTCGCTGTAATGCGTCGTCGCCATGGTGCGGATTCCCTTGCCATGAAGATAGGAGAGAATCGCAATAGCGAGCGCAGCGCCTTCGGTGGGATCCGTGCCCGCGCCGAGCTCATCGAACAATACGAGAGAATTGCGGTCCGCCTTGTCCAGAAAGCTTACGATGTTCGTCATGTGAGAACTGAATGTCGACAGAGACTGCTCAATGCTCTGCTCGTCACCGATGTCTGCGTAAACCTCGGTGAAAACCGCGAGTTCAGAGCGGTCCAACGCCGGTATGTGCAGGCCGGACTGTCCCATGAGTGTAAGAAGCCCCACCGTTTTGAGAGAAACGGTTTTTCCACCGGTGTTGGGACCGGTCACAATCAGCAGATCAAAGTCGATACCGAGACGGATGTCAATCGGAACAACGCGATGTTTCTCGATCAGGGGGTGTCTGGCCTTTCGAAGAGAGATCCTGCCTTCCGTATTGAGAATAGGCTGCGAGGCATTCATTTCCAGAGAAAGTGCGCCCCTGGCAAAAATGAAATCAAGCTCGGTCATATTCTGCATGTCATATTCCAGATCCTCAATATGCTCGGCCGCCTGATTGCTCAGGTTTGCCAGGATGATTTCTATTTCCTTTTTCTCCTTAATTTCCAGTTCCCGGATGTCATTATTGAGCTTTACGACGGCCATAGGCTCGATGAAGAGCGTCGCGCCGGTCGAGGATTGATCGTGTACCATTCCGGGAACATTTCCACGGTTTTCTGCTCTTACCGGAAGACAGTACCTTCCGTCGCGCATCGTAATCACGGCATCCTGCAGCGAGGTTCTGAGAGGACCGTTCATCATCTGATTCAGCGTGGAGTGTATCCTCTCGCCGCAGACCTGAATCTGGCGGCGGATGTTTTTCAATGTAGAGCTCGCATCATCGGCAACCTCATCCTCGGACAGAATACATCTCCGGATCTCCGTAGAGAGTGGAGTCAGAGGCTCAAGAAGATCAAAAATTTCATCCAGAGAATCTGTTCCGGTGTCATTGTTTTCGTGCCTTCCGTAGGATTTTACTCTTGCCGCGTTTTCCAGAAGACCTGCAATATTCAAAAGCTCCGTCATGGAGAGGGCACTTCCGACCTCCAGGCGCTTCAGAGAAGGACCAATATTTCTGGTATTTCCGAAAGAGATGCTTCCCTTACGAAGGAGACGGCTGACGGCATCTGTCGTCTCCTGCTGCAGCCTTCGGATTTCACCGATATCGGAAGAAGGCTCGAGGTCCATGCATTTCTGTCGGCCGGGGCCGCTCGTGGCGTGAGAAGCAAGCTTCTTTCGTATTTTATCGTATTCCAGTACTCTAAGTGCTCGTTCGTTCATATTTGCTATATCCTTGTATCTTGTGTTTATGTGATTTCTAAGTTTATGTATTTCAGGCTATAAAATCCTTTGTATATCATACTCTAAAAATCAGATTTACGAAACCTTTTGAAGGAAAAACGAAGTAAAAACCCGGCAGAAACCGGAGGGTATTCATAAAATGTTCATATGTCTCTGGTATAGTTACTTCGTTAATTTGAGAATAATAAGGCTCGCTGTTCCTTGGCTCATGATGACGCGACAGCGAGATAAAACTCGCACAGCCGTTTTATCTCGTTGAATGGGTACCTGGCAGGTCAGAGCCCGCACACTCTCAGGAGAAATCTTATGAAGGATGATATAAATCAAACAAATCCGGAATCAGAGAGAAAAATAGAAAAAATAGAGAAGCCCGGGGCTGAGGAATTTAGAGATCAGTCATCCGCAGATCATTCATCAGAGGAAGGAGCTGGTGGGGAGAATTCGTATCAGTTCATCAATCAAGTGATCCGTAAAAAACCCAAAAATCGCAGGGCTGTGCTTCTGCGCATCCTCTCTGTAGTGGGAATCGGTGCGGCAATCGGTGTAGTTTCCGCTTTTGTACATGCGGGAGTTTATCCGGCCGCGAAAAAAGTCCTCGGGATCGATAGCGATAAAATCACGATACCGGAGGATTCCAACGCGGAGGTTCCGGAATCCGTCTCTTCCTCTTCAGGAGAACGGGTACTCACGGTATCTTCCGTCACGGTCTCCTCTGTATCCGGAGAGGAAGAAACATCTCCTTGTCCGACAGAATCCGGCGCACCCTCTGTCACGTCCAACGCTACATCGGAAAGTGAAACGGATGGGGGATCCGAATACACGGAAGGGTCTGCGGAAAATACAAACGAAAACGGCACAGAGAAAAATACCGTTTCGAACGGGATTACACCGGAGCAATATCAGCAGCTTTATCAGGATATGCTGAAGACGGCCGAGGAAGCGAAAAGTTCGCTTGTCGAAGTCATCGGCATCACGAGTCAGCTTGACTATTTCAATGAGGACTATCAGACACAGCAGCAGGTAGCCGGTATTCTGATCGCGCAGACAGATGACAACGACTATATTCTGACAGAAAGTAGTGCGGTAGAGGGATCTGACAATACTATGGTCAAATTCAGTGACAACTCCATGGTTAAGGCGTCGCTGAGAAAGTCGGATTCCAATACGGGTCTGGCTGTGCTGACAATTGCGCCATCTGACATCAGCGAAAGGGCAAAAAGCGGGATGACAGTCGCTCCACTTGGAAATTCCTATTCTGTTCGCCAGGGAGATCCGGTGCTTGCACTCGGAAACCTAATGGGATATAGTGATATCGTTGCAAACGGAACGGTAACCTCTGTTTCAAATAAGATGTCCGCCGTGGATTCCGAATACGGCATTCTCACGACAGACATCGAGGGAAGCAGCACGTCGAGCGGCATTCTGGTGAATATAAAGGGCGAGATCATCGGCTTTATCCCGCAGAATATCGGTGATGGAGGTACAACAATCACTGCCTATTCCATCTCCGGCATCAAGTCCCTGATACAAAAACTGTCGAATAATGAGACAGGCGCATATCTCGGAATCAAGGGGAGAGAGGTCACGGAAAGTCTTTCGAAGACCACGGGAATTCCTGTCGGTCTTCTGGTTACTGAGGTAACGCAGGATTCACCCGCGATGCTCGCGGGATTCAAGGAATATGATGTCATCACGGAAATTTCCGGTAAGAAGATCCGGACGGTTCAGGACCTGGAAAATATTCTGTCAAAGCTTAAGGCGAATAATGTCATCACGGTCACGGCCATGAGGCAGGGAGCCGACGGGTATGCACAGGTTACGTTCAGTGCAACACTTGGAGAAAAATAACGGGAAGGACAGACTTGCATGTTATATATTCAGGAACTGAATGAAGGAATGAAAATCAGCGGAATTTATCTGGTTAAATCCAAAGCCTCCGCTACGACAAAGAATGGCAAGAATTATGAAAATGTGATCTTAATGGACAAGACGGGAACGGTCGACTGCAAAATCTGGGACCCGGATTCACCGGGTATCGATGATTTTGACGCACTCGATTACGTAGACATCATCGGCGATGTGTCGAGATATAACGGATCCCTTCAGGTCTCCCTGAAGCGGGTACGCGTTGCGAAGGAGGGAGAGTACAAGCCTTCGGATTATCTGCCGACGAGCGACAAGAATGTCGATGAAATGTTCGGGGCCCTCCTGAATTTTGTCAACAAGGTCAAAAATCCTTATCTGCACCAGCTGCTGAATCATTACTTTGTCGACGATCCGGAATTCATCAAACGATTCAAGAATGCTTCAGCGGCAAAGACGATTCATCACGCCTTTGTAGGCGGACTTTTGCAGCACACGCTGTATGTCACAAATATGTGTTACTTCTTTACGAAATATTATCCGATTCTGAACTCGGATCTGCTTCTGACAGCGGCGATCTGTCATGATATCGGAAAAACAGCAGAGATTTCATCATTTCCGCAGAATGATTACACCGACGACGGTCAGCTTCTGGGACATATTATGATCGGAGCCGAGATGATTCACGATACGGCCAGATCCATTCCGGGATTCCCGGCAACGCTGGAGTCAGATCTGAAGCATTGTATCCTCGCACACCACGGGGAATATGAGTATGGGTCTCCGAAGAAACCGGCACTCGCCGAGGCGCTCGCCTTGAATCTGGCGGATAATGCGGACGCCCGTCTGGAGACCATGACGGAGCTGTTCAAGTCCAATGCCCAGAAACCGGTCGATGAGTGGCTCGGGTTTAACCGGATATTTGAATCCAATATCCGCAGGACAGGGAATCTGGATGATCTGAAATGAGATTTCAGAAACAGGAAATGAAAGGGTTGGAACCAGAGAACGGGCGTCGATCTGAGCGATCAGAAAGTCGTCCGTTTTTTCAGGAGAAAAAAATGGAATACAGAAAAAATGACACGGTGACAGCAGATATCATTGACCTTGGACAGGATGGCGCCGGAATCGGACGTACAGAGGACGGCTATACGCTTTTTATTAAGGATACCGTTCCGGGGGACAGAGTGGAAGTCCTTATCACAAAAGTCAAGAAGTCATATGGTTATGGCAAATTGAAACAGGTCTTGAAGGCTTCTCCCGACAGAGTCGATCCGCCTTGTCCTGTTGCGCGCCAGTGTGGTGGATGCCAGCTGCAGATGATGTCCTATCCGGCACAGCTGGCAATGAAAGAGGAGAAGGTGCGAAATGATCTGAAACGAATCGGAGGATTTGAAAATCTCGAGATCCAGGCGATTGTTCCGATGGAGTCACCGTTCCGTTACCGGAACAAAGCACAGTTTCCGGTCGGTATGGACAGGGATGGCAATCCGATCACAGGATTTTACGCCGGAAGAACCCATACCATCATTTCCAATCCGGACTGCCTGCTGGGATGCCCGGAGAACCGGGAGATATTGAATGAGATTCTCGACTGGATGAAGAACAGCCGGATCCCGGCCTATAACGAGGAAACCGGAAAAGGTCTGATCCGCCACATTTTGATCCGCAAGGGGTTTGCGACCGGCGAAATCATTGTCTGCCTGATAATCAACGGCGAAAGGATTCCTGCTCGAGATGAACTCGTTGCACGAATGCGGAAAATTGACGGGGTGACCGGTCTTACATATAGCAGCAACACGAGCAGGACAAATGTCATCCTTAACGGACCTGTAAAGCCAATCTGGGGGCAGGAATATATCACGGATATCCTGGAATCCCGTGCTTTTGGGATAAGTGTCCGGTATCAGATTTCACCGGCATCCTTCTATCAGATCAATCCGGTTCAGACGCAGCGGATCTATGAGAAGGTTCTGGAGCTTGCCGATCTGCATGGAAATGAAACAGTGATGGATCTGTACTGCGGCATCGGGACGATCTCACTGTTCCTTGCGCGTAAAGCGAAAAAAGTCATCGGTGTAGAAATCGTTCCGAGGGCTATCGAGGATGCGAGAAGAAATGCACAGATCAACGGGATAGAAAACGCTGAATTTTACGTCGGGAAGGCAGAAGAGGTTGTCCCCGAGCTGGAACAGCATGGAATCCGTGCGGACGTTGCAGTCGTAGATCCGCCGAGAAAAGGCTGTGATGAAAAGCTTTTGCAGACGCTGGTTCGCATGAAACCGGAGCGGATCGTATATGTGAGCTGCGATCCGGCGACACTTGCAAGAGACCTGAAATACCTGACAGAGAATGCATTCCGGGTTGAATACGTTCAACCTTATGATCAGTTCAGTGAAACTGTACACGTCGAAACGGTTGTAATGCTTTCCCACAAAAAACCCGACAGCGTAATCAACGTAAAAG
>OMUU01000061.1 GCA_900314295.1 uncultured Lachnospiraceae bacterium | reverse complement strand
CGATAGCGAGAAAAAACTCGCGCAGCGTGTTTTATCTCGTTTATGTAAGTCGTTCTGTTTATTTCGCATTCCGACCGGGCTGCCTGTCGGGGCCCTGTGTCCCGGAGTCCGATTTTTCTTCCTCGTTTTCTGCGAGCTGGGCATAGTAAAAATAGCGGTCCATGTAAATCTTGTGAGAAATCGTGATGACCGTATTGCGAAGCAGAATATGCCCCTCGGAATCATCGCTCGACGCGGGCGGGATTCTGTCCTCCACGCCGATCATGTGATGTAAAGCCTCTTCTAGCTTTCGACGGAATTGTTCGTAAGAGTACTGCGTATCGTAGCTTTTTTCCTGGATCGCAAGAAGAAACCGGATCTCTTCCAGAGAAAGGACGCACTTGGTAACCGCGATGAAGAAGAGAAGAGCAATCTGTTCACGGTAGTACATTTTGTGAATGGGATTCGGGATCAGCTTATGCTTGACATAATTGCTGACCATGGACACGGTCAGCGGGTCGTCGCGGATCGGGTCCAGATAATCGTTGATATATGCGACCACCTGCTTCAGATAGAGTCCGACATTCGGAATCTGCGTGTAGGCAGGCATCTGAAAGCGGTTCAGACTTTCTGCAATCTGTTCTTCGCGTGTGGCTGGCATTTGCTTCATCTCCCCCGGTGTAAATATATTGCGACTGGACTTATGACATACTGTATAAGTCCACGCGCCGCTTCGCACTTTGTGCTTTCGCGTCGCTACAGGTATTCGCATTCTCGCGGTGTTTTCACACCGCTTCATGCTCATACCTGTTGTCGTCGCAAAGCCATAGCCGGCCTTGCACGCCCTGCGGGTGTGCAGTCCGTCTCTGTCATGCGACTGGACTTATGACATACTGTATAAGTCCACGCGCCGCTTCGCACTTTGTGCTTTCGCGTCGCTACAGGTATTCGCATTCTCGCGGTGTTTTCACACCGCTTCATGCTCATACCTGTTGTCGTCGCAAAGCCATAGCCAGCCTTGCACGCCCTGCGGGTGTGCAGTCCGTCTCTGTCATGCGACTGGACTTATACAGTATATTTTATTCGTGGGGTTGAGTCAAGCAAACCGTGTGATCGGTTTTTGAAAAACTTGACAACGGGTATTAATGAAACTAATATAAGGTCAGCAGTAATATTGAGACAATGGCAGCGAAGGGGCTGCAGGGAGTGATTTATGCAGGAGAAGATTGTTGTAATGGCGGATTCTTGCTGTGATATCGGCAGGGATTTACAGGAGAAGTATAATATCCGGGTTTTGCCTGTTCATGTAATTTATCCGGAAAAAGAGTACGAGGATGGAGTGGATATTGATCCGAAGGTCATCTATGAGCGGTTTCCGGATGAGATTCCGAGCACGTCGATGCCGTCTCCGGGGGAGATCCTGGATTTTCTGGAGAAGCTGAGAGACGAGGGCTATACGCATTGCATCTCGGTTAATATTTCCGACCACCTGAGCGGAACGGTCAATAATGTGAAATCGGTCGCCGGCGAGGTGGAAGGGCTGACGACTTATGTATACAACACAAAGGATATCTCCTTCGGCAGCGGCGTGTACGCGGTGTACGCAGCAAAGCTTGTACAGGAAGGAGTTCCGTTTGATGAGATCTGCAGAAGAATGGAGGAGAAGCGGGAGGATTCTCATCTGATGTTCTATATGGACACGCTGGACTACCTGAAAAAGGGAGGCCGTATCGGGAATGTGGCTTTCATGATTGCCAATGTGCTTCATATGAAGCCGATTATTGCCTGTGACCCGGAGGGGGTTTACTATACCGTGGCAAAGATCCGCGGCGCCAAAAAAGGGAAGCAGAGGGTTATCGATGAGATTGTAAAGACCGTGGGCGGGAAGAGGTGCTGGCTAGCGGTTCTTCACGGAAATGACGAGGAGGAAGGAAAGCGAACGGCTGCGATGCTCCAGGAGAAGATCCCACAGGGAGAGTTGATCTATTTCAATCAGATCAACGCTTCCCTTGCGGTGAATACCGGACCGGGACTGATCGGCGTACTTGCCTTTGCGGAACCGTAAAATTATGGGAGAGCATACACATATCTGCTGCATTGCGAGAGTGTATGGTATGAAAAGGGTATGAGGCGGTCAAGAACATTCAGGGTGTCCGGACGGAGACCATGCTTTCCAAGCGCCCGGTTTAAAAGAAGCTGGCCCCTTGCATCCGGGAGAGCCCTTCCTTTATTAGTGGGCCGTGAAGTGGGTGAAGTGGGCCGATTCTGTACCGACTTAAAAACTGACAGAGAAGCGGAATCGTCGTTAACGAGGCGAAGCGGGGAATCCTCACAAAAAAGTGCACATTTTTTTCTGCAAATTTCAGTAAATCTGTTACCGGGGAGTGGCTTGACCGTTTTCATTAAACTGCTTATAATATAAGAATAATGTAGCATTAAAGAATAACCGTCAGTCGTCGTGGGGCTGGCGGTCTTTTTTTCATAAGGATTCAGAAGCATGTGCGAGGAAAAGCTTTTTGACAATCCGACAGAGGCGAGAGATGCGCTGTATTATTCGATCTATCCGGACCAGAACGGAAAGGTTTGGATCAAGTTTTTTGGCATCTTCCGCTATGACTGGAATTTCCCATCGAAGCCATGGAAGTTGCAGGAGTACTTCGGGGCAGATTTTGCGTACGAAGATTTCCTGAACATGACTCCATCAGAGCTTCATGAGAATCTGTCTGAGATCCGGGATACAGTGGGAAATTTCTCGGATGAGGAGGTTTTGTACAGCATGAACCATTTTTTCACAACGTACTGTATTCCTCCGGACGCGGGAAGGGTAACGAAAATGCCTCTGGATCATCTCACAGACCGAACTCCATGCGGCCTGTATGTGACCTGAAGATATTTATTATGGCGGAAAATTGTCGGAGCGCAGAAAATGGATCGCGGAGGACAGTTTTATATACAGAGTTATGCTAATTGTCATGAAGGAGAAAGGAAGGACAGATGACCGATTCGTTATATGATTTCGATATGGATGAGAAGATGGTATATGGAAAGAATCTTCCGGAGGCTTATCACAAGGCTCTTCTGGCTCTCGATGCGTGCGGACGCGTGAATGCCTGCCCGGACTGGAACTGCCGGCAGAAGGAGCTTTCGATGACCATGTGTGTCGCGGAGCCTCTCAGTGAGCCGATGATCTCCAAATGCTTCATCGGGGGTCCGAAGGAGCTGGAGCAGTACCGCCAGGAGATGCTTTACGGTATTCTGGATTTTGAGGTGGAAAAGGGAAACTGGGTCTACACCTACCATCAGAGATATGCGGACCAGATTCCGTTTATTGTGAGTGAGCTGAAGAGAAACCCTGAAAGCCGCCGGGCGGTAATGACAGTGAGGGATAAGCAGGCGGATATGGGGAGCGATGACCCGGCATGCCTGCAGCACATTCAGTATTTCATTCGGGAAGGAAGGCTGTGCTGCAAGGTCCTGTTCCGGTCTAATGATGCGTGTAAGGCGGCCTACATGAACGCTTTTGCACTGATTATGCTTCAGAAGATGATTGCGGATGAACTGGGAGTCAGCGTGGGAAGCTACACGCACCGTGCGAACAGCTTTCACTGCTATGACAGGGATTTTGAGCTTCTGGAGGGATATGTGAAGCGAATCCGGAAATCCATCGAAGAGGACGATCCGGATGAAGTGACGTTCGATTACGAGGAGGGCTGGGACGAGATGATGGAAGAGGCAAAGCCTGAAATTGCTGCACAGGTCGAAGAACTGAAGCATAACTAACGGATATGGAGAAAAGAAATCTTGTTTAGATCTGCTATTGTTTTGCGCAGCGTTCATTGAGCACATAATTGCTTATTGTTAGGGGCACCGGACATTACATCCGATGCCTCCTTTTTTTATCTCGGCTCACGAACCCCTTCCATGGATCCTCCGGTCAATGAGAGGAGAAATTCATTTTCCCATTATTTTATGAAAAGACGGAGTCCGATTCTCAAAGGTCGTAAGTTCCCGGAAGCCACATTCATAGGCAATATCCTGTCCGGCTCGAAGAAATGCACCCACATCCTCAGGGCGGTGCGCGTCCGTTCCGAGCGTGAGGATTCTGCCTCCGCATTCGTAGTAAAGCTTCAGAAGCTTAGGGGCCGGCATAGTTGTCTGCATGGACTGCCGGAAGCCTGACAGATTCAGCTCAATCCCGCGGTCTCTTCGGATGATAATACGGTAGAGGTTTTCAATTTTATCGAGAAATTGTTCGATGTTCACGGCAAAGCCTGCCTCAGCCATATACCGAAGTGGATATGTGATGTGGCCGATGACGTCATAATCATAGTCGGCGGCGTATTCCGTGAGAAGATCCAGGTAGTGATCATAGACCTGAACCGGGTCATGCTTACGAAAATTATAATAATAGACGTCAAGATCATTTTCCATCTGATGCACGGATCCGATGACAAAATCAAGCTCCGGATGATCGGAAAGGAACCGCCGGCCTTCCTTCGGGTTCGCCATCGGCTGTCCCAGCTCAGCGCCGATGACGACCTTCAGTCGCCCTTTGTACCGGTCCTTTGCGGCCAGAAGCTCGGGATACAGGTGACGGCAATCCAAGATATAGCTGTACTTCTGCAAGTGAAAAATATCCATGTGATCAGTAATGGCAAGCTCCGAAATGCCCCGTTCAATCGCGGCCTGACACATGGCGTCAATGGTCGCGTGAGGCGCTCCGTCAAAGGAAAAGCGGGTGTGGGTGTGATAGTCTGTGAAATACATGAGTCGGGTTCTCCTTTCTGTGCGGGGCAATGCAGATTATTTATTGCGAAAATCAATGATTTGCGGCAGCTGTACTTGTAAGATCTATATTCGCAGGATCTGTATTTGCGAGATCTGTATTTGCGAGATCTGTGATTGCGGGATCTGAATTTGTACGCCCTGTATTTGCAGGATCTGTATTTGTGTGTAGGAGCTGTATTTATGATGTCTGGATTGGCGAGATCCATATTTACGGCGATTGAATTCTGATCGCACAACAGTATAGCATGGATAACGCCCGCTTGAGAGAAAATCCGAAAAAACAACTACTTGAAGGCAGATTCTGACGAGTTATTTTCCGGGTGATCTCCTATTATGTAAAAGATATTTACCGCAAAACAGCTATCGCAGCACAAAGGGGAAAAACAGTCATGAAGTACATGAAACAGTTTGCGATCATTCTGGCAGTATCCTGTGTGGGAGAACTCCTGAATCATTTCCTGCCGCTTCCGTTTCCGGCCAGCATCTACGGCCTCGTGATCATGCTCGTTCTGTTGATGACACACATTGTCAAGCTTCCGGATGTAGATGAAACGGCAACCTTCCTGGTGGACGTTATGCCGATGATGTTCATTCCTGCGGGAGTAGGTCTGATCACAGCATGGCCGGACCTGCAGCCTATCATCGTGCCGATTCTCGTGATTACCATTGTGAGCACTTTCCTTGTTATGGGAGTGACCGGAAAGGTGACCGATGCGCTGGTGAAGGGAACAGAGACCGGCGAAGAGAAGGAACTGGACGATGAAATCAATGAAGATCTCGGACGTATTGCGTCCCTTGAGGAGGATGTGACCAGAAAAGAAGCCGCCAAACAACTGGTCAGGGAAGAGGAATCCGAAAAACCGTCAAAACTGGGTGAGGAGCTGAGCCGGAGAGCGTCTAAGAAGGGCTTTGAAGCGGAGAATTGAGCGGCAAAGGCGCAGAAAAGAAGATAAAAAGATCAGAGGATCAGAAGATCATTTTGTAGTCGGCAAATAAATGCGCGTGAATTTAAGCTATCTAGTAGAACATTCACTAATCGGCTAGACCAATTGAAATGTCAAAGAAGGCCTTACCTA
>OMUU01000060.1 GCA_900314295.1 uncultured Lachnospiraceae bacterium | reverse complement strand
ATACTTGTAGGATTGCGGGAGTGCGAAGCACGGAGCAATCCGTAGCTTATACAGTTAGTAGCACAAAGTATCGTATAACGTTACTGGACATGCTTGTGGTTATAAAGGTGATCCTGACAATACTCGTAGTTTCCGTTGCACTTCGAGCAAAACCGGAATTCCAGATTCGGGTCATCAAGTTCCGTTCGTCCGCACACGGCACAGCGGTGCACCGGTCGCCTTCCGCTGTTCGGAGAAACGGGGCCGGCGCCGAAGGTACTGCGGTCAATCTTCTGACTTCCGTTCCTGTTGCTTCCGTACGGAGAACTGTTCTGTCCGTCGTTGTACGGAGAATTGTTTCGACGCATGTTGTATCCATTCATGTAGCGCCGGAAATTTCTCCGTGTCTGCCGCTGGCTTCTGCTCATTCCGTGCATTCCGCGCGTGAGGAAGAAGAAAATAATCGTGCTCGCAAGCGAGCAGACGATCATGATGATCCTGGGAAGGCGCATGGATGCGGGTGAGCTTACAACATCGTAAATCAGGTAAACCACATCCACGATAGCGAGATACTTTATGCGGATCGGGATGATGAACATAAAGAGCATCTGCTGGTCCGGAAAAGTCAGAGCAAATCCCAGGAAGATAGAAAGGCTGACGTAATAGGTAGAGAACATGGCTCCGTAGTCTACTCCGGTAACGGCGTACAGAATGAAGGCACCGATAACGGTCATGATCAGTCCGAAGAAAATGTAGACATCATAGAAAAAATCACCCCAGGTCCGTTCTAGGAGAGTTCCGAGCTGATAATAGCAGATCAGCATGATAATGGTCCATATATTGAGGGAGGACGGGGGAATCAGCCACCAGGAGACCAGACGCCACACCTGACCTTTTAATATCAGGGCCGGTGACAGGGTCAGATAACTGAACACGCTTCTGTATGTGGGATTCATAAGTGCCATGAAGTACAGAATATAACCGGCAATATAGGTCATGATAATGTATACCGTAAGATGCCGGATGGTATATCTGCCCAGTTTTCGTTCGAGCTTACGCAAAAAATCCATGTATCATCTACTTCCTTTCCCGTAATGAAACGGTTGATAAGAGAAACGGGACGGTCGGCTGTATAAGGTAAAGCCATTGCCGACGCGTTGATTTCTACAATTATAAGGGCCGGCTGAAGGGTTTGTCAACGATGAGGCGGTTGCCTTTATTTCGCAGAAAACGGGAAATACCTGCCGGATTGCTTTCTGTGAGGGGCGCAGGCTTTTCGGGGATGGAAGGGATTGCAACGAAAAATTTCCTGTGTTAAAGTGATGAATAACGGAGGCGGATGGATTGTATCGCGGCCATCCGCCTTATATTTTACCGATCAGGAGAAAAAACATGGCAGGATCAACTTTTGGAACAATCTTTCGCGTCACTACCTGGGGAGAATCCCACGGCAAGGGCGTTGGTGTTGTGGTGGACGGATGTCCGGCGGGACTTCCGCTGACAGAGAAGGATATTCAGCCTTTCATGGACCGAAGGAAGCCCGGTCAGAGCCGTTACGCGACGAAGCGGGCAGAATCCGACAGAATCGAGATTCTATCGGGGACCTTCGAGGGCGTGACCACAGGAACACCGATTTCGATGATGGTGCACAATGCGGATCAGCGTTCCAGGGACTACAGCAATATTATGGACAAATACCGTCCGGGGCACGCGGATTTCGGATTTGACAGTAAATACGGCATCCGTGATTATCGTGGCGGTGGCCGGTCTTCGGGCAGAGAAACGATCGGGAGAGTCGCTGCGGGGGCAATCGCTTCTCTTCTTCTCGATCAGCTTGGCATCACGATTACAACCTATGTGCGACAAATCGGTCCGGTTTCGATACAGAGCTTTGACGAGCGGGAAATCATGAACAATAAGCTGTATATGCCGGACGCTGCTGCTGCGGAAAGAGCTTCAGAATATCTGGAAAAGTGCATGGCGGAGAAAAATTCCTCCGGTGCAAGGATTGAATGTGTGGTCAGGGGAATGCCTGCAGGGGTCGGAGAACCGGTTTTTGACAAGCTGGATGCGGATCTTGCGAAGGCGATCATGTCGATCGGCACAATAAAGGGCGTGGAAATCGGCGACGGCTTTGGTGTCGTGGAAGCGACCGGCGCGGAGAATAATGATGAATTCACCGTCGACGAGAACGGCAGAATCACGAAAATGACCAATCATGCGGGCGGGATACTGGGAGGCATCAGCGACGGATCTGATATCGTGATCCGGTGTGCCAGCAAGCCCACTCCTTCTATTGCGAGGCCGCAGCAAACGGTCAATCGGGACGGAGAAAAGGTTGAGATAGAGATTCACGGAAGGCACGATCCGATTGTGGCCCCGAGAGCGGTCGTTGTTGTCGAAGCAATGACGGCGATCACGATTGCGGATAAGCTTCTGGTTGGAATGAGCAGCCGGATGGAAAATGTCCTTCGGGTCTGGAAACCGGAGAAATAGACAATGCGATGATTTGCTCGTTAACCTGAAAAAATCCCGGCTGATTTCTCAGCCGGGATTTTTCAATGGGTTTTATCGTATGAGTGCTTACTGAGCGCTCTTTGCAAGCTCAGCGAGTTTAGCGAATCCTTCCTTATCGGTAACAGCCATGTCAGCCAGTACCTTGCGGTTCAGATCCACTCCGGATTTCTTCAGTCCATACATGAACTTGCTGTAGGAAAGTCCGTTCAGTCTTGCAGCGGCGTTAATACGCGCAATCCAAAGCTGACGGAACTGACGCTTTCTCTCCTTACGTCCTGCGTAGGAAGAGGTAAGCGCGCGCATAACGGACTGCTTTGCGACACGATACTGCTTGCTTCTGGCTCCTCTGTAGCCCTTAGCCAGCTTTAATACTCTGTTATGTTTTTTCTTAGCGTTTAAACCGCCCTTGATTCTTGCCATTTTCGATTATCCTCCTTAACCAAATGAACCATAATATATCAGAATAGAACTGGTTCGATGAAATCTGTTCTGTAACGGCAGAGCAATATATCTGCCGCTCTACTGCCCTTTTGAAAAAATATCTTCCGCAATTGCAGTTTCTTCCGCGATCAACGGTTCTTCCGCGACTGCGATTGCAGAAATGACATCATTACATGTAAGGCAGGCATCTCTTCATCTGACGAACATTTGTAGCATCCAGAACGGCTGCCTTTCTCAGATTTCTCTTTCTCTTTGTGGTTTTCTTGGTCAGGATATGGCTCTTGTAAGCCTTATGTCTTACAATCTTTCCGGTTCCTGTAACTTCAAAACGTTTTGCCGCTGCACGGCGGGTTTTCATTTTTGGCATTTCTAAAATCCTCCTTGTGTGTTATCTCTTTTTCTGTCCCAGTACGATGCTCATGTTGCGGCCTTCGATCTTGGCCGGTTTCTCCAGAACGGCTATATCTTCCACCTGCTTTGCAAAATTGTCCAGAACAGGTCTGCTGGCGTTCATGTGAGCCATCTCACGGCCTCTGAAACGGATGGTGACCTTTACCTTGTCGCCTTTTGTAAGGAACTTGCGGGCTGCACCAACCTTCGTGTTCAGATCGTTTGCGTCGATATTCGGGGACATACGAATCTCCTTGATATCTACAATATGCTGTTTTTTGCGGGCTTCCTTTTCACGGCGTGCCTGCTCATAACGGTATTTGCCGTAATCCACAATCTTACATACCGGCGGCTTTGCCATTGGGGCTACCTTTACCAGATCCAGTCCTGCGTCCTGTGCCTTCTGAAAGGCTTCTCTGGAGGACATGATGCCTAACTGTTCCCCGTTTTCACCGATCAGACGAACCTCGCGGTCGCGGATCTGCTCGTTGATCATCGCTTCGTTATTAATTTCCTTACCCTCCTTCATGAGATTCTGCCGTTTAACTCCGGAAAAGAAAAAAGTGAATAACCAGACGGCTATCCACTCCATACGCTAAGAAAGCGGAACTCGTATGATTCCTGCTTTCTCCTACGATATTAACCTGAGACACGCCTCCGTGATCAGGTGAGAGTGGAAGCTCTTCTTTCTTTTCAACTTCACTACAATACCATGATCTGGATGAAATGTCAACGTCCAATTGTATCAAGCGAAAATTTATGCCTTACAGGGTTACTGTTCACGCGCCACCTAAAACGGCTAAGATTTTACAGTACCTTTGCCAGGGCATTACTGGCTGTTAAAAGTTTTATCCATGAATTCTTCAAGAAGTGGATTGCGAGGACTGTCTGACGAGGGCGCTTGCGCCTGAGAAGTTCCGCAGCTTCATAGAATCAGGATAAAACTTTGTTACAGCCAGTTTGCGAATGGCAACAGGACTGTAAAA
>OMUU01000059.1 GCA_900314295.1 uncultured Lachnospiraceae bacterium | reverse complement strand
GGCGAGCGTCGCGATAGCGAGATAAAACTCGCACAGCGTGTTTTATCTCGTTGCGCTTTGTAATGGAGTACATTTGAAAAATCCTGTGCCCTGCAGGCGGAATGGCAGATAAGTATAAACAAACAGGCTGTGCCGCAGAATACACAAGATCACGCCGGCTCTGCCGGTCAGCAAAGAGAGGAAAAGCCATGAGTGATGCAAGAATGAAGGAAAAACTGGAAGCAATCGTCAGCAGTACCCTTGACAGCCTTCAGAAGGTTCACACGCCGGATGCTCTGAACGAGATCCGCGTTAATGTTCTGGGCAAAAAGGGCGAGCTGAAGAATCTGATGAAATCCATGAAGGACGTTGCGCCTGAGGACCGCCCGAAGGTCGGACAGATGGTCAATGAGGCGAGGGATACCATCGCGGAAAAGCTCGAGGAAGCAAAGCAGAAGATTGAAATGGAACAGATGAATCTGAAGATGCAGCGGGAGACGATTGATGTTACGCTTCCGGCGAAAAAAGCAGAGATCGGACACCGCCATCCGAATACCATTGCCCTGGAAGAAATGGAGAGAATCTTCGTCGGAATGGGCTACGAGGTGGTAGAGGGACCGGAGGTAGAGTATGACGAATACAACTTTACAAAGCTGAACATCCCGCCGAACCACCCGGCGAAGGACGAGCAGGATACCTTCTATATTACAAAGGATATCGTCCTGCGCACACAGACCTCTCCGGTACAGGCCAGAAGAATGGAGCAGGGAAATCTGCCGATCCGGATGATCTCTCCGGGCCGCGTTTTCCGTGCCGATGAGGTGGACGCCACACATTCGCCTTCCTTCCATCAGGTTGAGGGCCTTGTCATTGACAAGAACATTACCTTTGCGGATCTGAAGGGAACGCTCGAGGAGTTCGCAAAGGAAATCTTCGGACCGGATACAAAGACGAAGTTCCGTCCGCATCACTTCCCGTTCACCGAGCCCAGCGCGGAGATGGATGTCAGCTGCTTCAAATGCGGTGGAAAAGGCTGCCGCTTCTGCAAGGGAGAAGGATGGATCGAGATCCTCGGGTGCGGCATGGTACATCCGCATGTGCTTGAAATGTGCGGAATCGACCCGGATGCGTACACGGGCTTTGCCTTTGGCGTAGGCCTTGAGCGTATCGCTCTGCTGAAGTATGAGATCGATGATATGCGCCTTCTGTATGAGAATGATGCGCGTTTTCTGAAACAGTTCTGATGATTGTTAAGATGAAATGATTGCCCTGATTGGATATAGGAGATAGAGAATGAATACATCTTATTCATGGATAAAAAAATATGTACCGGATCTGGATGTCACCCCTCAGGAGTATTTCGACGGAATGACTCTTTCCGGAACGAAGTGCGAGACCTTTGATGTGCTGGATAAAAATCTGAAGGATATCGTGGTCGGCCAGATCAAGTCCATCCAAAAACATCCGGATGCAGATCATCTGGTGATCTGTCAGGTGGACATCGGAACGGATACGATTCAGATTGTCACAGGCGCTCCGAATGCGCACGAGGGAATGCTGACACCGGTTGTCCTTCCGGGAGGAAAGGTTGCGGGAGGCCACGACGGCGGTGCGCTTCCGGAGGAAGGCATCGAGATCAAAGACGGAAATCTCCGCGGAGTTCCTTCGCATGGAATGATGTGCTCCATTGAGGAGCTTGGCAGCTCGAGAGAGTTTTACCCGGAGGCGCCGGAAAGCGGTCTGTATGAGTTCGCACCGGAAGACGGGGTGAAGCCGGGAGATGATGCGATTGCGGCACTGGGGCTTCATGATGTGAATTTTGAATATGAAATTACATCAAACCGCGTAGACTGCTACAGCGTGATCGGAATTGCCCGCGAAGCAGCGGCAACCTTCCATAAGAAATTCTGTCCTCCGGTGATCAAAGAAACCGGTAATCAGGAGGATGTGAATGACTATATCAAGGTCACCGTAGAAGATAAGGATCTGTGTCCGCGCTATACAGCGAGAGTAGTAAAGAACATCCATCTGGCTCCGTCCCCGAAATGGATGCAGAGATGTCTCGCCTCTAACGGAATCCGTCCCATCAATAACGTTGTCGATATCACAAATTTTGTGATGGAAGAATACGGACAGCCGATGCATGCCTATGACCTGGATACGATTTCCGGAAAGCACATCGTTGTGAGACGCGCCGATGACGGTGAGAAATTCACAACGCTGGACGGAAAGGAGTACACGCTGGATTCCTCCATCCTGACCATCCGTGATGAGGAAAAAGCAGTGGGGCTTGCCGGAATCATGGGCGGAGAGAATTCCATGATCACGGATCATGTGCATACCATGCTCTTTGAAGCGGCCTGCTTTGACGGAACCAATATCCGACTCTCGTCCAAGAAGATCGGCCATCAGACGGATGCGTCCAGGAAGTTCGACAAGGGGCTGGACCCGAATACGGCGCTTGAAGCCATGAACCGCGCCTGCATGCTCATCGAGGAGTTCGGCGCCGGTGAAGTGGTTGGAGGAGCTGTGGATATTTATCCGGAGAAGAGGGAAGAGTCCAGAGTTCCTTTCGAACCGGAGAAAATCAATCAGCTTCTCGGGACGAAGCTTTCCGCGGAGGAGCAGCTGAAGTACCTGGCGTCCGTAGAGCTTACATATGACGAAAAGACGAACGAGATTGTGGCTCCGACCTTCCGCCAGGATATCCACAGGACCTGCGATATTGCCGAGGAGGTGGCGAGATTCTTCGGGTACAATAACATTCCGACGACGCTCCCGACCGGAGAAGCGACGACCGGAAGATTATCGTTTAAGAACCGGGTAGAGGCAAAGGCGAGAGATGTTGCGGAATATTGCGGGTTCTCTCAGGGAATGTGTTATTCCTTCGAGAGCCGGAAGGCTTTTGACAAGCTGCTGATTCCGGAGGAGGATCCGATGAGAACCGCCATTGAGATTTCAAACCCACTCGGCGAGGATTTTTCCATTATGCGAACCACCTCTCTGAACGGTATGCTGACCTCGCTTTCGACGAACTATAACCGCCGCAACAAGGACGTCCGTCTCTATGAGCTTGGCAACATCTATATTCCGAAGGCGCTGCCCTTGACCGAGCTGCCGGACGAGAGAATGCAGTTCACGCTTGGATTCTATGGAAAGGGAGACTTCTACGACATGAAGGGCGTTGTCGAGGAGTTCCTCAGCCAGATCGGAATGCATGACCGTGTGGAGTATGACGCAAATGCCGGAAAGCCATTCCTTCACCCGGGACGTCAGGCCCTTGTGAAATACGATGGAAATGTTATCGGTTTTCTCGGAGAGGTTCATCCGATGGTTCAGAAAAATTATGGAATCGGCGAGCGCACCTATGTGGCGGTTCTGGATATGCCATCGGTTCTGCCGTTTGCATCCTTTGACCGCAAGTTCGAGGGAATCGCGAAATTCCCGGCAGTGACCCGCGACATTTCGATGGTTGTCCCGAAAGAGATCGAAGCGGCGACGATTGAGAAGATGATCCGCCAGAGAGGCGGACGGATTCTGGAGGATCTGAAGCTGTTTGATATTTACGAAGGCGAGCAGGTTGAGGCCGGTCACAAATCGATGGCATATTCTCTGACCTTCCGCTCGAAGGAGAAGACGCTGGAAGAGGCGGAGATCGCATCGGCGATGAAGAAGATCCTGAATGGACTGGGCAGCCTTGGCATTGAACTCCGGCAGTAAAGAGGAATGACAGAAATGAAGATATATGCGATTCGTCACGGTGAGACATCATGGAATAAGGAGAGACGCCTGCAGGGGCAGAAGGGAAGCGATCTGGACGAGGAAGGGGTTTTGCTGGCAGAGATGACGGCAAAGGCGCTCAGAGATGTTCCGTTCGACATCTGTTATTCGAGCCCTCTGATCCGGGCACTTCATACGGCGGAGATTATCGTCGGAGACCGCGGGATCCCGATTATCCGGGAACCGCGGATACAGGAAATCGGCTTCGGGATCTGGGAAGGGCTCAGCTGTGATATTAACCATCCGGAAAAGATGCAGATTCCCATGAAGGATTATGTGAGATTTCAGGAGGATGCCTATCATTACGTACCGCCGGCGGGAGGTGAAAGCATCCACGATGTCCTGGCGAGAACGCATGATTTTTATGAGGAACTGATTCATAACCCGGAGCTTCAGGACAAGACGATTCTGGTATCCACGCACGGATGCGCCATTCGCGCGTTTCTCCATAATGTGTACGAGGATACCTCGGATTTCTGGCACGGAGGAGTCCCGATGAATTGTGCGGTCAGCATCGTCGAAGTAAAGGACGGGAAGAGCGTATTGACGGCTTCGGATCAGGTCTTTTATCCGGAAAAGTATTACCACAGCTTTTATAAACGCCCGTCAGAAGCCGGCGTTCAGAAGGAGAAGAAGGAACATGCCGATGAAAACAAGTGATTTTTATTATGATCTGCCGCAGGAGTTGATCGCGCAGGATCCTCTGGAGGACAGAAGCTCCTCGAGACTGATGTGTCTGGACAGAAAAACCGGAGAAGTGCGGCACGAGCACTTTACACAGGTGATCGATCATCTGACGGATAAGGATTGTCTGGTGATCAACGATACGAAGGTCATTCCGGCCCGGCTCTATGGGACGAAGAAGGATACCGGCGCGCTCATCGAGGTGTTGCTTTTAACCAGAAAAAAAGACAATATCTGGGAGACACTGGTTAAGCCGGGAAGAAAGTGCAAGGTAGGAACCGAGCTTGTCTTTGGTCATGAGGGAATTCTGACCGGGACGGTTGTCGATGTGACGGAAGATGGAAACCGGTTTATTCAGTTCCATTATGAAGGAATTTTTGAAGAGATTCTGGATAGGCTGGGCGAAATGCCGCTGCCGCCATACATCAAGCACAAGCTTACGGATCGCAGCCGCTATAATACCGTTTATGCGAAAAATGACGGTTCTGCGGCAGCGCCTACGGCGGGACTTCATTTCACAAAAGAGCTGCTGCAGCAGATTCAGGATAAGGGAGTGAAGATCGCGCATGTCACCCTTCACGTCGGGCTCGGAACCTTCCGTCCGGTGAAGGTGGAGGATGTGACGAAGCACCAGATGCATTCGGAGCTGTATATTGTGGAGCCGGATCAGGCGAAGATTATCAACGAAACGAAGGCGGCCGGCGGCCGGGTGATCTGTGTAGGGACCACCAGCTGCCGCACCCTCGAATCTGCGACGGACGAGAACGGAATTCTTCAGCCTGGCAGTGCCTGGACCAATATCTTTATCTACCCCGGCTATCAATTCAAGATCATGGACGGGCTGATCACGAATTTCCATCTTCCCGAGTCTACACTGATCATGCTGGTATCGGCTTTTGCGGGGAAGGAGCACATCATGAACGCCTACAAAATAGCCGTGCAGGAAAAATACCGCTTTTTCAGTTTCGGGGATGCCATGCTTATTGAATAACATCAAAATCTTACTTTTACGGGTACTGTTAACGTACGAATAAAATCCCTGCCGCATGGAGTTGGGAGGGGTGAGAGACTTTTTTATAAAAGAGATAAGGGACTGGATTTTCCAGTTTTATATAAGAGATAAGGGACTGGATTTTCCAGCCCCTTTTTTTAAGCGAACAGTGAGCCGCAGCCGAATGCAAAGTATTCGTGTGCGGCGAGCGCTGCGATAGTGAGTTAAAACTCGCGCAGCGTGTTTTATCTCGTTGTGTGGTGAAAATACGATTGTAAATAATTGTAAATAATCGTTCGCATCACGCGCGATGTAAAACGGCTTGCATGAGGAACAGAATCGATGCAGTCTGTAGTACGGTCTGCAGCATGAGATTATCGGGTAACTGCCGCAATACCGATGGCTCCCTTTCCTCCGTGGCAGGAGATGGTACAGCCGGTCATGACGTACTGTGTGTGCTGGAAGCCGTGTTCGAGAGCAATTTCCTTCATTCGGTCCAGAACCTCCTGGGCAAGGCCCTTGCCATACATGAGGTAGAGGGTGTCCTTCCGGCAGTCATAGCGCTCCAGAAAATCTTTGTAAAACTTTTCGACAATCTTGCGCATCGAGCCGCGGTATTTCTTCGTTGCGATCAGATGACCGTCCCGGTCGATCTCAATCAGAGGCTTCAGGTTCAGAATGTTTGCTGCAATATAGGAGGCATTGGAGACTCTGCCGCCCGCACGCAGATAGGCCAGTGTGGCCGGAATGAACTGACATTCGATATGGTCGGCCAGAGCCTGCAGCTCTTCGGCGAAAGCGGCATAATCTGTCACCGAATCTTTCCGTTCCTGAATCCGCTTGTAAGCTTCCGAGATGTGTGCGGTGCAGCCGCCGGAAACGGATTTTGTATCGATCAGAAAGATATCCTGAAAACCCTCATCGTCGATAGCAAGCTTCGCATGGTCATATGTACTGGAGGCGACGGAGGAGTAGGCAAAGTGATAGATCACGCAGCCGGGATGCTCGCTCTGCAGCTTATGAAAAAAATCAATATATTCCCCCTCGTTGACTGCCGATGTGGTTGGAATCCTCCCGGTCTCCTCAAAGTAATCAAAGACCCGGTCGATGGGAAAGTGCCCGTCGTCAAAGGATTCTCCGTCCATGATGACATGCATGGGTATGACATGCACCTGGTATTGTCTGATAAGCTCTTCGGGAAGGTCTGATCCGCTTTCTGTAGAAATGAGAATTTCTCTCATAGTATTCTCCTGTTCCTGCCTCATTCTTCCGTATCTAGTGCGCTTCTGTAATGAGACATTTCGCATTATTTCCTTCACTTTGCGATAACTGTGTCTGTTTGTTACAATCTTAATAATAACTTGTTTCCGTCGAAATGAACAGATGAATTGTGAAGAAAATCATCACATTGTCAGCGGCACGTTACTGTTCACTCACAACTATATTCGGCAAGGATTTTACAGTCCTGCTGCCATTCGCAAACTGGCTGTAACAAAGTTTTATCCTGTTTTTTTGAGCTGCGGA
>OMUU01000089.1 GCA_900314295.1 uncultured Lachnospiraceae bacterium | reverse complement strand
TCGCGACGCTCGCCGCACACGAATACTTCGCATTCAGCTGCGGCTCACTGTTCGCATAAAGTAAGGCGGATCCTTAATCGGTGCTCCGCTTAATAATATCTGTCACTGCCGATAGTACTGAAGAAATTCTCCGAGCTTTGCACACGCGGAACGAAGCGTTCTTCTGTGCGGCAGATAGACAATCCGGAAGTGATCCGGTGCAATCCAGTTGAATCCGGTGCCCTGGACGATCAGAACCTGTTTCTGGTAGAGAAAATCATAGGCGAACTTCATGTCATCGGTAATGTTGAATTTCTCCGTGTCGATCTTCGGGAAAATATAAAAGGCCGCCTTCGGTTTTACAACGCTGATGCCAGGAATATCCTTCAGCAGGTTGTACACGCACTCTCTCTGCTCATAAATTCTTCCTCCCGGCACCAGATATTCCTCCACACTCTGATATCCTCCCAGAGCTGTCTGGACAATAGACTGTGCCGGAACATTTGAGCAAAGCCTCATATTGGAAAGCATGTTGATGCCCTCCAGATAGTCTCTGCCCATTTCAAGGTTGCCGGAAAATACCATCCAGCCGACACGGAAGCCGGCGATCATATGCGATTTTGAGAGTCCAGAAAAGGTTACGCAGAACAGATCCGGCGCCAGAGAAGCAATGGAGGTATGGCTGATACCGTCCATGACGAGACGATCATAGATTTCATCACAGAAAATGATAAGCTGGTGTTCCCTTGCGACTCTTACAATCTCCTCGAGAACCTCTTTCGGATAAACCGCGCCCGTCGGATTGTTCGGGTTGATTACGACAATCGCCTTTGTCTTATCGGTAACCTTTTTCTCAATATCCTCAATATCCGGATACCAGTCTGCCTGCTCGTCACAGATGTAATGAACCACCTTGCCTCCTGCAAGAGTCGCGCAGGCTGTCCACAGCGGATAATCCGGCGCGGGAATCAGGATCTCATCCCCGTCCTCCAGCAGCGCCTGAAGAGCAAGGTTGATCAGCTCACTGACACCGTTTCCGGTATAGATGTTCTTGATATCAAGGTTCGGGATCTTCTTCAGCTGACAATACTGCATAATTGCTTTTCTGGCAGAAAAAAGGCCCCTGGAATCGGAATACCCCTCGCAGTCCGCAAGGTTGCTCATCATATCATGGATTACCTCGTCCGGAGCCGTAAAGCCGAAGGTGGCCGGATTTCCGATATTCAGCTTCAGGATTTTCTTTCCTTCCTCCTCCATGCGTGCCGCCTCAGCTACAACCGGTCCACGGACATCATATAATACATTATCCAGCTTTGATGATTTACGGAACTGTCTCATTACGATACCTCCCCAGGTGTATTATCTGTAAAACTTGCTTCTTTTCTCTGATTCAATTAGAAGATATTGTATCATTTGCGATCAATTCTTGCAACGCGCAGCTTGTGCCGCCGCCTTCTCTTTTTCCCGAATACGTCTCAAAAGCGGATTGAGCCTTGGATCCGAGCTGTTCCTCACCAGAGTGATCAGTTCCTTCATATAGGAATCCAGCAGGTTCTCCCCGGTTTTCCCGGTATTCGCCTCGTTTCTTGCTCGGAACCGGCGGAAGGTATTGGTGCTGAAGGGCTGGTTATCATAAACCGTTGTGTGAAGCGCGTACTGGAATCTCACATCAAAATTCAGTGTTTCTATCATTTCCTCATCGGTCATGTCCAGCAGCTCTTCCAGCAGCATGCCGCCGATCACGATATTCACCGGCGTGTTCGGTCTCGGGCTCTTGTCGCTGTAGAAATCCGCGAATTTTCTCTCATCAATCTTTGGAAAAATATCATCCCCGAACGGTTTCGCCCAGGAACGCTCCAGCAGCTTCTTCTCCCGTTCACTGAGATGATTCAGAGAATCGACAAACGAGAGCTGCTGATATGTATTTTGTACAAATGCCATTTCTCCCGTCCTTTCCTAATAACAGATTGCCTTTCGCCGACACGACACAGATTTCCGGAATTGATGTCTGCATGTGAACGGCTGCGAAAGGTTTTTCTTTATTTGAGCAGTTTTTTAAGCTCCTCCATAAATGTATTCACATCCTTGAATTCACGATATACCGACGCAAATCGTACATAAGCCACCGGATCCAGGTCCTTCAGCCTGTCCATGACCATAGTCCCGATTTCATGGCTCGATATTTCCTTATCCTCGCGGCTGTAGATCTCATTTTCCACCTGATCTACAATATCATTCATCTGTTTTACCGATACCGTACGCTTTCTGCACGCAAGCATGATACCATTGTACAATTTGTTCCGGTCGTATTTCTCCCGCGTCATATCCTTCTTAATTACCATGACCGGAATGGTCTCAATTTTTTCATAGGTTGTAAAACGCTTGCCGCATTTGTCACAAACTCTCCTGCGGCGAATGGAATTGTCCTCCTCCACCGGTCTGGAATCCACCACTCTTGTATTTTCCTGGTTGCAATACGGACATTTCATCTGTCTACCCCCGTTTCCCGTATCCGCTCTTCAGCAGCGCATTCCCTCCGCCTTTTTTCAAGCGCTCCAAAGGCTGTGAGCGAATATTAGCTGCTGATCATGTGCATCTGACAGCAAAAATCAACCTGCGATCAGCCCCGCAGCTCCGAGCACACCCGCCGAAGCCAGTCCCATGATGACTCCCGCCATCAGAACGCCGAGCATCACCGCGACAACACTCTCTTTAAACCCCATGTCCAGAAGGCTCGCTGCCAGTGTACCCGTCCAAGCGCCGGTCCCCGGCAGCGGAATGCCAACGAAGATCAGCAGCGCCGCAAAGAGTCCTCTTCCGGCCTTCTCTTTCAGCTTTTCACCACCTTTTCGCCCCTTTTCCAGACAAAAGGTAAAAATTTTTCCGATGTATTTCTTATCGGCGCCCCACTCCAGTATCTTTCTCGCAAAGAAATAGATAAAGGGTACCGGTATCATATTTCCGATTACCGCGATGATGTACGCTTGAAGGAGCGGAACACCCATCTTTGCAGCGACGGGAATTGCTCCTCTCAGCTCTACAATCGGGACCATGGATATGATAAACGTAATGAAATATTTTCTAAACATTACTCTCTCCTGTTATTGACGAACCGTCGATCTATCGGCATTGCCGCAAGCAATTCAGACGGCCAACTGCTCTATGACCCGGCCCTGAACTCAGATGACCCCGGCGATTCCAAGTGCAATCACAACGGCTCCAAGAACGATCCGGTACCATCCGAACACCTTGAAATCATGTCTGCGGATATAATTCATCAGGAACTTGATGACAAAAATCGATACCACAAAGGAAACCACGCACCCGAGCAGAAGCACCGCGGCCTCGATCGCGGTAAACGACAGACCGAACTTTGCCAGCTTCAGCACGGAAGCGCCCAGCATCGTCGGGATCGCGAGATAAAAGGTGTATTCCGCTGCCGTCGTCCTGGACAGGCCGATCAGGATACCGCCGATAATCGTAGCGCCCGAACGTGACGTTCCGGGGACCATGGCCAGGCACTGGAAAAGTCCGACAATCAGGGCATCCTTAAAGGAAATCCGACTGATTTTTGATACTCGCGGTTCCCTGTTTTTATTCCTGTTTTCAATGATGATGAACAGGATACCGTAGAGGATCAGCATCGCAGATACCACCTGCGGATTGTACAGATGCTCATCCATCCAGTCGTTCAGCGGGAACCCGATGATGATTGCCGGAATAACCGAGACAATGATCTTCAGCCAGAGGACAATTTTGTCCATGTAGATATATTTGTCCGCAAACCTCTGAAACCCGCCCGCGGCGCCTTCTGTCTGCGGCTTGGAAAACTGCGTCCTTGCCGGTGCGTTCTTCGATGTGTGGAAGGGCCAGAGCTTTTTGAAATAAATCACAACAACAGCCATGATTGCGCCGAGCTGAATAACGACATCAAACATGCTGACGAAGGATTTGCTCATATCAAGATTCAGGATTTTCTGAAAAAGAATCAGATGACCGGTGCTGCTGATGGGAAGCCACTCGGTAATTCCCTCTACAATGCCCAGGATTACCGTTTTTAACAGTGTAATAAACATTTTATCTCTTTTCTCTCATTAAAATATATACGATACTTTGTGCCTAAGACAAAGGAATCCGGTCTTTACAGCTGTCGTAAAAACCGGATATTCCTCTGACTTCTGTTAGTTTCTGTTGCCCCGCTTCAGAATTTTTGCGATATCGATCAGATCCAGCGTCTTGATGTCGGTGTTCTCCAGAGAAGTGGCAAGCGCTCTCGCCGTATCTACCGCAGTAATGACATTTACGCCGGTTTCGATGGCATTCCTTCGAATCACAAAGCCGTCTCTGGAGTGCTCTGCGCCCTGTTCCGGGATATCAATAACCAGATCAATCTTATGACCGAGAATCAGATCCATAAGATTCGGGCTCGGCTGCTCGATTTTGTTGACCGGAACCGCGTGAACGCCGTGCTCGGTCAGGTATTTTGCAGTCCCCCGCGTCGAGAAGATCTTGTATCCGAGATTTTCAAATCTCTTGATGATCGGTGCGATCTCCTCCTTTTCACTGTCGCGGACCGTCACGATCATGTTCTTGTATTTCGGAAGACGCACACCGGCTCCGATAAAGGCCTTGTAAAGTGCTTCGTTAAAGGATTTTGCGATACCAAGACATTCTCCGGTGGACTTCATCTCCGGTCCGAGGCTGATATCGGCGTCACGGATCTTCTCAAAGGAGAACACCGGCATCTTGATTGCCATATAGTCTGCCTCAGGCTGCAGACCGGGCTCGTATCCGAGTTCGCGAATCTTATGGCCGAGGATCACCTGTGCAGCCAGCGGAACGATCGGGATTCCCGTAACCTTGCTGATATAGGGAACCGTACGGGAAGATCTCGGATTTACCTCAATTACGTAGACCTCGTTTTTATATACAATGAACTGGATATTGATCATACCGAGAACATGGAGAGCATTCGCAAGCTTACGGGTGTCGGTTTCAATTTTTTTCTTGATTTCATCCGAAAGATCCTTTGCCGGATACACAGAAATACTGTCTCCGGAGTGGATGCCCGCGCGCTCGATATGCTGCATGATCCCGGGGATCAGAATGTCCTCGCCGTCGCAGACCGCGTCGACTTCAATCTCCGTCCCGGCCAGATACTTATCGACAAGAATCGGATGCTCCTGCGTATAGCGGTTGATCACACCGATGTACTCCCGGATATCGTCATCACTGATCGCAATCTGCATGCCCTGCCCGCCCAGAACATAGGACGGCCGCACCAGAACCGGGTATCCGAGCTCATTGGCTACCTTGACACCCTCTTCCGCAGTAAATACGGTTCCTCCCGAAGCTCTCGGGATTCCGGTCTGTCGAAGGATCTGATCAAATCGCTCCCTGTCCTCGGCTGCATCCACATCCGACGCAGAGGTCCCGAGGATCGGAACGCCCATCTTCATCAGAGCCTCGGTCAGCTTAATCGCGGTCTGACCTCCAAACTGCACGACAGCCCCATCCGGGTGTTCGACATTCACGACATTTTCCACATCTTCAGGCGTCAGCGGCTCAAAATAGAGCTTGTCCGCGATGTCGAAGTCGGTCGAAACGGTCTCCGGATTGTTGTTGATGATAATGGTTTCGTAGCCTTCCTTTTCAAATGCCCAGGTGGCGTGGACGGAGCAGAAGTCGAACTCGATTCCCTGTCCGATCCGGATCGGACCGGAACCAAGCACGAGTACCTTCTTACGGTCTCCGGTCGAAACCGCCTCATTCTCGCCGCCGTACACCGAATAGAAATATGGCGTCTCCGCGGAAAACTCGGCAGCGCATGTGTCAACCATCTTATACGCAGCTGTGATTCCCGCCTGCTTCCGCATCTCCTTGACCTCATCCTCGGAGAGCGTACCATTCAGCTTTGCAATCAGATAATCCGGGAACTCCATGCGCTTTGCCTCGCGCAGAGTCTCCTCATCGATCCTTCCGCTCTTCAGCGTATTCTCCATCTCCACAAGTCTTGCGATCTTGTCGATAAACCAGATATCGATCTTCGTGATGGAATGAATCCGATCATACGGAATTCCTCTTCGCAGCGCCTCCGCGATTCTCCAGATCCGCATATCATCGATGATAGACAGATCGTGGATCAGCTGATCTTCGGAAAGACCGGTGAAATCATAGCTCATAAGAGAATCTACATGCTGCTCCAGCGAACGGATCGCCTTCATCAGCGCTCCCTCGAAATTCGTGCAGATACTCATGACCTCTCCGGTAGCCTTCATCTGCGTTGTCAGTGTACGCTTCGCCGTGATGAATTTATCAAACGGAAGTCTCGGAATCTTGACGACACAGTAGTCCAGCATCGGCTCAAAACTGGCGAAGGTCTTTTTTGTGATTGCGTTCGGAATCTCGTCCAGCGTGTAGCCGAGTGCGATCTTCGCGGCAACCTTTGCGATCGGATAACCGGTGGCCTTGGAAGCAAGCGCGGACGAACGGCTCACACGCGGATTGACCTCAATGACACAGTACTCGAAGCTGTCCGGGTTCAGCGCGTACTGCACGTTGCACCCGCCGGTGATTCCCAGCTCCGTGATAATATTCAAAGCAGATGTCCGGAGCATCTGATACTCCTTGTCCCCGAGCGTCTGAGACGGTGCAACGACAATTGAATCGCCGGTGTGCACGCCGACCGGATCGATATTCTCCATGTTGCAGACCGTGATGACATTTCCCGCGGAATCGCGCATCACCTCATACTCGATCTCCTTCCAGCCGCCGATATATCGCTCGACCAGAACCTCGTGCACGCGGGAAAGCCGCAGTCCGTTTGCCAGGATCTCTCGCAGCTCATTCTCATTATGCGCGATACCGCCGCCGGATCCTCCAAGTGTATAGGCCGGACGCAGCACCACCGGATAACCGATCTTCTCCGCAAACCGTATGCCGTGCTCCAGGCTGTGAACGACCTCGGACGCCGCAACCGGCTCGCCGATTTTTTCCATGGTATCCTTGAACATCTGACGGTCTTCTGCCTTCTTGATCGTAAGAGAGGTTGTGCCGATCAGACGGACATTGTTCTCCTTGAGAAAGCCGCGGTCCTCCAGCTCCATGGCGAGATTTAAACCTGCCTGTCCTCCCATGGTCGGAAGCACGCTGTCCGGCTTTTCCTTCAGGATCAGCTGTTCCACCACCTCAACAGTCAGGGGCTCGATATACACCTTGTCCGCGATATCTCCGTCCGTCATGATGGTCGCCGGATTCGAGTTCAGAAGTACAACCTCTACGCCCTCCTCCTTCAGGGAACGGCAGCACTGCGTTCCCGCATAGTCAAACTCCGCTGCCTGTCCGATAACGATAGGACCGGAACCAATTACCAGTACCTTCTTAATACTCATATCCCTGGACATTACTGGTCACCTCCCATCATTCTGATAAATTTGTCAAACAGGTACGCAGAGTCCTGCGGCCCCGGGCATGCCTCGGGATGGAACTGCGTCGTAAATATATGCTTTCCTTTATAGCGAAGGCCTTCGTTTGTCCTGTCATTTACATTCACATAGGCAGGCTCCGCGATCTCCGGGTCTACCGTATCTGTGTCCACGACATAGCCGTGGTTCTGCGAAGTGATATAGACCCGTCCGGTTTCCAGATCCTTCACCGGGTGATTTCCGCCTCTGTGACCGTATTTCATCTTCTTTGTGTTGAATCCAGCGGCAAGCGCCATAAGCTGATGCCCCATGCAGATCGCATAGATCGGCACGTCCGACTCGTACAGCTTTCGCACCTCCCGGATTTCACCCGGACAGTCCTGGGGATCACCGGGGCCGTTTGTCAGCATAATTCCGTCCGGATGGCCGGCCAGAACCTCTTCGGCCTTAGTCCACGCCGGATACACCGTGACATCACAGCCTCTCTGATTCAGAGAGCGGATGATATTGTACTTCACACCGAAATCCATCAGCGCCACCTTATATGTACGGCCGGTGCGCTTTCCGGATACCGGAGCCTCGGGATCGGCATCTTTATATGCAGGACTCGTAATCCCGCCTACAACCGTATCCGTAGCGGGCCAGAATTCCTTTTCCGTACAGGTAACCTCTTCCACCTCGTTCCCGGTTTTGTATGCCCGTATCTCCGGCAAAACCTTGTCCGGAACAACATCGGGATCCGTGGTGATCATCCCGTTCATCGTACCGGATTCGCGAAGGATCTTTGTCAGAGCACGTGTGTCGATTTCCTCAATTCCTGGAACATCATACCGTTTCAGAAACGCCTGAATGGTGTCCTCCTCCCGGAAATTGCTGGGAACTCTTGACAGTTCATGGACAATGAATCCGTCCATATATGGCCTCAGAGATTCCTGATCTTTGTAGCAGATCCCATAATTTCCGATCAGCGGGTATGTCATGCAGACAGCCTGTCCCGAATAAGACGGGTCCGTCAGAACCTCCTCATATCCGGTCATAGATGTATTGAAGACGATCTCGCTTATGACAGTCTTTCTGGATCCTATACTTTTTCCCGTAAATACATGCCCATCTTCTAGAATCAAATAAGCTTTCATTTGCGTGCTCCTTGTTCAATCCACAGCATCTACAGTGTGTGACAGAATATAATGATCCTTCAGCGGGGCATAGGTTTCTGCATAACCCGCGAATCACGTATTCCTTCTTGTATTGTTCTTCTGACCGATTATAGCACAGGTTCCCGGATCTTTCCTCTGAAAATTACGAATTTATAAAAATCCTGAACATGCCGTGCTACTGTTCACGCATAGCTGACCAGGCAAGAATTTCACAGCACCTTTGCCTGAGCATTACTGGCTGTTAAAAGATTTATCCGTAACTTCTTCATTGGATGAATAGCGAGGGCTTTGCGATGAGCACTTAGCGGGCGCTTGCGTCCGCCTTTTTTTACGCGAACAGTGAGCCGCAGCCGAATGCGAAGTATTCGTGTGCAGCGAGCGTCGCGATAGCGAGATAAAACTCGCGCAGCGTGTTTTATCTCGTTCCGCAAAAGAAAAGCCACGGGAACACGAATATGTGCTCCTGTGGCTGTACATTCATTCTTTCACTGTAATCAAAGTAACTGGCATCAACTCTTACCGGCCTCTTCTTTCCGTTTCCTGTTTTCGGGCAAAAAGAAAGTGCAGGAAGCGGGACTTGAACCCGCACAGTATTGCTACCACAGGCACCTGAAGCCTGCGCGTCTGCCAATTCCGCCATTCCTGCATTTACTGATATTCAATGTCGTGTGCATTTTCTGTCGCTCACAACGATGATTATCTTACCAGACCTTTCCGTGATTGTCAACTGTATTTTGTTCTTTTTTTAATTTTAATTTGATTTCTTTTTTGTTTTTTTCTTACGTGCGGTCTTCTTCCTGACCGAGTAACCAAAACTGCCCAGTTCTCTTCCCAGCTCGTAATATTTTCCGTGGGAATATGCCGCCAGTCCGGTTTTCTCAAGCCGAAAGCTCCCTCTTTCATCCATATACCGGCTGTCTGCCTGAATGCACACGACCTCGGCAAGAAACATGTCATGGGTTCCGAGCTCGAGCACCTGTCTTACCCTGCACTCAATATTCACGGGAGATTCCTCGATAACCGGCGCCTGGACCCGGATTCCCCTGCCCGGTGTCAGGTGACAGGCCTCGAACTTGTTCAGGTCTCTTCCAGATCTTACGCCGCAGAAATCTGCCGCCCGCACCAGACGGTCCGTGGTAAGATTCACAACGAACTCGCCGTGCTCTTTCAGCAGATGCCAGGAATAGCGGCTGCGGCGGACGGAAATCGACAGCATCGGAGGGTCGGAACATACCGTTCCGGCCCAGGCGACCGTAAAGATATTCGGAATACCCGACGCATCATAGGCGGCGACATCTGCCTTTTCCCGATAGGTCCGGTCCGTCTGTCCGGGCACCTCTCCCGCCACACTGATCATAACCGCAGGCACAGGATACAGAAAATTTCCGGGCTTATCAAATACGATTTTTTCGCTCATAATATTCTCCCCCTGATGAACAGGCTCTTGAAACCTTCCTCTTTCCGCCAGAAGAACGGTCTTAATGCCCTTCTCACCCTGCAAATCGTTTCTTAATTACAGAGTACAAATAAAACTTACAGAGTACGAATAAAACGGTCGAAGGCTTCCTGTCCTTCCGGCGTACGCTTGTAAACGCCCGCATCCTCCAGGACATGCAGGAACACCTCTCCGATTTCCTCTTTCAAGACGTCATCGATGTTTGACGCATCGAGCGTGCCATGCCGCTTAATAATCTGTTCCGCCCAGTCCGCATGCTTTTCAAGCTCCTTGTCAGCCCGGAGATCCCTTCCCGCAAGAATGGCATCCCTTAAATCTGCCATTTCCTTCTTCAGCCGTGACGGCAGAACCGCCAGACCCATCACCTCAATCAGGCCGATATTTTCCTTTTTGATATGATGCAGCTCCGCATGCGGATGGAAGACTCCCAGCGGATGCTCCGCCGTTGTAATATTATTCCGAAGAACCAGATCCAGCTCATAATTGGCGCCGCGTTTCCGTGCGATCGGCGTTATCGTATTGTGTAAGCTTCCGTCTGTCTCCGCATAGATGAACGCATCTTCATCGGTATACCCTCTCCAGGCGTCAAGAATTTTGTCCGCGAGCGCAACAATGCGTTCCGTATCCGGACCGGATAGGCGGATGCAGGACATCGGCCATTTCACGATTCCGGAATTCACATCCTCGAAGCCGGATACGGTAAAGCTTCGCTCCACCGGTGCCTTGGCCATGGCGAATTCATAATGGCCGCCCTGGAAATGGTCATGACTGAGTATAGATCCCCCTACAATCGGAAGATCCGCATTAGATCCCACAAAATAATGCGGGAACATCTTTACGAAGTCAAATAGCTTACAGAAGGTCGCGTGCTCGATCTTCATCGGGATGTGCTGCGAATTGAACACGATGCAGTGTTCATTATAATACACGTAGGGAGAATACTGGAAGCACCAATCGGAATTCTGGATGGTCACCGGTATCACTCTGTGATTTTCTCTCGCCGGATGGTCCGCTCTTCCGGCATATCCCTCATTTTCCTTGCAAAGCTGGCATTTGGGATATCCGGACGGCTTCGCGTTTCTCGCCGCCGCGATTGCCTTCGGGTCCTTTTCCGGCTTCGACAGATTAATCGTGATATCCAAATCCCCATACTCTGTTGACGTCTTCCATTTCATATCCTTCGCGATCCGATATCTGCGGATGTAATCCGTGTTTCTGGAAAAATCATAGTACCAGTCGGTCGCCTTCACAGAAGATTCCTGATACAGCTTCCGGAATTTCAGGATCACTTCAGATGGTCTCGGCGTCAGGCACCCCATCAGACGTGTGTCGAAAAGATCGCGGTACACAATGCTGTCTCCGCCTGTAAGCCCTCTCGAAACCGCATCGTCGGTCAGCTCCTTCAGCGTCTCTTCCAGTTCTGTACCCGATGCGATCCGCTCCTCGTTCAGCGTTGACGCATAGGCCATTACCTCTTCCCGGCTTCCCTCATAGCTGTTCTTTCCTAAAGTCATCAGAATCTGATTGACCGTGTAAATAATATCCTCCGTCTCAATAAGTCCTGTATAAAGCCCGTATCCTGCAAGCCTCGTTACCGCATTATCTATATTGCTCATACCTTCCTCCGTTCTGCAGACATTGGCTGCATCATTATCCCTGTTAACGCCCTATCGGGACGATTCCTCTTCTTCCATAAAATACATTCTCGAATTGAAATCCGCGAAATATCTTGTGTTCTCGTTGTATCCGGTTCCGCAGTATGCGCCCTGCAGCTTTACACCGGCCTTCATCAGAACCGCACCGCTCGTTTCGATCTCCTCCTGCTCGCCTGGCATTGTAACAAACCGGGCGATCATATTCTGAAGGACGGAGCCCTGACGTACATGAACCGGTGCGGCGGTATTGATCAGATCTCCGAAATCACGGATATCATGACGCTTTGCCATATTATAGAAATGATAACGGCTTCTTTCCTTCAGTCCTCTCGCCCGATACATTTCAAACGGATGATTCGCCTCGGTCAGATTCTGGAAAATCATGCCGACACCCCGTTTTCGGTCCGTAGAGACAGCTGTCCACTCCACGATGTTTCCGAACCGTCCGCGGTAAAAATCGCCAAACTGAAATACATCGCGCCATTCCTTGTAGAGTGCGATCTGCTTTCGAATTTCATCCAGCTCCCGCTTTCCGAGATCATTTAGATTAAGCTCGTACCCGAGTGTACCGAAGGCCGCTATATTAAACCTCGTGTCAAGCGGCGTCTCCCGCAATGTCTGATGATTCGGGCTCGCCGATACATGAGCGGTCATCACCGATGCCGGATATCCGTAGCTGTAGCCCTGCTGAATTCTCGACCGCATGACAGGATCCGTGTCGTCGCTCGCCCAGATCTGCGGAAAATAGCAGAGTACTCCGAGATCAAAGCGGCAGCCTCCTGCCGCGCAGCCTTCGAACAAAATATCCGGAAACTTCTCGGTGAGCGCTTTTGCCAGGCGATAAAATCCGCAAATGTACCGATGCGCGGTCTCCCCTTGACGTTCCGGCGGAAGTGAAGGGGAATAAATGTCCGACATGATGCGATTCATATCCCATTTCACATAGGAGATCTTTCCGGAGGAAAATACCTCGCTCATTTTGGCGATCAAATAATCGACCACCTCCGGATTTGCCAGATCAAGGATCATTTGATTTCTCCCCTCTGCGTGGGGCTTTCCGGGGATCTGCATCGCCCAGTCCGGATGGGCCTCATAGAGCCGACTCTTTCGGCTGATCATTTCCGGCTCCACCCAGATTCCGAACAGAAGCCCGAGATCCTCCATCTTTTGCGAGATCTGTGAGAGCCCGCCCGGAAGCTTTGCTTAATTCACATCCCAGTCTCCGAGAGAGCTGTCATCGTTGTTCCGCTCACCGAACCAGCCGTCGTCCATGACGAACAGCTCGATTCCGACATCCTTCCCCGCCTTTGCCAGTCGAAGGAGACGGCTCTCATTAATCTTAAAGTAGGATGCCTCCCAGCTGTTCAGAAGGACGGGTCTCGCCTTATGCTTCCAGGCTCCTCTGCTGATGTGCTCACGGACAAAATGATGCATGGACAGACTCATTCCCGTGAAGCCCTTGTTGGAACAGGTCATCACAGCCTCCGGCGCCTCAAACTCCTCTCCGGGCGAGAGCGTAAACGAAAAATTCTGCGGATTGATCCCGGATACAAACCGGGTCTTGCCAAAGGAATTCACTTCCGCCGCTTCGTAATGATTGCCGCTGTAAACCAGGTTCAGACCGTAGCAGAGACCGGAGGACTCCGTCGTCTCCTCTCTGTGCAGCATCACAAACGGGTTGCTGCGATTGGAGGAAGAGCCGGCGTTGGAGGAATTCACGATTTTCCCGGAGACGACAGGCGTATCCGACCGGTACATTTCTCTCGCCCAGGCGCCGTGAAACATGCTCATGATATATCCGCCGTCTTCAAAATCAAGCTGCGTGCTCATCAGCCGGTTCAGCACCACCGCTTCCTCGCTGTCATTGATAATACGGCTTGATCTCGCAATGACATCACAGTCTTCAAATACATAGTAGTGAAGCTCCAGACGGAGGTCATAGGAGGCATCCTTCAACGTAACCAGCAGATGTGAAAAACGCTCCCCGCAAAAATTCTCCGTGTCCTTCTGTTCCTGTCCGTTTCTGCTTCCAAACTGCGAACCGGGAAGGGTGTGATATTCCGGCTTCTCATCACAGATCTGCGCCTCTTCAAACAGAAAATCCGATGTCACACTTCCGTCTGCGTGCGTAACCTCTACAAACGGTTCCCGAATATCTCCCTTTCCGAGAGAAGACATCTCCAGGCGAAGATCCTCCAATGTCAGTTCCATATGTTCCGGATTATAGGAAATCATATTCCCCGCAGGAAAAGCCCGTTTCTCTTCCAGACATACTGCATCCTGCAGCAGCTCTTCATCTGACTTTTCCGAAAAATCTCCCAGGGAGACGCCGTAATACAGATGCTCCAGATGGCCGCTGGGCAGAACCTGAAAGATGTAGGTCGTCTTTGGTGTTCCGAGCATAAATACGTTCTTAATTTTCCTGATCATTCTATTTTCCTCTCAATATGCGCGGACGGCTGCCGATTTTTTTATATCTTTGCGATTCTTATACCTGTTGCCTTCGAAATCGCAAAAAGCCTCGTACGCGCGCTTCGCGACAGGCGACCTTTCTGCGTTTTGGAAGAGCTGTTGATGTTTTGATACAGTATAAGTCCCCGCGGCACATCCTTCAATGTAATTATGTTGCAAGTCAATGTAAAAAAAGACCACCGCCGCGCATACGCTTCCATGCCGGCGCCAGCCTTTTTTTGCAGTGAAATCACCTGCCGTATGATTCATGATTCCTGCAAATTATTCCTGCGAATTCTTTCCCTGGCTATTTTCGCGAAGCTTGCTTGTCACCTCCGCCATTTTTTTGTCGCTGAGCCGATAGAAGCTCCGGAACACGATAAACGCAACGACAAGCAGCAGTGCAGACGGAATCGTCATCCACAGGCGCAGTCCGCCAAGGGTCGCGGCGCTCTGTGCGGCTGCCTCCGTATCCAGTCCGATCCATTCAATCGCAAGTCCTGAAAGAAAAGCTGCGACACCGGAGGCGAGCTTTACGGTAAAGGTCTGCATGGAGAAAATTACGGATTCTTCCCGCTTTCCATTCTTTACCTCACCATAATCGACAGCATCGGACAGGAAGATCGTAAGCATGACATTCAGAACACCGTAAGCCGCATAAACCAGAATGCCCGGAATCATCAGGACGATCCAGGAACCCCTGTAGATACCGCTGAAGGCGAAGGCAAGAAGGATCAGGAACCCGGCGATCTGAAGCACAATGGTTACCGCAAAAAGATGAAGCTTCTCCGCCTTCTTCCGGAAAACCGGAACAAGCATCATGAATACCACCTGCGCGAGGAAGCATCCCGCTGTAAAGACGCTGTATACATCGGTATTTCCAAGATCAAACTGGAAGAAATACAGAATCAGATTGCCGACAATATCAAGTGCAAGATAGACCAGGATTACCGCCGCCACAACGCAGAGCGCCTGATCGTTGCGAAGAAGCGAGCCGAACATCTCTTTGATCGATGCGGATTTCATCTCCTCCGGCTTCTTCTCCGGGACATTTTTCACGAATACGATCTCTGAAATGGTAAATACTACGGCAATGATCAGCGCCCAGTAGCGGAATCCAATCCGATAACCGGCAAGTGCTGTCGTCCCGGACAGCGCCGGTACGACAACCATCGTCAAAACGGTAGGAATCGCATCGCCGATTCCGGAGCTGGAACGTGCAAGGGATGAGAGCTGCTCTCTGTCCTTGCCCGGCTCTGTGATCGCCGGAATCATGGACCAGAAAGGAATATCCATCAATGTATAGGTGACTCCCCATGCCAGGTAAATCAGCGTCAGCCATACCTTCATGGAACCGGCCTTCATGCTGTCCGGTACCGCAAACAGCGCATAAACGGTCAGAGCGTTCAACACCGTGCCTGACAGAATCCAGGGGCGGAAACGCCCCCATCTCGTCCTCGTCTTCGCCACTACAATTCCCATGATCGGGTCATTCAGCGCATCAAAGATTCTGGCTCCCATCAGCACAGCCCCAATAAACGCGCTGCTGATTCCAAGCACAACATTATAATAATAAAGCAGATAGCTGTTAACAAGCATGTATACGATATCCTTGCCAAAGGCGCCAAAGCAGAACGCCGCCTTATTCCGTATTGTCAGTTTCATCTAAGCCCCTCCATTTTCTCACTATTTCCTCTGTCCGGATTTTTCCTGGTCCTCTTCCTTGCATCACTCTGTTTCTGCGCATTTTCCCATTTTCAAATCCATAGCTGTTTTTACCGCCTTATAAGCGCCGTCATAGATCCCTGCCTTCTTGTTCCTGATGATATTCCCGCACATATCCTTCAAAAGTACATCATCCTCCAGGAAAAGATCCGTCATCTGCAGAATATGCGGGAGATCCCGGCACTCCAGCGTCCCGTCTCCGATCTCCGCCGAATGGATGGCGCCCCATTTTTCGTGTCCGCCGATTCGTCGGATAAACAGCTTCGGCACGGGATAGAACGAAAGCTCGCTCGGCTTTGTAACCAGAACATCACAGCTCCTCATCAGAAGATTGGTGCAGTACACCGCCTCGAAGATATTTTCGTGCCAGAAGGCGTGGACGCCCTCGACCGCATCGTCTGTCAGAGCCCTTGCGGCAAATTCCACTGTGTCCTTCCAGTTGTTGAAATGCACCTCAGAAACCTGCGACAGACCGCTGATCTCCGAAACCAGCTCATCCCATACATTCCGGTAATCACCGACGTTGATGTAGAGCACAGCTTTTTTCTTGCGGATTGATGGAAGCAGATGACGAATGATCCCTGCAAAAATCTCCTTCTGTGCGCCGGCTCCTCCGATCGTCAATAGGAAGCGTATCGGATGGCCGTTCTCTTTTCTGCGGATCCTCGCTGCGCAGTCCTCATCCACGTTCCGGACAAGCTCATCATCTACATAATGGCCGGTATAGAGCAGCGATTCCGACGGCATAGGACAAAGCACCCGGTTTCCGTCCATTCCGTTCAGAATCCGGTAACCCTGATATGCCTGATGCGTCTGCACCGTGTGGACGCTTCCCTCCGCCAGGTGAAGCGCCATAGGCCAGTTGTCCGGTATTGCGTTCACCACATACTTCATCCCCGCGTGGACCGCCGCCTGTGCCGGCCACACATGCGTACCGATCACCGGGATATCCTTCGGAACATTCCGGAACACCGCAGCCATGATCTCTGCATTCTTCTGATCCGAAGCATTGTAGGAAAGCTTTCGAAAGCCCTCGTAGTTCAGCGGCTCCCAGACCATCTTGTTGAACAGTCTGCTCTTCTGGGACAGTCTGGAGCCCATCGAATACAGATCGTTCTGTGCCCGTATCACCTTTGTGCACGCCGTCTGCGGATATGAATTCAGATCCATCCAGTAAGGTTTATAGCCCATCGCATGCGCACAGGAAGCCATCGCCATCGAGATCCGGTAATGGCCGAATCCCATCCGGATATTGCCGACGATAATTCCCTTCTCTTCGTCAAACTCCTCCTCACCGGCCTCATCGTCCTCCGGAAGGCAGATGTCACTGACGCCGAGCGACTCCCCGATATACCGGTTTTTCCGGATGATCGTACGGTATGAGACATCTGCATCATCGCCATACTTCCTGCCAAACCTCTTCCCGGACGCCACTGCTTTCCGATAGTCTCTTTCCCGGATCCTGTTCCCGAAAATTTCTCTTGCTTTTTCTTCCATCGCACCCTCCTTCGATTATGTATCCCGAATCACAATTCCCTTCACCAGAATATCCACGACCTCCTGCAAGGCCGAATGATAGGTCAGTCCGTTCTCCAGCAGAATATCCCTTTGAAAAAATTGCTCCAGCGTTGCTTCCATCATTGTCTGAAAAACAGGGATCGAAAATCTGCGGATCTTTCCCTGCCGCATTCCTTCCTTCAACAGTTCCACGGTCGATTCCCACCCGCCTTCCAGCCGTTCCTGCAAATGCCGGTATACAGCCGGATATTTTTCACGAAGGTTGTACAGCTGTCGAAAATCCACATTCTGATACCGGTCCGGCATAACGCCGAGAATTCTTCTGATTTGCTCTACAATATCCATCTGCCGATCCTCATACACCCTCCGCTCATCCTCTTTTATCGAATCAAAGATGTAATCCACCATGTCGTACAGCAGATGCTTTTTGTCCGGAAAATTTACATATAACGTTTTCTTGCTGCGATGAAGCTCACCCGCAAGATCATCCATCGTAAACTTCATACCTTTCCGGTTAAACAGCCGCACCGCAGCCTCCAGAATATCCTCCCGGATGTTCTGCTCGGGTGACTCCTCCTCTGACGAAACATCATACAAAGGCGCGGCGTCTGTACTCTTTCGTTCTGCGTCAAAACCACTCATATCCGAATCCCCCTGTCTTCTGTAAATGCCATTTAAGATAACCGGTGACGCAAATCAGGAAACTAATTTGTGTCTTATAGTTTCCATGAAGTAATTTTACCACTTCTTTCATCGGAGTATAAGAAACTATTTTCACAAAAATAGTTTCTTGTATTTGTGCGAATTGTCTTCGATCAAGAATCTTAAAAAAAGACCCCTCCGGACATTCCGAAAGGATCTCTTCCTATATACCTATACCAATAGTTATTTACCTCTATGAATTGTTGATGTTCCGAACGGTCTCTCCGACCAGCAGCCGGCCTTCCACTCCGATTTCCTCGATAATACTCGATTTGCGGTTTACCACCATTTCGATCAGCTTCTGTGCGGCCAGTCTTCCGATTCCCTCCGCATCCTGCCGATATGTCGTAAGAGCCGGCTCCATAATCTGCCCGACATCGATCCCGTCATATCCCACACAACTCACGTCCTGCGGAACCCGGTATCCGAGTTCACGCAGCACCCGCCGTCCTCCGATGTAGGAAAAATCATCGGAGAACATGATAGCCGTCGGCTTCTCGCTCCTGCTCATGATCTTCTTCAGGATCTCATTGTTGTACTTCGGATCGTTATACCTTCCGTCATAAACCGAGACTTCGTCCTCGCCGATGCCGGCCTCCCGAAGTGCGCGATAAAATCCTGCCAGCCGTTTCTGTGTGACAAGCGTATCCTCACCGTGAATAAAAGCAATTCGTCTGTGTCCGCACCCTATCAGGTACTTGGTAAGCTCATACCCGCCCTGTTCATTGTCCGACATCACACAGCTGTGATTCTTCACCTGAAAGTCAATTGTGATAAAGGGAATCTCACTTCTGACCAGCTGCACAATTCCCGGCGCGTGAAAATTCACGTTCGCAATCAGAATTCCGTCACATTTCCGGTAGCGCACATGCTGGAGAAAGGAATCCCCCACCATCTTCTGGCTGATAAAGGTAATATCATATCCCAGACGTTCCAGCTCCTTCTTGGCGCTGTTCAGAATCACCGAAAAAAAAGGATGCATCAATCCGGAAGATGTTTCATCCTCGAACACGACCCCGATGTTGTGCGAGATATTTGTCCGGAGGAGAATCGCCGATGGATCCGGGTGATAGTCCATTTCCTCAGCTATTCTGCGGATTCTCCGGGACGTCTCCATGGAAACATCCTTATATCCGTTCAACGCCTTGCTGACCGTCGCCACAGATACCCCGCACTTCTTCGCGATGTCACGAATCGTCACGGGCCGTTTCATCGTCGCCTCGTCTCTCTCTTTTTCCATACCGGCATTCCCCTGCTGTCCCTCTGATGCATACCTTATGTCTGCCATGTTCCGTACCTGTGCTTTCTGAATAACTTCCGATCCTGCTGATGTTTTAAAAGGTAGCTGTTATAGCAGTCCTGTAAAACAAAAATATTACAGTCCTGTTTTAAATCTGCTTATTGTAATCCCTACTATTATTATAAAGAATATTTTGAAAAATTCCAGAAAAACAGTGTTTTTTATCGGAAGTTTTATCGGAAGTTTCTCGAATTCGGGATGTCGTATGCGATACTACCTGCAAAAGCCCCACTTGCTTTATGCAAGCGATACCGTCAACTCTTGCAGTGACTCAGAACCTTTCCTATGCTGTCATGAAACACCAGATCCGCGTCGCCGTCGCGCACCGTTCTGTCGCGGTTGATCAAAACCAGATATGTACCTGTGAAGTAATCAACTAGGTTTGCGGCCGGGTATACGCTCAGCGATGTTCCTCCCACAATCATCATATCGGCTTCCCGGCAGGCGCGCTCCGCATTCCGCCATGCCTCCTCCGGAAGCATCTCCCCGTACAGCGTAACATCCGGACGGACAATTCCCGTGCATCCCGGTTCGCTGCATTTCGGGACCGGCTCCCTGCTCTTGAAAATATAATCTGCCGGATACCGTTTATGACAGCGGTCACAGTAATTGCGAAGTGTTGAACCGTGAACTTCATACACCTTCCTGCTTCCCGCCTTCTGGTGCAAGCCGTCTATATTCTGTGTGATGACACAGTCAAGCTTCCCATTTTTCTCCATTTCTGCGAGCTTTCTGTGCGCCGCGTTCGGTTCGATCCCCTCTACATTCATCTTTTGTCGGTAAAATTCATAGAAAACTTCCGGATGCTGATACAGACAGTCGCAGCTCAGCAGATACTCTGGCGAATAGTTCTCAAACTTCACGTCGTGCTGGTTGTACAGACCGTCCTTGCTTCGAAAATCAGGAATCCCGCTCTCCGTCGATACGCCTGCTCCTCCAAAAAACACGATATGACGGCTTGCGCGGATCATCTCGTTCAACGCTTCATACTTTTGCTCTTCCTCAAGTCCCGCCAGATAACGAACCCGATCCGATCTCTTCTCATACTTGTCGATATACATAGCCACACCCCTCTCTGTTATTCCAGCCTTCTGTAATTTCAGCTTTCTGTTGTTTCAGCTTTCTATTATCTCAGCTTTCTATTATTTCAGCTTTTTATTATTTCAGTTTTTTATTATTTCAGCTTTTTATTATTTCAGCTTTCTGTTATTTCACAGTTCTTTTATTCCAGCTTTTAGCCGCCATTTACGAAAGCACACAAGGTGACGTTATAACGGTCCCTGCCCTGCAGACAAATCTCCCTGGCAGCCGGTAATGCCGTCTTATATCAGAAAAACCTGCGGTGATAATAGACGTTCTCATCACGAGACGACTCTCTGCGTACCAGAAGAAAGCACACCAGATAAATCACTACAACGACAATCCCGAAGACGAGCGTCGAGGCGCCCGTTCCGAGCATCGCACAGGTATCATAGAGGCCATGCAGAAAAACTGCCAGAATGTAGCCGAAAACGATGCACAAAACCTGCCGGATATGGTGTCCCTCTGCCTGCTGAACCTTTGCTCTTCCATAAAAGGTCCCAAACAGAACACCGAAGCTCATGTGCCCGGGGATCGCGAGCACGGACCTGCCTACCAGCACACCCGGTCCATAGCCCATTTCATAGATAATGTTCTCCATCGCTGCAAATCCGAGCGATGCGAAAACCGAGTATACAATTCCGTCAAATCTGTAGTTAAAAGCAGGATTTTTCCAGGTAACCGACGCCATCAGTGCGTATTTCGTGCCTTCCTCGACAACGGCGACAACCAGAAATGCCATGACCGCGGTATATGCGAGTCCCGACGGATCCAGCGAGGAGCGATCCAGAAAATAACTTCCGATTTTTTCCAGAAGCATCGACAGGAAGGCCGCGACAACACCCATGAAAACAAGGCGGATCAACAGACCGACCGGTTCCTTCTCCACCTTGTCCTGCCGGTACACATAGACCAGAAGAATCAAAGCAGGCAGAACGGCAAGAAAGAGATAAAGAAAGATCACATACAACCCGGGAAGCAAAAGAAACATAAAAATCCCCCTTCCAAATGGTATTTGTTCTCATTATACCATCCGGTCGGGGGATTTCCATATGAATCCTGTGCTTGGCTTTCGCGCTTCAATAACGATATCCGTCAAGCGTCGTCGTGGTCTGTCTGTCATGATGCTCCGCATTCTCGATCAGCAGATTCAGCTCAACCTCCGTACCGATGAAGTCCTGAACGTCACACTCATAGATGGAATTCTCCGTTCGCATCATGAAAAGGCCATCATCATATGCCATTGAAATCACGGGCGACGTGTGAATATACGTCCCGTCATCATACTTCCGGCTGCCGCTTACGCTGCCGACCAGATCCTTTTGTATCATTTTCCAGCTTCTCAGTCTCATACAGATTCCCCTTAAAATATAACTCCCGATAATCTCCTGAAAATCTTTCTGTCTTATTGTACACCAATTTCATGATAAAAGTGTGACATCTTATATATTTTCAAGCGTAGACGAACGGGGCACGGTTCCTGTTCACTCAAAACTATGTATGGCGCGCGTGAACAACGGGGCACGAAGCGAAAAATGACAGGACTGACCGCAATGCGGCCCTCATGTATTTACAGATCCTTATGCGTAATTTCCTGGCCATGTGCCATCTTTGCAACTGCTCCGGATAGTGCGATCAGCGCAATCAGGTTCGGCAGCGCCATCAGTCCGTTAAACAGATCCGACAGATTCCACACAAGCTCTACCTTCAGAACCGAGCCGATCAGAATAAAGACGACAACAATGACCGCGAATGGCTTCACAACCTTTGAGCCGAACATATATTTGATATTCTGCTGTGCAAAGAAAAACCATCCGATGATCGTTGAAAACGCAAAGAAGAGAAGACAAATCGCTACAAACTTCGGACCAAAGGCTCCGAACCCGGTGCTGAAAGCAGCCTGTGCAACCGGTGTGCCGGTAACATCGCCCGCGTACGAAATCGTTGTGCCAAGAACGCCCGACGACAGGATCACCAATGCCGTCATGGTGAGAACGACAAAGGTGTCGATGAATACGCCCACCATAGCAACCTCGCCCTGATCCTGCGGCTTCTCGACCTGTGCCTGTGCATGTGCGTGAGGTGTGGATCCCATCCCGGCCTCATTCGAGAAAAGCCCACGGGCCACACCGAGCCTCAGTGCCTGACGAACGGTAATTCCCGCTCCTGCTCCGACAACGGCCTGAGGGGTGAAGGCACCCACAAAGATAGAGCCGAGCGCCGGCAGAAAATTTCTATAGTTGATAATCAGTATAATCAAGCCGCCAATCAGATAGAGCGCCGCCATGATCGGAACGACTTTCTCCGTGAAGGAAGCGATGCGGCTGATTCCGCCGATAAAAATAAACCCGGCGATGACCGCGACAATGATGCCCATGATCAGCTTATTGGTACCGAAGGCTGTGTGGAACGCATCGCTGATAGAATTCGACTGAACCATATTGCCCATGAATCCGAGTGCGAGGATGATCATAATAGCAAAGAACGATGCCAGGAACTTTCCAAATCCGTTTTTGAACGCCTTGCGGATGTAGTACACCGGGCCGCCGATTACGCCGCCCTGATCATCACGGGATCTTGTGACCTGAGCAAGACACGCCTCCGCATAAATCGTTGCCATCCCGAAGAATGCGGCAAGCCACATCCAGAAAATAGCTCCGGGACCGCCTCCCACAAGCGCTGTCGCGCATCCAGCGATATTTCCCGTTCCAACCTGTGCCGCAATGGCAGTCGCAAGCGCCTGGAACGAGCTCATGCCTTCCTTTCCCGCCTTTGCGCCGTGCAGCGAAAAATTACCGAACACACGGTCCCATGCTCTTTTAAAATGACGAACCTGAACAAACCGGGTGCGGATCGAATAATAAATGCCCGTGCCCACAAGCACGAACAGAAGGAGAAACCACACCTTGTCGTCAATAAGTGCCACGATACTGTTGAGAGCGTCCATTTCTAATCTCCTTTTTGAATTCTTTTCTCACGTATCCGTATCAGGAACCGATTCAAGCTGTGCTCTGCGATTTTATCCATGGCGAAGAAAAAGCTCCAACCACGAGCCGGAATTCCGGCACTGTGAATTGGAGCACTTTTTGCTGAGATAAAGCGGGGACTGTCATCAACAACTCTGTCCTTTTGCCTGAGAGATTCCATATCCGCGTGTTGCTGATACTTTGCACCTTCGGCACCCATTATGGGTTTCTCCAGAGTCTACTCCGTCTTTAGTCTTCGTCTGTACGACACCTGAGAGTTTTACTCCTTCGGCAGGTCCTCCAACATCGATCATACTGAAATGATGCACCTGTCAGATTTCTCTTTTCCTAAAAACATCTACGTAAGTATTAAATTTTAATAAACTATAACATGAATGCACATGACCGTCAATAAAACGGAGGCGTTTTTATTTTTTTGTTATATCACAAAAACGGCTAAGATTTTACAGGACCTTTGCCTGAGCATTACCGGCTGTTAAAAGTTTTATCCGTGACTTTTTCATAAAGTAGATAGCGAGGACTGTCTGACGAAGGCGCTCGCGCCTGAGGAGTTCCGCAGCTTCATAAAAACAGGATAAAACTTTGTTACAGCCAGTTTGCGAATGGCAACAGGACTGTAAAATCC
>OMUU01000058.1 GCA_900314295.1 uncultured Lachnospiraceae bacterium | reverse complement strand
TCCCTTTACAAATGAAAAACAAGCCTTATCCCAAAGCCTGTATCGAACGGAATCGGATCCTCAAGCAGCACATCCACACCGAGCTTCGCCGCGTATTTCTTCACAAGATACAATCCTATTCCGGTTGCCTTCTGCCTGTCCGGATGGCTTCCGGTAAACCCCTTGTCAAATAAAAACGGCTTGTCCTCAGGAGGCACACTCTTCCCGTTATTGCATACAAGGAGACAAACCGTATTTGCCCCCGCCCTCACGGAAATCAGGATTTTTCCTCTTTCGCTGTCGGCGTATTTCACCGCATTGCTTAAAAGCTGAGAGAACATAAAGGACACGATTCTCCGGTCGGAAACCACGCCTGCCGGCTTGAGCTCAAGTTTCATCCTGATTCGGTTCTCACGAAGAAACGGTTCATACTCTCTCACCTTTTCTTTTACACATTCTGACAAAGAAAAAGACTCTATACAATAATCCGGATGCTCTGCATGAAGACGGGAATAAAAAAGAACTCGCTCTGCATCTTCCGTCAGCTTCCGGACTGCATATTGAAGTCTCTCATATACATAAGGAGACATCTCATCTTTATGATTCTCCAGCATCAGTTCCATCATGGAAATCGGTGTCTTGACCTCATGTACCCACGCTTCTATATATTCCCGGTAATCCTTCATCCGGCTCCCGGTTTCCATGACAAGATGCCGTGTCCGCATATATTCTTCCACCGCAGTCCGTACAATCTCATTCCCCTCAAAATACGCACACATCTTTGCCTCTTCTTTTTCGTCCGGACGATCTAAAAAAGCAGAAATTGCCGCCTCATCCTTTTCCATGTTCTTTCTGTCTAAAGCCGTTCCCGCCAACATGGCAATGATAGAAAAAAGCAGAAGAAATGGCACCATATATTTTAATGAGTCCGGATTGATAATCCAGGTGACGAAAAGGAAAATCACATCCGTTATAAAAAAAATCCAGATCCAGTGTCCCGTTTTTCTGAATATAAGCTTCATTTTTCATTTGCCCCTTGCAATATCAGGTTTCATATGTTCTTTGCCCTTTGCATATCAGGTTTCATACAAGGCCTGTCACATCTAACGCATATCCCTTCCCTCTGATATTCTGCAGCGTGTACGCAATACCGCTGTCTGTCAGCTTTTTTCTTAGTCGGCTGACATTTACCTGAAGAATGTTTTCATCCACATAATCAACGGTCCCCCACAGTGCCTGAAAAAGTTCTTCTTTGGAAACAACATCGGGACTTTTCTCCATCAGAATGCGCATGATTTTCCCTTCATTTTCAGCAAGGATCACAACATTTTCTCCAAAGCTCAGCTTCCAGGTATCTGTATCCAGCAAGAGTGGGCCCGCTTTTACAAAGCTTTTCATGCCGGAAAAAGTCTGGATCAGCCTCTGTGACCGCGCAAGCAGCCGCGCCGAAGGGCATGGCTTGGTCAGATAATCATCTGCCCCAAGCCCCAGCCCCTTCAGTTCATCAGACAAACTGTCCCGCGCCGTCAGAATTAAAATCGGTGCAGAGATTCTTTCCTTCAGATATTTGCACACCGCAAAACCCGATTCTCCCGGCAGATTCACATCCAGAACGACAAGATCGGGCTGCATCGGCGGAATTCTTTCAGCGGTACACGTAAAAGACGTGACGGCTTCCGCATCATAGCCTGCCTTCTGAAAGGTAAGTACCAGCTCATCACGAAGATATCTGTCATCCTCAACGACTACAATCTTTTTCAAGAAAACACCTCGTTTTCAGTCATCAAATCCCGAACTCTTTTTTACGATGCCGATATACAGAAACTCAAATCCGACAAACACCGCCAACACTATAGCACAAAGCCCGGCGATTTCTGTAACAGTAGTTCCGTATGGTATATGCAGAAAGTTTGTAAGCATCGCCCAGACCGCAAATATACTGCTGATCAGAGCCGGAACAGCTGCCATAAGAAAATAGATCTCTATCTGCTTTTTCACCGATTTCGTCTCTGCCTCGCTGTCAGCACCTATCATGGAAAGAATCTGATAGCGGTGCATATTCTCCCGCTGACTGATCAGATATTTCAGACCGATCACGGTACTGGCAATCAGCCACAGCAAAACGCCGAGATAAATGGTCAGATAGCTGGATGCTACCCTGTAGAACAGCGTTCTTCCGATTCCGCCGAGGTAGCTGTCATATTCGATTCCTGCGGAAGACAGCAGCTCCGACATCTTCAGCTCCGCCTGCATCAAACCCATCTTTTTAATCACCGAATCCTTAATCTGCGCGTTTGTGCAATAGGGTTCCCTGCTGGCGGCAAGCTGACCGTACAATTCATCCGGCACGATCAGCGCCACGGAAAGAGCAATTGACCGGTCTGCAACCACGTTATCCGTATAAAGCTGCGGTCGTACCTGATATTCTTCTCCGTCAATACCAATGGTGATTCCCTTCTGAATCGCCCGGTTCAGAATCCTGCCGTATTCCCCTTCATCGGCAAAAGAAGTAAAAAGCGCGACTTCACCGTCGGAGAGTGAAATATTTTCTTTTCCAAGTCCGGAAAGTATCCGGTTATAGGAAGTTAAGTTTACCAGATAACGGATGTGCAGATTATCCGCCATGTTTTTCCCCAGTCCATGGGCATCGTTGACCTGCCGCAGCACTTCTTTCAGCCTTGATAAGTCAAATTCGTCCGGCATTCCCTCGTTATATTGTTCTTTTACATCTGACAGATAAAGAGGATATACGCTCTGTATCCTTTCGGATATTGCTTTATCTGAAAGAATTTTTGCGATCTCTTCCTCTGTTCCGAAAAGAGAGAAATCCACACTTCTCGTATCTGACGATCTTTCCGCGCCGGTCGCAATTCCAAAGGAAATACATGCCATGGCCCCCATTAACAGCAGCGAAGCGATGGCGAGAGACTTGTGCTGTGACAGGATATTTTCCTGCACCTGACGCGCTGTAAATGTCCACAGTCCCGTCTTTGCACGCCGACTCTTCCGGATGGATTTCCCCAGGAAGCCTCCCAAACCGCGGTACATCAGGAATGTCCCGAGAATCCACAACACCACAGTCAGAATTGTCATGGAGGCGGAAAGCCCCTTCAGTCCGAAAACAGCAAGATAATATCCGCTGATCAGCAGTATACACCCGCCAAAAAAGAATGCTGCGTTTGTCCCAACCGCAGAGACCGACTGATTTTTCGTATAATCGGCCTGAATCAGAACCCCCGCCTCTGCCCGAACAATTTTGACGCTGAGAAGCGCCATGGAGATGAACTGCACAAGAACGAATCCGGCAATTGTCCAGAATACAGCTGTTCCGGAAAAAGCAAATGTATGGCCGATAATTCCAAGTCCCGCGATTTTCGCCGTAGCAAGACTGATTCCTTCTGTCAAAAACAAGGCAACCGGAATCCCGATCACAAGTGAAAGGACACTGTTCAGAAGCGTCTCTCCGAAGAGCATTCCGAGAAGACGGCTTCTCTTCATTCCCATCATCAGATAGATCCCGAATTCTTTTCTGCGTCTGGATATCTGATAGCGGCAGGCAAAATATACCATGAAGAACACAAAGAAAAGAGAAACGCCATAAACGATCGGAAGAAGATTCAGAAGTTTTCCGACTGCATCACTTTCAATCGTTTTTAAAAACCTCATGACGTCCTGGCTTCCAAGGGAAAGAAGCGTATAAAACGCGATAATCGCTATGATAAGAGAAGCAAAATATAACCCGTTCCCTTTTCGGTTTCTTGCGGCGCTTCGCCTGATCTGCTTAAAGAACATTCGCGCTCCCCCCTCCCAGCTGTGCCGTTACCTGTACAATACGATTATAAAACGCGGCATTCTCTTCTGTACGAACATTTCTCCGAAGTTCATGAAACAGACATCCGTCCTGGATAAAGAGAATTCTGGAGCAAAAGCTGGCAGCATTCGGGTCGTGCGTAACCATCAGGATCGTTTTCCCCTGATCCCTGTTTGCGTCACACAGCTTTTCCATCAGAGTTTTTGCGTTCCGACTGTCGAGTGCCCCTGTCGGTTCGTCCGCAAGCAGAATGTCAGGATCTGAAATCAGAGCTCTCGCTGCTGCGGCTCTCTGCTTCTGCCCTCCGGACACCTGAGACGGGAACTTATCCATCGTTTCAGCAATGTCCAGTCTGTCCGAGATTTCCTTTATTTTCGATTCTGCCTCGTTTTCCGAAATACCATGCAGAGAAAGCGGGAGCGCGATATTTTCACCGATTGTCAGATTGTCCAGAAGTTCAAATTCCTGAAACAGATAGCCGATTCGCTTCCCCCTGTAATCGGCAAGCTCCCTTTCACGAAACGCTGCTATATCCCTTCCTTTCAAAATCACCTTTCCGGAGCTTGGCCGAATTATCGTAGCTATGCAATTTAACAGTGTTGTCTTTCCGGAACCGCTGGGCCCCATGATTCCCAAAAATTCTCCATCCTGAACGTCAAACGAAATCCCCCTTAAGGCTTCCGTCCTGCCGGCTCCTTTGCCATATGTCTTTTTCAGACGCTTCACCTGTAAAATATTACTCATATGGGTCACCACCATCCTTTCATAAGATCATTGTAATGGCAGAGAACCTCATATACCACTTACAGTTGGTGTAAGATTACTTCATTCTTCTCTTCTTAAATAAAACTTTATAAACGTAAAAAATGCCTGCAACATATGGTGCCAGGCCCAAACCCATAATAACTGTTGCAAGCATCACCATTATCAGTTTTCTCTTATCCGCTCCTACATCAATGGTCTCACTGCATGATATACCTGTCGATACCTCTCAAATATCATCTGATATTTCTCATGCATCTCTTTCCTCGGCACATAAGTCACGGTTTCTTCTACCATGTGAGCGGCCGCATCTGAAAGATCAGAAAACAGACCGATCGCTACTCCTGTCAGCATAGCGCTTCCAACCGTCCCCGCATCTACTGTTTTCAATGCTGTCATCGGAAGGTTCAGCATATCCGCCTTCATCTGCATCCAAACAGGCGAGTGCGCGCCGCCCCCTGTCGCATGTAATTTCTGAAAATGAATTCCGGAATTCTTCAGTGCCTGCAGATTCAGGTACATTTCATAAACTACGCCTTCCATGCAGCCGCGGTAGATGTCAGCTGCAGTAGTAGCCGTTGTGAGTCCTAACACCGCGCCCTTTGAACCAGTGTCCATATATGGTGTCGCCGCTCCCGCAAAATGCGGCAAAACCAGCAATCCGCTCGGGGTCTCATGACGAAGTCCGTCATACATTTTTTCCAGGTACTCATTTGCCGAAATTCCCAATTTCCCTGCCAGTTTCTTCTCCTCTTTCGCAATGGTCTCCACACACCACTGCATCAGAGCGCCACCGGTATAGGAAAATGCATAAGCCACATATTTTCCCGGAATGACATACGGCACAACGGAAAAATATCCCTCATACATCTCATCAATATCAGGCAGTTCATCATAAATCGGAGTCAGACACTCTACCGTTCCGGCTCCGTCAACCGCCACCCTCCCGTCAAATGCTCCTGCTCCGACTGCCGCAGCCACCTGATCATGGCTGACGGATATGATCTTCGTGTCCTGAGATAAACCCGTCATCTCCGCAGATTTCTGTGTGATCACTCCTGCTACAGTACCCGACGGCACCGGCTCAGACAGCAGGTTGCTGTCAATGTCTGCCGCGTCAAATATTTCTTCGCTCCAGCAAAGATTTTTTATATTGAAGGCCATCGTCCGAGTAGCAAGAGAATAGTCAATCTGCGCCTTTCCGGTCAGATGATAAACCACGTAGTCCCCCATCAGGAAGATTCTCCTGGCTGAAGCGTAAATCTCCGGCCGGTGTCTTTTGATCCACATTATCTTGGAAATGCTATACATTTCATGCGGTCTCAGTCCCGTAATATGCGCAATATTCCGTCCGCCAAGCTTCCCAGTCAGTTCCCGGCACTCTTCCTGTCCCCTCGGATCGGTATACAGCATTGCCGGATGAAGCGGTTTTCCTTTCTCATCCACGCAGACAAACGTCTCTCCAAAGCTTGTCACACCGATTCCTGCTATATCCGGGTACTTTTCCGCCATTTCCCGAATGGATGCATACACAGCGTCCATAATGGCCGCAGCGTCAATCTCATGACCGGTGACCGCGCGCGTCACCGGATAATCGCGATATGCTTTCGCCAGATATTTTCCCTGATCATCAAATACCGTACACTTGCATCCGGTAGTTCCGATGTCTAATCCTGCTATCTTCATACTATTTCCTCAGTCAAACCTTTTGTGTCGCCCCGCCCGCGGGACATGGCCTTTACTGGTCAATGTCAACCCACTCATATCCGAGATATGTAGTGAAAGCCTCTTTTAAGATCTCCTTCATGTGCCCGACACCTACACAGGTATGGTGCTTGAAGCCTCCCTTCGCGAGCTTAATCAATTTATCCTGCATATGATCTATGGCGCAGACGCCCGCGCACCCGAAATATGCCTCCTCGATCGGATCATCGGTAAATTCTGCCTCAGTGGCGTAGACAACCACCTTTCCATCAACGGTTAAGCAGTTGGAAAGCGTTGTTTTCATCGGACGGATACGACCCTCATCGGTTCCCCATCCGGATCCCGGATCTCCTTTTGCAAACATCTTGTGCTCCGTAACCGTTCCCTTTTTTACCATAAGGCTCTGTGCTGTCGATCCGCAGTGGAACAGGATCACCTTGTTCTCGTCATCTCCGTAGTTATTGTTCCAGTCAAGGACTGCCGCAGGCTGCTCACTTGCGAGAGCCATTGCTCTCATAGAGATCGCGGAAGTCAGATCAATCTCACAGGATGTCACGATACCGCGATCATTCAGTTCAGAAAGGAGTACACAAGGACATACCCGAAGAATGGTTTCCATCTCATTCCAGCAGCGAATCGCCAACGCATCCAGATGATACTCTTCTATATATTCGTCAATAACAACCGATATTTTGGCCAGAGTATTCTTGTTCTTCTCCGGAACCTTGCTGAAGTCTGCATACTTCATAAGGCTTTCTTTCTTTGCCAGAACACCGGCGTCCGTATCGGATTTATTATTTACTTTATATATAAGCTCTGAAAGATCAAAGGTCTCTACGGTGATACCGTTTTTTTGCAAACCGATCTCATCAAACCGGGTTGTCTTGAATGCTGTGGTTCTGGCACC
>OMUU01000142.1 GCA_900314295.1 uncultured Lachnospiraceae bacterium | reverse complement strand
TCGCTTGAAATGCTGAAAGCTGCAATGGATCAGAGCAATCCCGAATTGAATGCCGAGAAGCCGTTATGGCCTGACGATGAAGATGAATTCGCCCGTATCTGCGGATTAAGGTAAAATATTTATTCTCATCTTTTGTCAGGTGAACGCAGTGTTTATGCACACCTTGACAAAAGATGTGGATAAAAATATCCTGTGTATAAGGCGGCGTTATTGTCCATCGGAACATAACCATCCGTAAGGAAGACCCGTAGGTATTTTTCCTCATTAAGGGCATACTGGATAGCTTTGCCGCTCAGGGATTTCGGAAGTGTCTGCTCTGAGGCAGTCTTCAGCCACGTGAAAAAGACGTCCACCATAGGGGCCGTTTTCTTCTGCTGTGCTTTGACACGTTCTTCCGGAGTAAGTGATGCAAACTCCCGTTCGTATTTAGCCATCGTGTCGATCATCAGTAATGCCTTATAGGAATTCGATTCTTCGACCGAAGGCGCAGATCCATCCTTCGCCTTTTTCTGCTGTTTCCTGAGGTTTTCCACATCTTCGGCAAAGCCCCTTCTAATGTGGATCCAGCACCCCGCGAAGGTGAGATCATCGCGCTCTTTATCCAGCAGGTGGTAGTCAGCCAGACCGTCGGTTACTACCGTGCCGTGATAATCCTTCAGGAACGCCCGCGGATGATCCGTTTTCCTCGTCTTGTCGTATTCATACAGGACGAAGGGATGCTCCTCCAGAGCTCCAGACCGGTAGACCCACATAAAATGTGACTAGTCACATATTATGTGTTATGTGATGAGTCCCTGCCTCATAACGAAAGTGCTATAAGGCTGATTATATCTATGTTTTTTAGCAAAACTCATCACATAATAATTCCTGCTTTATAATCAAACATAGGCTATACTCACAGTAAGGAGGTATATGCCTATGAAGAAAAAACAATCAGACAAACATGATTGCTATACTCTTACTCGGGAAATGCTTAAAGCAATGAAAGACGATGGCTATTCATGTTCACATCATTACTACATTTTTAGTGGTTTAGTCCGTTTTTGCAAGGAATCATATGACGGCTATTATTCTACAGATGCCGGTGCTTCTTTTCTGACCTATAAACGTGAGTATGTTAAGTCTAAAGAACATATGACAGAATGTACTTTAGCCATAGCTAGGCTTGATCATGCTCTTATCGGAGATTTCCATTGGCATCCGTCACCGTCATTGAAACCCTACAAAAGCTCTTGCTTTGATGAGATTATTAATGACTATGAAAAATATTTAAGCCAGACAAAAAAATCAAAAAACGACATTCGTCGACATGTCAGGCTTGCTGCTGATTTTATGTCAATAGCAGAGTCAAATAGGATCACACGAGCCATAGATGTTACGCCATCTATAATCTATGAAGCTTTTAATAAAAGTAGTTATAAAGAAGAATTCCGAAAAATAAAACCTTTTCTGAGATATGCCTATAATCATAAGCTATTTTCATCTGATTTTAGCACGTTTGTGCCTACGGTCTCACGTCATAAACCACTTCCATCTATCTATTCCCAAAAAGAAATCGATAAAGTATTGAACTCAATTGACAGGAATACCAAAAGCGGAAAAAGGGATTATTGCATAATACTATTAGCAGTCCGCTTCGGAATGCGAGTCTCTGATATAGCAGCTCTATCCTTTGATAACATAGATGAAATCGGAAATGTCCTAAATATAATCCAGGAAAAGACAGGTGTTTCAATGATGTTTCCAATGTCAAAAGAAGTAGCTGATGCCTTTTATGATTATGTAAAAAATGCACGGCCAGATTCAGATGAGCCAAATGTCTTTATGCGTATACCGCATCCTCTGACAGGACCATTGAGCACGCAAAGAATATCTACTATTGTGTCTGATAGATTAATTGCAGCTGGTATAGACATAAAAAACCGTCGGCATGGATCACATGCACTTAGGGCAAGTCTTGCTACACATCTATTGAACAATGGTGCTAGCTATCCTGAAGTTCAACAAGTTCTTGGTCATACATCTCCTGATGCCGCAACTCATTACATACGTATTGAAGCGGAAAAGCTCCGTGAGTGCGCGATGGAAGTGCCTCCAGTCAGTGAAAGCTTGCGTTCTTATCTAGAAGGGAGGCATAGATACCCATGATTAATACTAAAGAAAAATATAGTAGTCTTCTTAAGAATGAAATAGAATCATATCTATTATTCAGAGCGAGTCAGGGTCACAATGCCAGGAAAGAAGAGTCCTTCTTCGTTTCCCTTGATAGATACATCTCAACAAATCTGCATTCTCCAATAACGAATAACGTATCCCATGAATTAGTAGAAGGATGGATTGAATCACTGCCCAAAAGCTTAAGTGCAAACACCATCAACTTATACATATCACACTTTAAACAGTTTGCCCGATATCTCAATTCAAAAGGATATAGTGTGTTTCTTCCAGAACGTTCACTTCCCGACATGACATACATACCATATATATTTTCAACTGATGAACAACGATGCTTAATTAGTGCAGCTGATAAGCGAGTTGAAACTTCAAGACCGTCCATAAGGCATAATTCTGCTTGCTTTTCCGTATTGCTCAGGATGCTTGTTGGATGTGGGTTCAGAATTAATGAACTTTTAAATTTGAAAACATCTGATGTCGATTTGGATAATGGAATCATTACTATAAAGAATGCCAAAGGCAGCAAGGATAGGATTGTTCCTGTCCATGAAACGCTTTTAGATACGCTGAATATCTTCATGAAAAGTGGGATTCCGCAACAGGATGGATATTTCTTCACTTCATATAAAGGGAAGAAACTATCGTATTCTTGGGCACGTGATAACTTCAACTTTTGCCTAGCTGATATAGGAATAGTTAAACCGGATATCAAGGCTCATGCGCGTAATATATGTATCCATTGCCTGCGTCATAGCTATGCTGTTTCAGTATTCCAAAAGTTTGATCAAGATAATAAGGATTTATACAGTGAAGCACCTATTATCTCTACGTATCTTGGACATAAGAACATCTATGGAACGGAGATATATCTTCACATGACAGCATCAAATAATTCAGACGTAATCAGAAAAATGAAAATTTATAATAAAGGTCTTTTTCCGGAGGTAAGCCTATGAAACAGTCTACTTTTATTCAACAATTATCTGTTTACTTTAATGATTATCTTCCGAGTGTCAGGCACTGTAGTAAGAATACCATAAGCTCATACGCAGATGGATTTGCAATACTTTTTCGTTTTTTTCATGAAGTAAATGGTAAAAAGCATTACCAGATAGATTATTCTGATATATCTACGCAGATGATAGATGAATACATTTTATGGATGCAAAATACCTTGAGATATAGTCCGTCTACTCAAAAGCAAAGAATTTCTGCATTATCCGCCTTCCTTAAGTATGCATCAAGGAGGGAAATGAAAGCTCTACATTCTTTTAATGCAATTTCAGGAACTGTCACGCCAAAAATCCCCCGAAACATACCGCCCTATTTTAGCATTGAGGAAATGAAGATACTTCTCCATCTTCCTGTTTGCTCAGATATTTATGGCATAAGAGATGCAGCTATTCTCTGCCTTATGTATGATTCTGGTGCAAGAGCCCAGGAATTATGCGATATAGTGATTGGCGACCTTTCTTTAGGCAACACATGCACAGTAAAGCTTAGAGGCAAAGGAAACAAGATGCGTGAAGTTCCTATATCAGAAGATACCGCTAGGATTGTCAGAAAATATCTCTTGGTCAATAGAAAAACTACACACGAAAACTATTCTGATCCTTTATTCTCAAGTCAGCGTTGCTCCAAAATGACAACTGCTAGTATTCGATACCTTGTTCAGAAATATACTGCAAAGGCTAAGCAGGAAGCTCCATCACTATTTCTTTGTAGCAACTATTCTCCACATAGTTTTCGGCATAGTAAAGCAATTCATATGCTGAAAGCAGGCGTACCTCTTATCTATATCAGAAATTTTCTTGGCCATGAATCAGTTCAGACAACAGAAGTTTATCTAAGGATGAATCAGACATCGATAGCAGAAATTCTTCAAAAGTGTACAAGCAATACTCTGATACCAGCAGATCACGAAGTCCCAGGTACAAAAACAATTATCCCTGATTTTTTGAACCAGCTAAGATAATTTTATGTGATGAGATTTGGCAGAAAACACAGAAATAACCTGCTTCAGATCATTTGTGGTATGAGGCAGGAACTCATCACATAACACATATAGCTCTTTGCTCCTGCGGACCGCCCGTCCTTCCGAACTTCGACGGGGGTTTCATCGGCATGGATCACGTGGTACCCGAAAAGTTTCTTTTTGAGTACATGATACAGTCGGGTGATGTACAAGTCAGCGCACTTGTTGACCCAGTAGCACATGTCCTGACTGGAGAGGAATACATCCATCCGCTCGAGTTCCTGCTGTGCTCTGTGAATCGGAACAGCGTTTACAAACTTGTAATTCATGATCGCAGCAACTATAGAAGGCGTGGCTACACTGTTCCGGAGCAGTCCGGGCTCCTTCTGCGGAGCCTTTACGATCTTGTTGTCGGTTCCCTTGTATGCCATGACATGATGTTCATACACCTTGAACGATGCAGGAATGTAATGCAGTCGGGAGTATGTGTAACTCTCAAATGCTGTCCACTTGCCA
>OMUU01000172.1 GCA_900314295.1 uncultured Lachnospiraceae bacterium | reverse complement strand
TTCTTCGATACCGTATGACTGATTGCAAGGATACTGATAAGCAGAACAACAACTGTTGCTATTCCAACGATCAAAAAGGCTGTACCTTTCTTATGTAATCCCTCATTCATGTCTTATCCTCCTTCTTGTCAGAATAAGAATATTTACTTTCATACCCATATCGGTACGCATATTTATATCGATAAAAGTATTTCGCAGACTTCATTTCCATGTCATTCAGTACGACTCCGCACAGATTGCCTTCCACCCGCTGCAATGCCTCCGCAGAAAGATTCAGCTCGTCTATTGTTGTACTTCCTGACCGTGCAACCAGAATTACGCCATCCGTGTACGAAGACAGAATCTGCGCATCCGCAACCGTATTAATCGGTGGCGCATCAAAAATCACATAGTCATATGCATTTACACAAGTATTAGCAATTTTTCTCATGCTATTTGAGGCAAGCAGTTCTGACGGATTAGGCGGAATTGTTCCAGCGAAAATAATTGATAGTGGTATTCCTTCCACATAACGCTGATTCAGAGATCCGATACCTGCTAAATAATCAGACAGTCCGGACCGTACATATGTGTTCCACAACCGTTGTTGTACTGGCTTCCGCATATCAGTGTCGATTAAAAGAGTATTTTTTCCTAACATTGCGAAACTGATCGCAATATTGGCAGCCGTCAGGCTTTTACCATCAGATGGCTTGCCACTTGTAAAAACAAACGACCGGCACGGACGGTTCTTGTCAGGGACCATACAGAACATCATGCTCGTACGAAGCTTAACGTAGGACTCCTTGATATCAAAGGGGGATTCATTTGTCAGCAGTCTTTCCCGCGCTAAACGAGCGGATTTGTGATCTGATCTTTGGTTTCCTGCTTTCTTCTTCCTCATTTTCCTGTGTGTTCCTTCCTCTTACTTTCCAATATCCAACTGCATTTTTATCCGGCTCAATCTGTGGAATACTGCCAAGAAATGTAATTCCTCTTAATTCCTCCAAATCATCCGGCACATAAACTGTCCGATCAGAAATCATCCGGAGAACCAGAACAATAACCGCAATAATCATACCAACAGCCACTCCTATGGCGCTGTCGAAAATCACTCGCGGAAATGACTGCTCCGTTGCCACTTCCGGCTGATCAACCACCTCTACGCCTCCGACTTTCGTAATTCTCTCCATTACCTCAGGAGCAACTGTCGCATAAGAATCAGCTATCTGACAGGCAAACTTCGCATCCGCAGAAGATACAACGACCTCCAGAAGCTGCGTATTTGTAACGACCGACGCCTTCGTCATGGCTCCTAATTCTTTTCTGCTGATATTCCGGCCCTTGTCCCCCAGATCTTCCAATACTGCGTCGAGCACAGAATTACTACTCAGAATTTTCGAATAGGTTGTCGCAAGGCTTTCGGCAGCTTCCAGGTCATTTGTATTTACGCTTTTATTCATGTAGTCATCTGCGGAATTATACACATAAAAGCTGACCCGCGATTCATAGATCGGAGCGATTAAAAATCTGGTCACCCCATAAACAGCGGCACCGGTAATCAAACCCGCAAGAATTACCCATAAAAAATGTGCCAATATAAATTGTATAACATCCAACAGGTTCAAATAGCTGTTATTACGTTCTGTCTGTCTTTCATTCATATATGTTGATTCCTGTTCTATCGCCATTTATCATCTGGCACCCTTGCCTGTTAGAACAACTCTGACTGTCATCAAGATGCAAAGCAGATCCATTCTTACCGATCTTTGTCTGATGTACTCCAAATCGTACTTGAGTTTTTCCTCCGGTTCTAATTCGTATCCTCCATTAACCTGTGCCCAACCAGTCAGTCCAGGTATTACTGAAAGTCTTTTGCCAAAATCTGGTATATACTCTGAAAATTTATGGTAAAAAAAAGCACGCTCTGGTCTCGGTCCGACAAAGCTCATGTCTCCCTTCAGAATATTAATAAGCTGAGGAAGCTCATCCAGACGGGTTTTTCTCAAAAACCTTCCAACCCGGGTACACCGTGGATCCTCTCTTGCAGACCATTGGGGGCCCCTTTCCTCTGCGTTTATCTTCATGGAACGAAATTTATACATCAGGAACGGCTTGCCATTCAAACCAAGTCGTTCCTGTGTAAACAAGGCTGGCCCCGCCGAATCTGCTTTTACCACGGCACCGATAATGATCATCGGTATAAAAAGGATTACCAGAAAAACGGCTGATAAAATCACGTCAAAAACACGTTTATGAGTCACATATCTTCTTACTTTTTCAATACTTTTTTCTTGAGTCTCATGGATTTGCTGCCAATACTGTTCTTTTTGACTGTGCGCTGTCTCCTCCATATTCACTCAGCCTTCCTCAATCGTTTTGTATATTTATGGCACCCTAAAACAGCATAAATAAAAAAAGACTTTGCACTCTTTATCAACGAGAGATGCAAAATATCACGATAAAGGTGCCATCTCTCCATCGCGACATGTAATTTATTAGACGTTCTCGAACTCTTCCGTAATCTGTATGCAGCAAGTACATGCGGATTTCCTCTTGCAATATATCCATCTCTCAGAAGAAGCAGCCAAAATGCCAGATCCTCGTGATAGCAGTTTTCAGGAAATCTGTAACGGTTCGTGATTTTCTCTGAGAGCATAACCGTTGAACAGCTGATAACGCTCGATGACAGCATATGGTTAAAATCTGTATGTTTCGGAACCTCGAAATTCCTCCACAGACATTTTCCATTCTCATCAATCATCCGATATGAGCAGTATAAGATGTCTGCTTTCGTTTCATCGGCAAGCCGTAATTGTCGCTCCAGCATCTCCTCATACCAGATGTCATCACTGTCAAGCAATGCGGTGTAATCCCCATGGCAATGATCGAGGCCGATATTACGTGTCCGGGCCGCACCGACATTTTTCTTATTCTGCTGCACATGTATTCTGGCATCATGCAATGCGTATTCTTTTGCTATTGAAAACGAGTGATCTGTTGACGCATCGTCAATAATAATAAGTTCCCAGTTTTTATATGTCTGATTTATGACTGATTGTATTGCTTCTCCCAGAAAATCTTCAGAATTATAGCAGGGCATGACAACGCTGATGAAAGGCATACTTCTTTTATCGCAGCGTTGAAGATTGCAGGATCTATTATTCATATCCGTAACCCTTTTCTCGAAAGATTCTCCGCAGCCGTAAAAAAGAGCAAATTTCTGAAAACAAAAAAAGGCAGACTTGTTCTGTCTGTCTGTCTGTCTGTCTGTCTGTCTGTCTGTCTGTCTGTCTGTCTGTCT
>OMUU01000066.1 GCA_900314295.1 uncultured Lachnospiraceae bacterium | reverse complement strand
TGAAATACGGATTTGGGTTCGATGTTTTCCAGTATTCTCATGATGCAGTCCTCCCTGTTCTGCATGTCTCTGTGATTGCGTCGGGGCTGCCACATCATCATGCGGCAGCCCCTGATCGATCGTTACATATCTTCCTGCATATTCTTCATCGCATTCGTCAGCATCATCTTGATCCGGTTCAGCTGGTTTACCTCGGAAGCGCCGGGATCGTAGTCAATCGCTACGATGTTCGCCTTCGGGTATTCGGCGCGGATTTCCTTGATGACGCCCTTTCCGACAATGTGGTTCGGGAGGCAGCCGAACGGCTGGATACATACAATGTTGTTCACGCCTCCGTGGATCAGTTCCATCATCTCGCCGGTCAGGAACCATCCCTCTCCGGTCTGGTTGCCGACCGATACGATGGGAGACGCGTAGCGGGCGAGCTCATCAATCTTCGCGGACGGTGTGAAGTGTGTGCTTCGGATGAATTCATCGTTAGCGGCCTTGCGCAATACATTGACTGCGGCGATTCCGGCCTGCGTCAGGATCATGGATTTTCTCTTTGTGCCGTAATGACGGTACTTGAACTTCGCGTTGTAAAAGCTGTACATGAAGAAATCAACGAAGTCAGGCACAACCGCTTCTGCGCCTTCCTTCTCCAGCTGGTCGACCAGGTGGTTGTTGGCTGCGGGAGCATATTTTACCAGAATCTCACCGACGATACCAACTCTTGGCTTGCGAACGTTCTCGTTGATCGGGAGACGGTCGAAGTCACGGATAATCGAGCGGCAGAGGTTGGTGTAGCTGCGCCAGCCCACTCTCTTGTTCGAGAGATAGTCGATGCAGATTTTTTCCCATTTACGGTGCAGACGGTCTGCGGAGCCCGCCACCTTTTCGTACGGACGCATCCGGTACAGACATTTCATAAAGATGTCGCCGAAGATTGCAGCGTAAACGATACGGACCGCCATTTCCGGTGTGATCTTGAATCCCGGATTATCCTCCAGCCCTACAAGGTTCAGAGAAATGACGGGAACCTGCGGGTAGCCCGCTTTTTTCAGCGCGCGGCGGATGAAGGCAATGTAGTTGGACGCACGGCAGCCGCCTCCGGTCTGGCTCATGATGATTGCCGTGTGGTCCGGGTCATATTTGCCGGAGTCCAGGGCATCCATGAACTGTCCCACAACCAGGAGCGAGGGGTAGCAGGCATCGTTGTTTACATAGCGCAGTCCTTCATCGATGGAGTGCTTGTTGTCGTTATCCAGTACGTGCAGATGATAACCGCCGGTATTGAAAGCGGCCTCGATCAGGCTGAAATGGATCGGTGACATCTGCGGAGCGAGGATAGTGTAGCCCTCCTCCTTCATCTCCTTTGTGAAGATTACGCGTTCCGAAGCGGAGGAGTGAATCTCACGCGGCTGCGGATTTTTCTCTCTGGCGCGGACGGCGGCCAGAAGGGAGCGGATACGGATGCGAACGGCTCCCAGGTTGTTTACCTCGTCGATTTTCAGAACAGTGTAGATCTTGTTGCTTCCGGAGAGAATCTCGTATACCTGGTCTGTCGTTACGGCGTCCAGTCCGCAGCCGAAGGAGTTCAGCTGGATGAGTTCCAGATCGTCTCTTGTCTTGACGAAATTCGCGGCGGCATAGAGTCTGGTGTGATACATCCACTGGTCGTTAACGCGCAGAGGCCGTTCGATCGGAGCAAGGTCCGAGATGGAATCCTCTGTCAGGACGGCGACGTCATAGGAGGTGATCATGTCCGGGATGCCGTGGTGGATTTCCGGGTCAATATGATACGGGCGTCCGGCAAGAACAATCCCGTGATGGTGCGTCTCCTCCATCCATTTAAGGATTTCTTTTCCCTTCTGACGGACCTCGTCGCGGACATTTGCCATCTCGACCCATCCGGCGTGGCAGGCCTCGCGTACGTCCTTTTCGGGAATGTCATGGAAGACCTTCACCAGCTCGTCAGCAAGCGTCTGTTCCGTTGTCATGGCAAGGAACGGATTCATGAAGTGAATGGACGGGTCCTTGAGCTCATCGACGTTATTCTTGATGTTTTCGGCATAAGAAGTAACGATCGGGCAGTTGTAGTGGTTTACAGCGTCTGCAAATTCCTGACGCTCGTAAGGAATACACGGATAGAAGATGTTCTTTACACCCTGCCGGATCAGCCAGGTGATGTGACCGTGGCTGATCTTGGCGGGATAGCAGGCCGTATCACTGGGGATGGACTCGATGCCGAGCTCGTAGATCTTCCTCGTGGAGGTTGGGGACAGCACGACGCTGTAGCCGAGCTTTGTGAAGAAGGTGAACCACAGCGGGTAATTCTCATACATGTTGAGGACACGCGGGATGCCGATCTTTCCGCGCGGCGCCTCGTCCGCGGTCAGCGGCGTGTAGCCGAAGATTCGGTTGTACTTCCACTCATACATGTTCGGAATGTGATGTGCGTTTTTCTGCTTTCCGATTCCCCGCTCGCAGCGGTTTCCGCTGATGTACTGGCGTCCGCCGGAGAAGCGGTTGATGGTCAGACGGCAGTGATTCGTGCAGCCTTTGCAGTAGGAGCTCTTCGTGGAGTACTGCAGGGTATTGATCTTTTCAATGGGAAGCATGGTGGTTTCCCTGCCTTCGCACCGGTCGCGTGCGATCAGAGCGGCGCCGAAGGCACCCATAATTCCCGCGATATCCGGACGGACCGCCTCACAGTCCGCAATGCGCTCAAAGCTCCGGAGGACTGCGTTGTTGTAGAAGGTTCCTCCCTGCACCACGATATGGCGGCCGAGTTCCTTTGCGTCGGAGACCTTAATTACCTTATATAAAGCATTCCGGATAACGGAATAAGCAAGTCCGGCGGAGATGTCGGCAACGGTTGCGCCTTCCTTCTGCGCCTGTTTTACGCGTGAATTCATGAAAACGGTGCATCTGGTACCCAGATCGATCGGATTTTCCGCGAACAGAGCCTCCTGCGCAAAATCCTTGACGTCGTAGTCCAGAGAATTCGCGAAGTTCTCGATAAAGGAACCGCAGCCGGAGGAGCAGGCTTCGTTCAGCTGCACGCTGTCAACGGCGTGATCGCGGATCTTGATGCACTTCATATCCTGACCGCCGATGTCAAGGATGCAGTCCACATCCGGATCAAAGAAGGAGGCGGCGGTATAGTGCGCGATGGTCTCGACCTCGCCTTCATCCAGCATCAGTCCGGATTTGATCAGCTGTTCGCCGTATCCGGTAGAGCAGGAGTAGGCAATGCGCGCGCCCTCCGGGAGTTTGCTGTAGATGTCCTGAATGGCGCGGATGGAAGTCGCCAGAGGATTTCCGTGGTTGTTGTCATAGAAGGAATACAGAAGCTTTCCGTCTTCGGAAATCAATGCCGCCTTGGTCGTTGTCGATCCGGCGTCGATGCCGAGATAGCAGTTTCCCTGATAATCCTCCAGATTGCCGGTTGCTACCTTGTCTCTGTCGTGCCGCTCAATAAACTCGCGGTATTCGTCCTTGTTTGCAAAGAGAGGCGCCATGCGGGCAACCTCCATCTGCATCTTGACGCCGTGACGGAGACGTTCCTTCATCTCGTCCAGAGAATACTCGACATCCTCTTTCGCGTTCAGGGCGGAACCAAGAGCGGCAAAAAGGTGGGAATTCTCCGGAATAATGGTGTGCTCCTCGTCGAGATTCAGGGTGCGGATAAAGCACTTGCGAAGCTCGGAGAGGAAATGCAGCGGACCGCCGAGGAAGGCGACATGGCCGCGGATCGGTTTTCCGCAGGCAAGGCCTGAGATGGTCTGGTTTACCACCGCCTGAAAGATAGATACGGACAGGTCCTCCTTTGTAGCGCCCTCGTTGATCAGCGGCTGAATATCTGTCTTGGCAAAAACACCGCAGCGGGCGGCAATCGGGTAGATCGCCTGGTAATGCTTGGCGTATTCATTCAGACCGGTTGCGTCTGTCTGCAGAAGAGCAGCCATCTGGTCGATGAAGGAACCGGTTCCTCCGGCACAGACACCGTTCATACGCTGCTCGATGTTTCCGTTTTCGAAGTATATGATCTTCGCGTCCTCGCCGCCGAGCTCGATAGCAACATCGGTCTGCGGAGCCTGGAACTGCAGGGCGGAAGAAACGGCGATGACCTCCTGCATGAACGGAACATCAATGTTCTGCGCGAGAGCAAGACCGCCGGATCCGGTGATGACCGGGTGAATCTGAACGTCGCCCGTGATTGCCTCGGCCTCCTCCAGCAGATCGGCCAGAGTTTCCTGGATCTTTGCAAAATGCCTCCGATAATCAGAGAACAGAATATGCTTTTCCAGATCCAGAACAACAATCTTGACGGTTGTAGAACCAATATCAATACCTAAGGTATAGTTTAAATCTGACATATAATTTTACTCCTTTATAATCAGAACGATTATACGACATCGATTTTTTAAAAACAACAGCATGGGTATCGGCCAAAAATGAAAAAATGGTAAAAAACCGGCTCTAAAAGGTGCGCCGTAGGACACTTTGAAAAAAATGGGGGCCTGGGCAACTGATCTCGTGCAATTGACAAGGCGAACATTTCACAGCACCTTTGCCAGTTTGCGAATGGTATCAGGGCTGTGAAATCTTCGCCTGTCAATGATCACGCCGGATCAGTTGGGTGTGTGGAAGGCGACCCCTTGCGACCATGGGAAAAATCCGTTATGATGATTTATAAACAGATGCAATGGAAGGGGAATTCCTGCGGAAATGGAGAATTATGGCAGAGTATAAATTGATTAAGGTATGCGGCCGCGCGAAGCGGGCGGAGTTTAAAACCGTGCACGGTACGGTGCAGACGCCGGTTTTTATGAATGTGGGAACGGTCGGAGCAATCAAGGGGGCGGTCTCGACGGAGGATCTGGAGCGTCTCGGGACACAGATTGAGCTTTCCAATACCTATCACCTTCATGTGCGCCCGGGAGATGAAGTGGTCAAAAAGCTTGGCGGTCTTCACAAATTTATGTCGTGGAATAAACCGATTCTCACGGACTCGGGCGGATTCCAGGTCTTCTCCCTTGCGGATTCCCGGAAGATCAAGGAGGAGGGCGTGACCTTTCACTCTCATGTAGACGGAAGGCTGATCTTCATGGGGCCGGAAGAAAGCATGCAGATCCAGTCGAATCTGGGATCCACGATTGCAATGGCCTTTGATGAATGCCCGTCCAGCATTGCCACAAAAAAGTACGTGAAGGAATCCATTGACCGGACCTACCGCTGGCTGGTTCGCTGTCAGAAGAAGATGCGGGAGCTGAATCAGAGAGACGATACTATTAATAAGGAACAGCTCCTCTTTGCCATCAATCAGGGGGCGGTTTATCCGGATCTGCGGATCGAGCACGCCAGACGGATCCGGGAGCTGGATGCCGACGGCTATGCGGTCGGGGGACTGGCAGTCGGAGAGACCCATGAGCAGATGTATGACGTCTTGGATCATGTGGTCCCGGAGCTTCCGCAGGATAAGCCCACCTACCTGATGGGGGTTGGAACGCCCGCAAATATCATCGAGGCGGTGGACCGCGGGGTAGACTTTTTTGACTGTGTCTACCCGAGCCGGAACGGACGGCACGGTCACGTGTATACACACAAGGGCCATCTGAATCTGATCAATGCGCAGTATGAGCTGGACAGCCGTCCCATCGAGGAAGGCTGTGGATGTCCGGTGTGCCGCCGGTACAGCCGCGCCTATATCCGTCATCTCCTGAAGGCGAAGGAAATGCTGGGGATGAGGCTCTGTACGGAGCATAATTTGTACTTCTATAACCATCTGACTCAGGAAATCCGCAGTGCGATTGAGGAAGACCGCTGGGATGCCTGGAAGAGAAAAGCGCTGGATGATCTTCGGGAGGAAGAAGAAAAGCATGAGGCCATGAAACAGCCGAAGTATTATCAGAAGGTTGCCAACGAGAGGATCTTCCGGAAGGAGCAGGGAGACTCCATGCGGGATCCGCGCGATACCCGGAAGGAAGAACAGATGAAAGAGGAGCAGGCCGTTCGGGAGTCATCCGGGCATAAAGAATGAGGAAAGACTTGTCACGTGCCTCTGAATCATGTATTATTGTTCTTTGATGGAAGTTATCCGAATAAATAACAGGGAGGAATCGCGATGATTTTAGCAAGTTCAGCCTCGAGTTCAGGCAGTGCTCTCAGCATGATCATTCTTCTGGTCGCAATGTTTGCGCTGATGTATTTTATGATGATCCGTCCGCAGCGAAAAGAGCAGAAGAGAATGCGGGAGATGCTCAACGCAATGGAGATTGGTGATGCGGTTGTGACGACCGGAGGATTTTATGGGATCATTATCGACATCAGTGAGGATGACGTGATCGTTGAGTTCGGCAACAACAAGAACTGCCGGATCCCGATGCGCAAGGAGGCTATTGCACAGGTTGAGAAGCCGGAGCAGGCCGCAGCGGCAAAGGAAGAGAAGGCAGCCGAAGCAAAGAATGCCGGAGACGAGAAGAAGAAATAAGAACTGGTGATTTTCAGAGACTGTCGTTTGGGTCGGAATGACGCAAGCGCAGTCTCTTTTTTGGATGTATAAGTCCGGCCGCATGACCGAGTCTGCAATTTTTTTCAACTTTTTCAAGGGTTTCGGCCCTTTTTGCCGGTTGAAATACAAAATGAATTGAAGTATCATATAAACCACGAGTCAAGTACAAGTTGAATAAATGTACACATGCTCTGGCCGGAGGGATCTGCAGGCATTCGCACTATCGTGCCGCTGACAGGCATTCGAAAAGCCATAGACGAGATTGATAAATTTGTTAGAAGAGGTGAATGTGGTTATGGAGTTTAAAATTGGTTTGATTCATGGGGACGGTATTGGTCCCGAGATCGTCAATGAGGCACAGAAGGTTCTGGATGCGGTTGCAGAGAAATATCAGCATACGTTTCATTATTCCGATCTGCTGCTTGGGGGAGCGTCTATCGATGCTACCGGACTTCCGCTTACCGATGAGACCGTGGCGGAGGCAAAGACCTGTGACGCGGTTCTGATGGGTTCGATCGGCGGAGACGCGAAGACGTCACCGTGGTATCAGTTGGAGCCTTCCAAACGTCCTGAAGCGGGACTTCTCGGTATCCGCAAGGCGCTCGGGCTTTTTGCAAATCTTCGTCCTGCGTATCTCTACAACGAGCTTCGCGCAGCCTGCCCTCTGCGGGATGAAATCATCGGGGATGAGGGATTTAACCTGATCATCGTCCGGGAGCTCACCGGCGGTCTGTATTTCGGCGCCCGGGAGACAAAGGAAGTGAACGGTGTGGAGACAGCTGTCGATACGCTGAGCTACAATGAGAATGAGATTCGCCGGATTGCAAAGCGCGCCTTTGAGATTGCGATGAAGCGGAACAAGAAGGTTACCGAGGTAGACAAGGCAAATGTGCTGGATTCGTCCAGGCTCTGGAGAAAGGTTACCGCTGAGGTGGCGAAGGAATACCCGGAGGTTACCTATGAGAATATGCTCGTTGACAACTGTGCGATGCAGCTGGTCCGTGATCCAAAGCAGTTTGACGTGATTCTGACGGAGAACATGTTCGGCGACATCCTTTCAGACGAGGCAAGTATGGTGACAGGCTCCATCGGAATGCTTTCCTCTGCAAGTCTGAATGAGACAAGTTTTGGTCTGTACGAGCCTTCTCACGGTTCCGCTCCGGATATCGCGGGAAAGAACATTGCGAATCCGATTGCGACGATTCTCTCTGCAGCAATGATGCTGCGCTATTCTCTGAATCTTGATGAAGAGGCGGATGCGGTGGAGGCAGCCGTTGAGAGGGTGCTGGCGGACGGCTATCGCACCGGCGATATTTATTCGGAGGGAACCACGAAGGTTACCTGTTCAGGAATGGGAGACGCGATCACGGCAATTTTAAAAGAAGCAGCCGTTTAAAAATAATAGTAAGAGGCACATAGACGGGAAAAGCCGAAGAGACAGGCGCGATTAGCGGCTGTTGCAACGATTGAATGCAAGAGTGGAGGTAAGACACTCAGATAGGAGTACTTATGATGAATAGTGATCATGTGACAAAAGGAATGCAGGCGGCGCCTGCAAGAAGTCTGTTTAATGCACTGGGATTTACAGAAGAGGAGATGAAGAAGCCGCTGATCGGTATTGTCTGCTCCTACAATGAGATCGTTCCCGGACATATGAATTTGGATAAGATCGCCCAGGCTGTAAAAATGGGCGTGGCGGAAGCGGGCGGCATGCCGGTGATGTTCCCGGCCATCGCGGTTTGTGATGGTATTGCCATGGGACACATCGGCATGAAATACTCTCTGGTTACCCGTGACCTGATCTGTGATTCGACGGAGTGTATGGCCATTGCTCACCAGTTTGACGGTCTGGTGATGATCCCGAACTGTGACAAGAATGTACCGGGACTTCTGATGGCAGCGGCGAGAGTCAACATTCCGACCGTATTTGTAAGCGGCGGACCGATGATGGCCGGACATGTTTATGGAAGAAAGAGGAGCCTTTCCTCCATGTTTGAGGCGGTTGGCTCCTATGCGGCAGGCAAGTTCTCGGAGGAGCAGGTCACAGAGTATGAGAGAAAGGTCTGCCCGACCTGCGGTTCGTGCTCGGGCATGTACACCGCGAACAGCATGAACTGCATCACAGAGGCACTCGGCATGGGACTTCAGGGAAATGGAACAATCCCGGCCGTCTATTCCGAGAGGCTTCGCCTGGCAAAGCATGCCGGCATGCAGGTTATGGAAATGTTGAAGAGAAACATTCGTCCGCGTGACATCATGACAAAGGAAGCCTTCCTGAACGCACTGACCGTTGATATGGCACTGGGATGCTCCACGAACACGATGCTTCACATCCCGGCCATCGCACATGAGGCTGGTTTTGATTTCGATACCGAGCTGGCAAATGAGATCAGCGAGAAGACGCCGAATCTCTGTCACCTGGCACCGGCCGGCGCAACCTACATGGAAGATCTCAATGAAGCTGGCGGCGTCTATGCGGTAATGAATGAGCTTTCCAAGAAGAATCTTCTGAACCTGGACTGCATGACCGTTACCGGAAAAACGGTCGGGGAGAACATCAAGAACTGCATCAATAAAGACCCTGAAATCATTCGTCCGATTGATCGGCCGTTCATGGAGAAGGGCGGACTTGCCGTTCTGAAGGGTAATCTTGCACCGGATACCGCCATTGTCAAGCAGTCGGCCGTTCTGCCGGAGATGATGGTGCATGAAGGACCTGCACGGGTATTTGACTGCGAGGAGGATGCGATCGCCGCGATCAAGGGCGGAAAGATTGTTCCCGGAGATGTGGTTGTCATCCGCTATGAGGGACCGAAGGGCGGCCCGGGCATGAGAGAGATGCTGAATCCGACTTCGGCGATCGCCGGAATGGGTCTGGACTCCAGCGTTGCGCTGATTACAGACGGCCGTTTCTCCGGCGCATCCAGGGGCGCATCCATCGGACATGTCAGCCCGGAGGCTGCAGTCGGCGGCCCGATCGCCTTCGTGCGTGAGGGAGATATCATCAGCATCGATATTCCGAATCATAAGCTGGACATGAAGGTCAGCGATGAGGAAATTGCCAGAAGAAAGGCAGAATGGGTGCCGAGAAAGCCAAACGTAACGACGGGATATCTTGCCCGGTACGCATCCATGGTGACCAGCGCGAACCGCGGCGCAATTCTCAAGACACCGGATGCAGAGTAAACACTCATACAATACTTTGTGCCACAAACTGTATAAGCTACGGATTGCTCCGTGCTTCGCACGCCCGAAGGTTTTTTGACCACAGGAAGCGAAAGAAATCTGTCGGTGCTGTCGGAATGATACAAATAAAATAGGTTTGGACTGTGATATGCTCTGCGCGCTCACAGTCCTACATGAAAGAGGGATATTGACATGCAGTTAAATGGATCACAGATCGTCATCGAGTGCCTGAAGGAACAGGGCGTAGACACCGTTTTCGGATATCCGGGCGGCGCGATCCTGAATATTTATGATGAATTATACAAGCATCCGGAGATCCGCCATATCCTGACTTCCCATGAGCAGGGAGCGTCCCATGCTGCGGACGGATATGCCAGAGCAACGGGGAAGGTAGGCGTCTGCCTGGCGACCTCAGGTCCGGGTGCTACCAACCTGGTTACAGGCATTGCAACCGCTTATATGGATTCCGTTCCGATCGTCGCAATCACCGCGAATGTGGGGACCAGCTATCTCGGGAAGGACAGCTTCCAGGAGGTGGATATCACTGGAATCACTACTCCGATTACAAAATACAGCTCCATCGTAAAGGATATCACCCAGCTTGCGGACACGATCCGCCGTGCGTTTGCTATTGCGAGGAGCGGAAGACCGGGGCCGGTCCTGGTGGATATCCCGAAAGATATCACGGCGGCAGTCTGCGACTTCGAGAGGAGAGAACCGGAGAAGCCGGAAGCGGAAAAACACGTGAATCAGGACGACCTTGCAAGAGCCGTGAAGATGATTAATGATGCAAAGCGTCCATATGTATTTGTCGGGGGCGGCGCGGCGATCTCGGGTGCGCAGAAAGAGGTTATTGAGCTTGCGCATCGGATACAGGCTCCCGTGTGTGATACCCTGATGGGAAAGGGAACCTTCCCGGGCACCGATGATCAGTATATGGGTATGCTTGGCATGCACGGCACAAAGGGGGCGAATCTGCTCACGTCCGAATGTGATCTTCTGATTGTGCTGGGAGCGCGTTTTTCCGACAGGGATGTCGGATCACCGAAGACCTTCGCAAGGCAGGCGAAGATTCTTCAGATTGACATCGACCCGGCGGAGGTAAATAAAAACGTCGTTGTGACGGCAAGCGTTTCCGGAGATATGAAGACGGTTCTTGACGCCCTTCTTCCGGAAATCAAGGAAAAATCCAATCCGCAGTGGACGGAAGAAATGCACGCAAAGCAGAAGCTGGTCAATGATTACGTGCCGGAAGACCGTCTCACGGCGCAGTTTATCATCCGGAAAATCTATGAGATTACAAGAGGGCAGGCGATCATCTGTACGGATGTGGGACAGCATCAGATGTGGACGGCACAGTATTATAAGTTTACGGAGCCGAGAACGCTGCTGACATCGGGTGGCCTCGGAACCATGGGATATGGTCTCGGAGCCGCTATCGGAGCGAAGTGCGGCAGGCCGGATAAGACGGTGATCAATATCGCCGGCGACGGCTGCTTTCGCATGAATATGAATGAGGTGGCGACCGCGGCCAGAAGCAACATTCCGGTGATTGAGGTTGTGATCAACAACCATGTGCTCGGAATGGTACGGCAGTGGCAGAACCTGTTTTACGGACAGAGATATTCGAGTACGGTTCTGAATGATCAGGTTGATTTCGTAAAGCTTGCGGAAGCCATGGGCGCAGAAGGCGTACGCATTACGAAGGCAGAGGAGTTTGCGCCGGCACTGGAGAGGGCAATCGCGGAGCAGAAGCCGGTCGTATTCGACTGCATCATTGATCCGGACGATAAGGTTTCTCCGATGATACCGGCGGGCAAGCCCAACAATGAAATCTATGATCAGAAGGATATGGAGAACTGGAACGGATAACATTCTTCCTGCCAGATTTTGGGTGTTCGGAGATTGACAATAGTTTGACAGGAGTTTATCATAGTAAAGTGTGTTTCGGATTTAAGGCTGAACACTAGAATTTTACCAGGAGGATATCAAAATGAGCAGAGTTTATAATTTTTCGGCCGGACCGGCTGTTCTTCCGGAGGAGGTTCTGAAGGAAGCGCAGGAAGAGATGATGGATTATCGTGGCTGCGGAATGTCAGTCATGGAGATGAGTCATCGATCTAAAATGTTCGACGATATTATCAATGAAGCCGAGCAGGATTTCCGCGAGCTTGTCGGAGTTCCGGAGAATTATAAGATTCTGTTTTTGCAGGGAGGCGGAAGCCTTCAGTTCGCGCAGATTCCGATGAACCTGATGAAGAACCGCGTCGCGGATTATATCATCACGGGAAACTGGGCAAAGAAGGCATGGCAGGAGGCGCAGATCTACGGAAAGGCAAACGCGATTGCTTCTTCTGCGGATCAGAATTTCTCTTATCTGCCGGATTGCTCGGATCTTCCGATTGATGAGGATGCGGATTATGTATACATCTGCGAGAACAATACCATCTACGGAACAGAGTACAAGAAGCTTCCGAATACAAAGGGCAAGCTTCTTGTGGCGGATGTTTCCTCGAATTTCCTGTCTCGTCCGATCGATGTGGAGAAGTACGGACTGTTTTTCGGCGGCGTTCAGAAGAATGTAGGACCTGCAGGAATGGTCATCACGGTAATTCGCGATGACCTGATCACAGATGACTGCCTGCCGGGAACTCCGACCATGATGAAGTACAAGACGCAGGCGGACAAGAATTCGCTGTACAATACACCGAACTGCTGGTGCATCTATATCTGCGGCAAGGTCTTCAAATGGCTGAAGAAAAACGGCGGTCTTGAGGCGATGAATGAGCGCAACGAGAAGAAGGCGAAGCTCCTTTATGATTATCTCGATCAGTCGAAGCTCTTTAAGGGCACCGTTCGCAAAGAGGACCGTTCTCTGATGAATGTACCGTTTGTAACGGGTGATAAGGATCTGGACGCAAAATTCGTCGCTGAGGCGAAGGAAGCGGGTCTGGAGAACCTGAAGGGACACCGTACGGTAGGAGGCATGCGCGCTTCGATCTACAACGCTATGCCTTATGCGGGTGTAGAGGCGCTTGTGAAATTCATGGGCGAGTTTGAGAAGGAGAATCTGAGATAATGTACCAGTATCATTGCTTAAATAATATTTCCAAGGTTGGTCTTCAGCGTTTCAGCGATCAGTACAAGGCGACGGATCGTTTCGAAGACGCAGATGCGGTTCTGGTCAGAAGCGCGAAAATGCATGACATGGAGTTCGGCGGCAAGCTTCTCGCAATTGCCCGCGCGGGAGCGGGAGTGAACAACATTCCTCTCGAGAAATGCGCGGAGCAGGGAATCGTTGTATTCAATACGCCGGGCGCCAATGCAAATGCCGTAAAGGAGCTGGTCATCGCATCGATGCTTCTGGCATCCCGTGACATTGTCGGCGGCATTGAGTGGGTGAAGGCGAATCACGACGACGCAAACATCGGAAAGGACGCGGAGAAGGCGAAGAAACAGTTCGCCGGAACCGAGATCAGCGGCAAGAAGCTGGGCATCATCGGTCTTGGAGCCATCGGCCAGCTGGTGGCAAATGCGGCGACGCATCTGGGAATGGAAGTGTACGGCTATGATCCGTTCCTGTCTGTAGACGCTGCCTGGAATCTTTCCAGAACAATCCGTCATATTCAGGATGTCAACGAGATTTACAAGGACTGTGACTTCATCACTGTTCATGTTCCGGCGACAGAGAGCACCAGAGGGATGATCAGCCGTGAAGCCATTCAAATGATGAAGCCGGGTGTCGTGGTCATGAACTATGCCCGCGATGTTCTGGTGGATGAGGATGCCATGGTAGAGGCTCTCAAGGCCGGCAAGGTGAAGAAATATATGACAGACTTTGCCAATGACAAGATCATCAACGCACCGAATACCATCATTACCCCGCATCTGGGTGCATCGACAGAGGAAGCGGAGGATAACTGCGCGGAGATGGCGGTTAAGGAGATCCGTGATTTCCTGGAGAACGGCAACATCAGCCATTCGGTGAATTATCCGAATATGGACAATGGCATCCTGCGCGATGCCGCCCGCGTGTGCATCTGCCACAGGAATGTGAAGGACATGATCCGCAGATTTACAAGGATTCTTTCGGATGAGGGCTTTAACATTGCAAACATGGCCAATAAGAGCCGCGGAGATTTCGCCTATACCGTCATCGATCTTGAGACACCTGTCAATGAACAGATTATGACAAAGATCGAGGCTACCGAAGGCGTGCTCAAGGCAAGAGTGATCACAAGGTAAGCTGTAAAATAGTATGGGCCCCGGAAAGCAATTTCCGGGGCTTATACAGTTTGTGACACAATGCATGTATAAGCCCCTTTAAAAACGCAGAAAGGCTCGCCTGTCGCGAAGCGAGCGGTAGAGACTGCCTTTGTTTTACGTGAACATTGAGTCGCAGCCGAATGCGAAGGATTCGTGTGCGGGGGAGCATTGCGATGGCGGGATAAAACTCGCGCAGCGCGTTTTATCCCGTTTTTGGGGGTGGAAGATATAAGAAAGCAGGCTGACAAGCCGGGAGGAGAATATGGCGATCATCAGACCGTTTCGGGCATTAACGCCGGTGAGAGAAAAGGCGGCGCAGGTAGCGGCACTGCCCTATGATGTCTATAACAGAGAAGAAGCAAGAAGGGTTGTGGCGAAAAATCCGCTTTCGTTTCTCGCAATTGACCGTGCGGAGACACAATTTCCGGAGGGACAGGATATCTATGCCCCGTGTGTCTATGAGAAGGCGGCTTCCATGCTGAGGAGCTGGCAGGAGGAAGGCATTTTTGAAGAGGACAGCAAGCCCTGTTACTATATCTGGGAACTGATCATGGACGGGAGAAGCCAGAAGGGGCTTGTGGCGTGCTCGTCTGTGGATGATTACCTGAATGATGTAATCAAGAAGCACGAGAATACCAGAAAGGACAAGGAGAAGGACCGTTTCGATCACATTGATGCATGCAGCGCGCAGACAGGACCGATCTTTCTGGCGTATCGATCACATCCGGAAGTTCAGAGATTGATCGAGGAAGAAAGCGTGAAGGCACCTGTGCTGGATTTTACCGCGGACGATCATGTGATACACAGGGTGTGGAGGATTGACGGGGATGAACAGATCGCGGCTCTTACCAACGCTTTCGCAGGACTGGAGCATACCTACATCGCGGACGGGCATCACAGGGCCGCGTCAGCCGTTTCTGTGTCCTTGAAGCGGCGACAGGAGCATCCCGGGTACACCGGTGAGGAAGAATTCAATTATTTTCTCTCGGTGCTGTTTCCGGATGACGAGCTGCGGATCATGGATTATAATCGTGTTCTTAAGGACCTGAATGGCTACGAGGCGGATGAAATTCTGGAAAAACTGGATCAGGTGTTCCGTATCGCCGAGGCACCGGAATCCCCGTACCGGCCATCTAAGAAAGGGGAGATGGGACTGTATCTGGAAGGAAAATGGTACCGCCTTCAGACAAGAAAGCATCTTCAGAAAACGGATCCGATCGGCTGCCTGGATGTGGAATATCTGCAGCGGGAAGCACTCGGCCCGATCTGGAATATTCAGGATCCCAGGACAGACAGCAGAATTGATTTTGTCGGTGGAATCCGGGGACTGAAGGAACTGGAGAGGAGATGTCATGAGGATTGTGAGGCTGCATTCGCCATGTACCCCACATCAATTCAGGAACTGTTTGCCGTGGCAGACGCAGGACTCCTCATGCCGCCCAAATCGACATGGTTTGAGCCGAAGCTGAGGAGCGGACTGTTTATTCATAAAATTGAGAAGTGATTGCGTCACTGACGCAGATGGAGAAGAGAAAAGATTGATGCAGGGCGGTCTGTGAGTAGGATATAGATAAGGCTGCCGCGCAGAATAGATATGTTTGAAAACGTATCTGTTCTGTGCGGCAGCCTGTTTTTACGCGAGCGTCGTGATAGCGAGATAAAACTCGCACAGCGTTTTTTATCTCGTTAAGGAGCTGTATTTTCAAGCCCTGCCCTATGATGGATTCTATTCCGGCAATTAGATGCGTAAATCTGACGGTGTTCCGTATCGAAATTACCAGAGCTTGCGGTAGAGCTCGATGACTTCCGGTTTCAGAGGCTGTCTCGGATTTGTCTCGGTGCAGGAGTCATTGAGAGCCGCCTCGGCCATGCTGTCGAGGTGTGCTTCATACTCCTCTTTTGAAATCTTCAGAACGTCTGAGAGATGCTGGGGGATGCCCATGCTCTCCGACATGTAGCGCATATAGTTGCAGAGAGAGTGAATGGTCATGACCGGATTGAAGCTGGACAGGCCGAGCATGGTCGCGATGTTGCAGTATCTCTCGACAACCGGATCGTTGGTCAGATCCCGGTTCTTGGTGAGGTTGGACACACCGGCATTGTATTCGGTGACAATCGGAAGAAGCATCGCATTCGCGCGCCCATGCGGAATATGGAAGTGGGCACCGAGCTGATGCGCCATTCCGTGATTCAGCCCCAGAGAAGCGGAGTTGAAGGCAAGGCCGGCAAGGGTTGCCGCCGTGTGCATCTTTTCGCGGGCATGCTTATCGTTGCTGTCCGAATAGGAGCGGAAGAGGTACTGTCCGACGATTTCCACGGCCTTTTCAGCAAGCGCACCGGAGAAATCGTTGTGTTTCGTGCTCACATAGGCTTCGACAGCATGGGTCAGTACGTCCATGCCGGTATCGGCGGTTACGCCTGCGGGCACACTCCGTACCAGAACCGCATCCAGGATTGCCTCATCGGGAGACATATCGTCTGATACAAGCGGAATCTTGCGCTGATGATCCGGGTCGCTGATTACGGCGAAGGAGGTAACCTCGCTTCCGGTGCCGCTGGTGGTAGGAATGCAGATCAGACGAATATGCTTTCCTTCGTTCATGCTTTCCGACATTTTGCGGATGGATTTTGAGAGATCCATGGCGGAGCCGCCTCCGACACCGATAATGGTGTCACAGCCGGATTCCTGATAAGCCTTTACGCCTGCCACGACCTTTGAAATCGGAGGATCCGGCACAACCTCGGTAAATACCTCATAAGCAATGCCTCCCCTTTCAAGCGGTTTCACAATATTGCGGATGGCGTCACTCTTTACGATAAAAGGATCTGTTACGATAAAAGCCTTTTTGCTGTCAATCTGACTCAGACGTTCCAGCGATTTTTCGCCGAAATAGATGTCCGTCAGGATATGAAAATGTTCCATGCGGCAATCCCTTTCCCTTTCCCATATTTTATTACTTGCGCGAGCGTCGCGATAACGAGATAAAACTCGCACAGCGTGTTTTATCTCGTTGGCACACGATACGTTGCTGCAAATCGTGGCAGCACAAACAATGATTTTTGGCGGCGTTCCTGTCGCGGCGATGAACAGCTATAGATTTCCTTCATATTAGCACATGAAAGCGAAATGTTCAAGCATCCCACATGCTTCGGGGATGGAATTGTGTTAAATTGTGTTAAATTATGTGGGATTATAACGGCTTAAGGTGTGAGGAATTTGCATCGTTTCTGTTTATATACTGTTATGTGTTCGCGCAGCAATAAAACGGCTAAGATTTTCCAGTACCTTTCTTTTTCTTCTGCCGCCTTGCACTTCGATTTGCAAATCACCGTCGGAGAGGGTAAAATATTCCGGTGCAGTGAAATACGATTTGCAAAGGCTGGTACAGATATATGGAATATGAGAATCGAGGCCGGAACTGGTCCAAGGGCTACAAAATCTTCTGGGCAATATATTGGGTATGTGTGTTTATTTTTTTGCTGACGCAGAGAAAGACGGTGATCGGCACCGTTCAGGTAGAGATGCAGATGGGGAAAGTGCTGTTCGCGGGGCTGTTTGCCGCGGTTGCGGGATCGGCTCTGCTCTGTACGTTTGTGCTGCATCCTCTGGACAAGGTAGATGAGAAGGGGCAGGAAGCCAGGCTGCAGATCTGGCCCTGGCATTTTCTGGTCATGCTTGGTGTGGATGTCTGGTGCTTTTTTATCATCGAGTACATTAACAACACGGAGCTTGTCGCGATGGAGTGGAAGTACCGCCTGCTGAACATCGGCTTTATTCTGATCTTCAGTATGATCGCGTTCTTCCTGTTCAATTCGCTGAAGCGGGCCCTGATGCTCATTCTGTCGGTCTGGTCCTTTATCAGTATTGCCTTTTATTATGTATATCTGTTTCGCGGAGAACCCCTGCAGCTGATTGATTTCTTCTCAATTGCAACGGCGGCCACGGTCTCGGACTCTTATACCTATGCGCTGACCAGAGGAATCGTTCTGGATCTGGTTGTGTATTTCTGTGTCCTCGGACTTCTTCTGCATATGCGGAATTATGTGCTGTTTCAAAAGGGCGTGATCCGGAAGGTTCTGATGCGTGTCGGGGTGGCTGTTTTTGCGTTCGGCATGTATTTCTTCTATCTGAATGTGAACTGGAACGGGGGATTGGGGATCCTGACCGATCTCTTTGCTCCGATCAAGACGTATACCGAGTATGGAACAACGGTGGGCTTTTTCTGCGTGGCGAAATATATGAGGCTGAGTCCGCCGGAGGGGTATTCGGTCAGTGAGACAAAGAAAATCGCGGAGGATTCTACAAAGGACCAGAAGAAAAATACAACTACGGATGTGAAGCCGGTAAATATCATTGCGATTATGAACGAGTCGTGGGCTGACTTCAGCTACATCGGAAATCTCCAGACCAATCAGCCGGTTATGCCGTTCTATGATTCCATGAAGGAGAACACCATCAAAGGGCACACGCAGGTGTGTATTACCGGGGGCGGAACAGCCAAGACCGAGTACGAGTTCCTGACAGGAAATTCGGTCAAGAGATTTCCTGCGATGGTTCCCTACGTGAGCTATTTCACGCATGACCAGTACTCTCTTGTAACTACACTGAAGGCACAGGGGTACAAGACCGCGGCAATGCATCCTTATAAAGGAAGCAACTGGAACCGGGAGACGGCCTACCGCCTGCTGGATTTCGACAGGTTTTACACACAGGACGACTTCACGGCAGAGGATGATGTGGAATATATTCACAGCCACATCAGCGATATGTCGAATTACAAGAAAATCATTCAGGTGGTGAATGAGGAAAATAAGGCGGGGAACCCGTTTTTCCTCTTTGATATTACGATGCAGAATCACGGCGGATACACGGCCGATGACGTGGACAAGATCATCACGGTGGACGGCTATCAGAATGATGTGGTCAGCCGCTTCCTGTCTCTGGAAAAATACAGCGATGACGCACTGGAGTATCTGATCAATTATTTTAAAAATTATGATGAGCCGACACTGATCATTATGTTCGGAGATCATTATCCGACGATGCCGGAGTCGTTTACGGAACACGTGGCAGGCGCAAGCTATGATTCGCTGAGCCTGGAACAGCAGCAGCGCTATTATTCAACGCCGTTCTTCATCTGGGCAAACTATGACATCCCGGAGGAGCAGAATGTGGTGACCAGCACCAATTATCTGAGTACCCTTCTGCTGGAACAGACCGGGCTGAAGATGACGGATTATAACTATTACCTGAAAAATCTCATGACAAAGATGCCTGCGTTGAATCACCTGGGCTATGAGGACGCCGATGGAAACTGGTATTCCTGGTCCGGCGGCAGTGAAGAGTATCTGCATGACGAGTGGCAATATGAATGTCTTCAGTACAACAATCTGGCGGAGAAGCGAAACCGGCTTGACTGGTTCTTCTCACTGACGAAGTAAGTCTGGTCCTTTTTTTGAGAAGAATGACAGCGGATCTTTTGGCAGGCCAGTTTGCGAATGGCAACAGGACTGTAAAATCCTTGCCGTACATAGTTGTGA
>OMUU01000134.1 GCA_900314295.1 uncultured Lachnospiraceae bacterium | reverse complement strand
AGCAGAACAGACGAAAGCGGAACAGACAAAAGCAGAACAGACAAAAGCGGAACAGTCAGAATCTACGGGATCAGAAACCGCAGAAGAACGGAATGTCGATAATACAGAAGAGAAGTCGGATGAGATAGTAGAACCGTCCCAGTCTGTAAAGATAGAAGAGACAGTGACCGAGACAGAACAACAGAAGAAAAAGATACAGCAGATTCAGAATACAGAGAAGTTGAGGAGTGTGCTGGATTCTGCGGAGATAGGTATCAGTGAGAGCAAGGAAAGCGGTGGAAAGGAAAAGATGGTTCTCAGGCTGGAAGGAGCTGCGTTGGAAACGGCAAAACCGGTAAAAGTCAAGATACAGCTGATCAAAGAGAATGGAATGACAATCGGAAATGCGGATGGCAAGGAGAATCAGGTTTTAGTGAGCAGGGAGATCGTTCCAAATTATTCGTCAGGTAAAACGGAAGATGCGGAGTCAGGAGATCAGGCAGCCGTTAAATCATGGGAGATGGAAATCCTTACCGGGGAAGATACCGGTACGATCCTTCAGAAAATTCCTGATAACGATGGGCTATATAGAATATCTGTGACTTATGAGGATGAAGAGGGAAATACCGCCTCCCGGGATATTCCATTTAAGGTGAATCGCTTCGGGTCCGTGTATGTGTACAGCCAGAGCTGCAGAGATCTTCAGGATAATTATGTCCGGACTGTAGAAAGAGATCTGGTTATTTCTGAGTACAATCCGGACAGACTGCTGGCGAAATCTTTGAAGGTTGAAATTATCAGGGATGGAGAGCCGCTGGAGCATGTGTTATATGAAGTCCGCAGCGGGGAAAATGAGAAGCAGAAAGAAGGTAAGGGCTGGTATCGTTATGATTACATCATCAGCCGGAAGAATTTCGAGAAAGATGGGATCTATCAGGTTTCGGTTTCTTCTGCGGACGAGGCGGGGAATAATCCGGACAGTATGGATTATTATAAGAAGCCAATTCTGTTCCGGGTGGATTCCACAAAGCCGGAGGTGGATTTCATCAAGGAAACAGCGCGGTCTATGAAGGTAAACGTTGATAATATTCTCCGATATCAGGCATTCGACGCAATTCGGCTGAAGAGTATCCGGGTTCTTGTGGATGGTAAGCTGCAGGAGGAGATTTCGGATATTCCGAATGTAACGAATTATGAGGGTACAGTCAGGCTGACAGGACTTCGGAAGCACAGCGTACAGATTGTGCTGACCGATATGGCGGGTAACACATACCGGTCAGAAGAACAGGTTGTGCATGGTATACCCGTCTGGTTTTCCTGGATCATGGGTATCTCTTCTGCAGGTGCAGTCGGCGCTTCGCTATTCGTTGCGAGGATCAGAAAAAGAAAGCGATGGAGGCTCAGGTAAAGGCACTGTAAAAGCTTAGCCGTTTTAGGTGGCGCGTGAACAGATAATATGAAGAGTAACGAAATAAGAAATAAGAAAAAGTTTCGGGAATGCTTGACAAATCCCCGCCGGATTAGTATTATGTTCCTATAATTAATTGTACACAATGTAATTTTACGTATCTAGTACAGAACTTGCGTAGGAATAAGATAAGAAGGTATACAGACGCAGGTAGAAATATTGAGGAAGGCGGGGTATTTGATATGGCAGAAGAGAAGAAGCAGGTCACAACAGATCTTGTAATCATAGGCGGTGGAATTGCCGGGCTGACAGCAGCAATTTACGCGGTCCGTGCGGGTAAGCAGGCGATGATTCTTGAAGCCAAGGCTTACGGCGGGCAAATTGTGAACACTCCGGATATTGAGAACTACCCGGGGTTTGCGCATATCTCCGGATTTGATTTTGCAACCGGACTTTATCAGCAGGCGATAGATCTCGGCGCAAAATTCCGATATGAGCGTGCGCTTGGGATCCGGAGCGAGGGAGAGGAACGGATTGTTGAGACAAGAAAGAGAGAATACCACTGTAAGGCAGTGATTCTGGCTACCGGAGCGAAGAACCGGATGCTTGGCATTGACAGGGAGGAGGAACTCACCGGAAAGGGCGTTTCCTACTGCGCGACCTGTGATGGATCCTTCTTCAAGGGGCAGGACGTAGCGGTAAACGGCGGAGGAAATACAGCTCTCGAGGATGCCGCATATCTGGCCGAGATCTGCAATAAGGTATATCTGATTCACAGAAGGGATCAGTTCCGGGGCGATGAGGCGGATGTGGAGAAGCTCAGACAGAAGGCAAATGTTGAGTTTGTGCTGAACAGCAATGTCACAAAGCTGATCGGCGAGGACAAGCTGACCGCAGTTGAAGTAACGAATAAGCTGACCGGAGAGAAGAGAGAACTCTCAGTTGCGGGGTTGTTCGTGGCGATCGGTCAGGAACCGGACAATCAGGCCTTTGCAAATGAAGTAGACCTGGCACCGGCCGGATACATTGAGGCAGGTGAAGACTGCGCGACAAAAACTCCCGGAATCTTTACGGCAGGAGACTGCCGCACCAAGACCGTGCGGCAGCTGACCACGGCGGCAGCGGATGGTGCGGTTGCAGCGCTTGCGGCGTGCAAATATATCGGCGCATAAATGCAAATATCGGCAGATATTCCGGGTGCGAAGCATGGAGTCATTTGTTTCGCATGCAATAAGCGGCGCTGCTGAGAGACCGGGCGAAGAGGAGAAAAGGGCGTCTGACCATTTGGTCAGGCG
>OMUU01000057.1 GCA_900314295.1 uncultured Lachnospiraceae bacterium | reverse complement strand
CAAAAAACAGGATAAAACTTTGTTACAGCCAGTTTGCGAATGGCAACAGGACTGTAAAATCCTTGCCGTACATAGTTGTGAGTGAACAGTAACTCCGGATTTTTTCTATCTTTTCGGATCTCTCTTTTTTCATAGATGCAAAAGGGGCTGTCGCATTTCTGCGACAACCCCTTTGCCAGACAATTACCATCCAGACAGCCCTCTGCTGTTACGAATGGTACTTCCATCACTCCTTCGCCTATCCCGATCCCGTGCCGAAAAGAAAGAAAATATCCCTGCTGCCGCTAATAGCACAAGGATTCCGGCAGCATCTGCCGCGGCGATCACACGATAATCTGAAACCCTTCCTGTGAGGATCAGATTACCTTTTTGACCCTTCTCTATTTGCCGAACTCTTTTTCCTTCCGGATCATACCATCCTCTGAACACCGTCCCTCTGGGCATTTTCGGATCCTTCAGTACAATCGGAAGATCCTCTGTCTTGTATGTCTTCGGAAGGCCCGAGGTATCATAAATACCTCTTGCGTATCTGATTTGATAGATATTTGATGCGGAATCTGAATTGTTCTGATCCTGCTCCGCCTTTCCTCCTGAAATATTTTCACCATTTTCCTTCCGATTCCGACGACGTTCCGCGGGAAGATAGGTAAAATCAAACCGTGTGCTTCCATCCGCAGCAATCTTCTGTGTCTGCGCCGCAGGCGTCTGATACCCTCCCCGTCGCGGCGGCTGTACCTGCACTTCCGCATCGGTCGTGCCATAACGCGTCTCTGTCTCATCTGGCTGTCCGTACTGGTGAAACACCACCAGATACGGTGTCTGATCCGAGGCCCTCCAGGACGCCTTCAGCGTAATGTCTCCGTCGGGCATAACCGTATTCCCGTCCACCCTTGTCTGGTCCAGAAACCAGCCGTCAAAACGATATCCCTGCCGCTCTGGCACAGGAAGATCCCCAAGAGGCTTCATTTCCTCCACTTTTATCTCACCGACCTCACACGAACCGCCCGCCGGATCCAACGTCACGGTAAATTCCCTCATTTTCGCGTTTGCAACCGCTTCCAGAATAAAGTCGTGAATCGCGTAATACGTTGTGCTGTCATAGTGAATGCCGTCAACCGTCGCGTAACTGCCCGACACCAGGTAAGAATACGTATCGATCCAGCTAACCTTGTCATCCAGAGAAGCCTTCAATGTTTCATTAAACGGCACGCAGGTCCCGTCGTTTGAATAGATCGAGCAGGACGTCTCCCCGCCTCCGCCCATGTGTCCGACAGGATTTACAGAATCAAAAAAGACACGATTATTTCCTGCCATCCAATTTTCAATGTTCGCATTTACAAAAGACGCATAGCTGCTTGCGCTGCTTTCCGGAGCTGCCATGTCGTTGCACCCCATGAGGATCACCAGGTCTGTATTTCCCTGCGCCAGGTACGGCGCCGCCTCCGCCATACCGGTGCTCACAAACCAGTCATAGCCCATCGCGACGCGGCCGATATAAATCTCATTCCCGAGAGCCGCATCAATATCCTCACTGTACCCGGCTCCGGAAAGCGTGATATACATCCCCACCGTCCGGGAGTCCCCGACGAAAACCACACGCCGGCTGCTCTCCTGCTCCGAACCAGACACGCCGGCTGCACATAAGCTGCCGGTTTCCGAACCCGCCACACCGGCTGTACACAAGCTGCCGGTTTCCGAACCCGCCACGCCGACAGACAAAGCCGCCGGTTCTTCCGCAAACACCGGCAGAACAAGACCGCCAAGAAACACAGCCGCTATCACCGCCGCAAAAACACCTATGATCTTTCTTCTTCTGCCAAACCGAACGTTTTTATTCATCTCTCGTTTCCATCACAATCAAGATTCCCTCTCTGCACTCGATGACGCCCTCCTCAGCGACAATCTCATTGCTGGTCGTCAGTCCGCCGTCGCCCTGGATGATCTCCGCGTCCTTCAGGGGGTATTTGAATCCGGTCAGACTGACGCCTCGCGCCTTTCCGCGAAAGGGATAAAGGGAGACATATTTCCCGTACTGCTCGCTTTTTCGAATCACGATTCTTCGCATCACAGGCATGGAGATCCGATTGCATCCATCGATGATCGTTCCCTCAATCCCCCTCTCATACAGCTTATACAGATCAAAAATGCTGCTGAACACATGATCCAGTCTTGTCCCTGTCGCCCCGAAAAAGCAAACCGCATCCGCGCCGATTGAAATCGCCTTCTCCAGCGCAATATCCGAATCCGTCATGTCCTTCTCCGGCCGGAAGGTATCAATGGGCACCCCTCCCTCGCGATATTTTGCCAGAAAAAAAGACAGACTGTCCTTCCCGGTCTCCAGGCTCAGGCTATCGAAATCCCCGACGATGTAGTCCGGCCAGATCCCATGCCTGTAACAGAAAGCGGTTCCTCTGTCTGCGGCTATGATCGCATCCGGTCTTCCCGCAGAAAAATATTTCCGCACAGCCTCCTCGTCGATGGTTCCTCCGGAAAAAATAGCTGCTTTCATTATTACTTCTCTTCCTGAGCGCGAATTCGCCCCATCAAATCTTGCGCGTTTTTCTCCAGATCTCCCTTGAAGACGCCGGATCCGGCGACAATGACGGAAGCTCCGGCGTCAAGCACCGTATCAATCGTAGCGCTGTTGATACCGCCGTCCACCTCAATCGGAAGATCCGGATACCCGGCATCATCCAGCTTCCGGCGCAGATCACGAATCTTTGCCGTCATGGACGGGATATATTTCTGTCCGCCATATCCCGGATTCACGGTCATGATCAGCACCATGTCAACCTTATCCAGCACATAGTCCAGTACCTGAAGTCCGGTCGCCGGATTTAATGCGACGCCCGCCTTCATCCCGCTCTCATGAATGTGCTGAAGCGTGCGGTCCAGATGGGTGCAGGCCTCTGCATGAACCGTGAACATGTCCGCACCGGCTTTTGCATAATCGTCGATGAACCGATCCGGCTCCGTCACCATCAGGTGAACATCCAGAAACATCTCGGTAACAGGCCGAATGGATTTAAGAACTACATCGCCGAAGGAAACCGGAGGGACAAACTGCCCGTCCATGACATCTATATGCAGCCAGGGCGTTCCCACTTTCTCCAGTTTCTGAATCTGCTCTCCAAGCCTGGAAAAATCCGCTGATAAAATAGAAGGACTCAATCGATAAACCGCTGCCATATCAGTATCTCCTTTTCTTTCTGTCCTGCAATTCTTCATAAAATCTGCAATAATTGTCGTAACGTTCCCGATAGATCCTGCCTTCTTCTACCGCATCCCGAACACCGCAGCTTGGCTCATGGATGTGCGCACAGCCGTTAAACCGGCAAAACGGCTCATAGGGCTTAAATTCCGGGAAATATTTCTGCAGCTCCTCCGGTTCCATCTCCGGTAGATCCAGGGAGGTGAATCCCGGCGTATCACAGAAAAAAGTTCCGTCTCCAAGCGCAATCAATTCGGAATGACGGGTCGTATTTTTTCCCCTTCCGAGCTTTCTGCTCAGCTCCCCCGTCTCCATATGAACCTTCGACTGCATGAGATTGGTAAGCGTCGATTTGCCTGCGCCGGAGGGACCGGCCACCACGGTTGTTTTTCCCTTGAGCCGCCCGATCACCGCATCGGTTCCCTCCCGGGTTCCCGCGCTGATCAGCAGGACGTCATAACCGCACGAAGCGTAAATTTCCTTCCAGTGCGCCGCCTCCCGGCTGTCGGCGATATCCTTCTTGTTGAAACAGATGAAGACCGGAATCTTCTGCCTCTCCATCATGATGAGAAACCGATCCAGAAGTCCGCTCTCCGGGTCCGGCTTTTTCAGTGCAAAAAAAACCATCGCCTGATCCACCCCTGCCACGGCCGGGCGAATCAGAGAATTCTTTCTTGGCAGAATCTTCACGAGATTCGCCGATTTTGACTTCTCATCAAGAACTTCGATTTCAACCCGATCGCCGACCAGGGGCTTCTGCTTCTCTTTTCGGAAAATTCCCTTTGCCCTGCACTCATACACATCCAGGCCATCCACCGCGACATAGTAAAACCCGGCAATTCCCTTAATGATTCTTCCCGTCATTATCCTTTCCTTTTCCATTTTCCTTTCGATCCGGCCATGCCAGGAACCTGTAAGCCCTCTTTCCTACGGCTCACTGTTCGCGTAAACGAGATAAAATGCGCTTCGCGGATTTTATCTCGCTATCGCGACGCTCGCCTCACTCGCACGCTCCGTGTACGGATGCGGCTCACTGTTCGCGTAAATCAAAAAGAAAGGACCGCGCATCAACCGA
>OMUU01000055.1 GCA_900314295.1 uncultured Lachnospiraceae bacterium | reverse complement strand
CCCGCTATTATCCTGCATCGGCAGATTATTGATGATCCCGTCCAGGCTGTTGTCATTCTGTTCCAGCATATCTTCAGCTGTCCGGAGATAATTCTCCTTTTCTGCATGCTCTCTGCTGCGTTCCGGATACATCACCCTGCAGAGATCACCGATCATGCCATCCGCTGTCGTCCGGATCCGGTCCATGGATGCTTTCAGTTCCTTCATTTCCTGCGAACTGCTCCAGCCGGCAATATACGGAAAAGAGTATTCGGATGTATCAAGACCAAAGTACTCACAGACGATATAGGCGACGCTTTCCGCTTCAACCTCTGCTGTTTCACGCGAAATTTTCCGTCCTTCTTCTTTCAGCTTCTGCCTGCCATGCAGTTCTGCATGGGTCATCTCGTGGATACAGGTTTTCATGGTCTGCATCTCACTCATGCCCTGCCGGATGCAGATCTTATTTTCCTTCGGGCTGAAATATCCTTTTGCACTGCTGGGAATGTCATCAAAGAAAACAGGTACCGGAGAGACCTGCATCATGGCATCCATGAAGCGGTCGTAATCCGGTACCTTTCCATAAAGCTCGTCAACGCCGACAGAAGGAAGCGGTTCTCCCTCCGTCTGAGAGATATCGAATACCGTCGCTGTCGTATACCGGACAGCCGTCTGCCCGGCATCCTCACGCTCCTGCTTCCCATCGATATCTGTGTCCTTCCTGACCTCCGGCCCGCTCTGCTCTTTCTTATCCTTTACCATGATCGGAGCAAAGATTGTGATCCCTTTCTCTCCCTTTTTCACCTGCCGGTGAAAATTCTTCTGCCATGACTTATAGCCTGCCACCAGGGTTGCGTCCGGCTTCTGCAGGGCGATCAGGATCGTATTGCTGAAGCTGTAATGCCTGAATTTTCCCATCGTGTGCAGGTATTTCTTATAGTTTTCCGACGTGAAAAGATCTGTGATCCCCTGCTCCAGCCGTTTCGTGATCCGGCTGACTTTTTCCTGTCTCGACATCCCGTGGTACTTTCCGGTCTGGGATCGATATCTCCTGTTATACGCCATATGCCAGTTCCTCCTTTACAGCGAGACCTCATTACGACGCACCGGTCTCTTTTCTTCTGTGACTGCACCCGCTGTTTCTTTTGACTCCTGAAGTCTTTCAGCAATGGTCCGGCTGTTCTTCAGTCTCCCGCTCACCTCATCGATGTCTGTTGAATAATGCAGCTCATCAACTGCCCGGATACCCTGTTCCATAAACGAGTAGTAATGGTCATGCCCGTCAAAAATAATGTGGTCCAGCACGCTGATCCCCATGAGTTCATATGCTTTCAGCAGTCTGTCTGTGATTACGATGTCTTCCCGTGAGGGCTGGAGATGTCCGGATGGATGGTTATGAATCACGATCACACTTGCCGCATTGGACAGGATAGAAGCTTTCACAGCCTCCCTGGGATTCACTGGTGCCTGGTTCAGCGTCCCGATGCTGCTGATGTTGATATTGATCGGCTTCCCGTCCGTCTGCATGTTGACAACTGCCACAACCTCCCTGTCGTAATCTGCGATCGCTTTGGAGATCAGCTTTACCGCAGCTTCAGGCGTGTGGATCGGCTCCTGACTGTACAGTGTCCGCTCCCTCACCATCCGGATGCCTACCTGATTCAGGTGATATTTCTTCCTCTCTGCCATACACGTTTCCTCCTTCTCCAAACTGAATTGTCAGTGAAAAATCATGATTCCCGAATCTTTCGATTCTGTTTCTGATCTGCTCTTCAAGGCCTTTCTTCATGTGTATGATCTCCTTCCTGCTTCGCTGCGCCGTACGTTTTTCTTCGTGCAGCAGAACAGCCGGCCTTGCAGCCGGCTGTCCTGTTCCAGTTATTTCTCTTCCTGATCTTCAGATCCATCCTCATCGTTTTCGTCTCCCGGTCCTTCCTCTTCTTCCGGGAAATCGTATTCTTCTTCGTATTCGTCGTCATAGCTGTCATCCTGATCTCTGCTCTCTCCCTTCTTTTTTCTTTTCCGTACGGCTGCTGCGATAACAACCCCGGCTATGGCAGCGCAGCCGCCACAGATCACGGCCTTTTCCGCGCCAGTCTGTCCCTCTGCGTCTGCCGTTGCTTCCGCTTTGTCTGTTCTGCCCGTCCCTTTCGTCTCGTCTCCGGTCACAGTCGAACCAGTCACAGTCGATGCGGACGATGATGTCACAGAAGCCTCGGCTGCTTCCTGTTCCTCCGCCTGTTTGTCCAGATCCTCACGGACCTTTGAGGCCGTCTTATCGTCCATGAGAGAAAGCAGATCCTCTTCATCGACCTTGTTCAGGAAGTACACATTGCCGGTTCCGTCATCATTCTTATCAATGATCAGATAAAAATAGTTGCCGTCCTTCGTGGTTACTGTCAGGAACTCCCTGTTTCCGCCGTCCAGATCATCGACGAGTGTCATGTTTCCGGAAGGCGTCAGGGAAGTTCCCTCACTGCCTGATGCTTCACCTGTCGAAGCCGCTGCTTCCTCACTCGAGAGCGGCGGGTCCGTCATGCCGTTTCCGTAGGAATCTCCGGATGCAGCCGCCGTACTGTCACTGCCGGAAGAGGACGCAGTACTCGTGTTTCCGGCAGGTGACGCTGAATTTCCGCTTCCCGAAGTGGTTGCTGTGCTCCCGTTTCCTGAAGCCGATGCTGTATCTGCTCCATCTGCTGAAGTTCCGGTATCCGCGGATCCGACGGTATTCTCTGTACCAGAACCATCCGCTGAACCTGCAGTTCCCGGGTCCTGCGTATTCTCTGCCGTGGCGGGTCCGGATGCGTCTGCGCTGTTTTCTGCATTGGCATATACCGGCATCGCGAGTGATCCGAGAATAAATAGGGAAGATAATGCGACGGCTGCACTCTTTCTGACAGTTTCCGCAGCCCTGTTGATGTTTTTCATCATTCTGATAACCTCCTCTGCCCGGCCCTGCGTCAGTGATCGCACTGGCTGTTCTGCCGGACGCAAAAATAAAGCGGACCTCTCCGGTTATCCCGATATATGGCCCGCTTCAGTCTCTGTTTATTTTTCTTTCTTCTTTCTGAATTCGCGCCCCGGAAGGAACTCATGTCCCGGAATTAAAGTAGCCTGCTGCGCGTCCCCAGTTGTGAAACGTCTGATCATCGATCACAAGGTTCGGCCATCCAAGTCCTGCATAATGGGCCGCCCAGTAATCATTCGTACAGTGAAAACACATGCCTCCGGTCGGATCCGCACCGTTCATCGCGTCTTCGACCGCTTTCCAGCAGTCTTCCGGAAGCGTGCTGTTGTACATTCTCCGGAAGGCCGGCTCCGTATCGGTATTGCAGTACTGATTCTTCTGGTTCAGAACGTCATATACCGTATTTGGAAAATGCGAACTTTTAACCCGGTTCAGTACTTCCGCAGCCACAGCGACCTTTGATTCATAGCTCTGGTTACCTGACTCGTGGTAAACGATCGTTGCCAGCAGATGTTTACTCTCATCGTCCAGCTTTACCGGATCGCCGGTGTAGGCCATGTCCATTTCCGCAGGAATGACGTTGCGTAAAGCGACGATCGGCGAATACAGTGCGTTTCCCATGCACATGCCAAGCTCTTCATTTGCCGCCTGAACGATCTGCCCGTCTCCGGCATAGATTGCGACATGACCGTCATAAACGATAATGTCTCCCGGCCTTGCCTCGGAATAATCGATCCCGACGCCGGCACCCTCATCCGCATAAGACGTTCTCGGCAGACTGATGCCGAAATGGGCAAACACCTGCTGCACAAATCCGGAGCAGTCTGTCCCGCTTCCGGGGTTTTCCGGTGTACCGAGATCATTACCACCCCACACATACTTTCCGCGGCCGATAAATGCTTCGGCATAGGACACGATCTCCTGACGGATCGCAGAGCCGGTATACAGGGATGTATGGTTGTCTGAGAACGTTGAGGCCGCTCCGCCGATCACGCCGGAACCCACAACGCTGATTGCCGAAACAGAGGAATAAATAGCAGCCGCAAGAATACCGGCGATCAGCAGCAGAACGGCCCACTTCCTGACCTCAGATTTCGCCGGAAGGAAGATCCTTTTTCTCTTTCTCTCCGTATCTGTGGTCGTCAGAAGCATCTCATCCGGCGTTTCTGTGATTCCCTGCCGCATCAGCCGCTTCCTTCTTTTCTGCTGCATCCGGCGGATGCGGACCTTATCCTTCCTGAGCTCATCCTTCACAGAATCGGCAGCAGTCTCCTGTTCACCATCTGAAACAAACTTGGCTGTGCCGTGATATCCGCTCCTTCTCTGTTTCTCAGAGAGCATATTTCTGCT
>OMUU01000087.1 GCA_900314295.1 uncultured Lachnospiraceae bacterium | reverse complement strand
GGATAAAACTTTGTTACAGCCAGTTTGCGAATGGCAACAGGACTGTAAAATCCTTGCCGTACATAGTTGTGAGTGAACAGTAACGACGAGTCCGCACGTTACTCTTATACGGTCATGTTCTTGACATGGAAAAGAAAATAAGCCATTATTGACGGTGGACAGACCCGCGTCGTCAGACAGACGGATGCGGGTTTTTTCAGAATCCTGATTGGAAACGTTTCCTATCAGAAGTTATGCGTGGCGACATGGCTTCTATGGAAAAGTTATATGTGGTGACAAGGGTTCTATGGAAACGCGGACATCCTGGAATGACATCAGATAAGACTTTTAGGAGAAGAGAAGTTGGCGGGGTTAACGATTAAGGACATCGCAAGAATATGCAATGTAAGCATCAGTACAGTGTCCAGGGCGATCAATAATGACCGGGGCATCAACAGTCAGACGCGGGAGCGTGTGCTTCAGGTGGCAAAGCAGTTCGGTTATGTGCCGAATAACAGTGCCAGAAATCTGAAGATGGCTGAATCAAATACGATTGCACTGATGAGCAAAGGTATGGACAATCCCTTTTTCCAGGGAATGTATCCTTACTTTCAGCAGGAATTGGAAAAATACAATTATGAATTCCTCCTGCATTCGATGCCGGAGGAGATAGATGAGGGTTATGAAGCCGAAGAAATCGCGAAGGAGAAACGGCTGAAGGGAATGATTTTCCTCGGGGGTCGGCTGGATTATCCGGAGGCGGTGCTGGGAAATATTCAGGTTCCCTTTGTACTGTGCTCTGTAGCGAGCGCGGTAAGCGTGAACATGACGAACATGAATGTCTCATCGGTGTCGATCGATGATGAGAAGGAAGCTTATAAGGTCGTCCGATATCTGATCCGGATGGGGCATCGCAGAATTGCGATTATCGCCGGAAAGAAGCATGATCATACGGTTGCCTTTCTTCGTGAATCGGGATACCGCAGAGCCATTAACGAAAGTGGGCTTGAGGTTGATCCGGAGTTGATCCGGTATCTGGATGACAGCATTCCGGAGTACACGGAGGCGAACGGATATGCAACCATGAAGAAATTGCTGGAGTCTGGGACGGATTTCACGGCGGTTTTTGTGATCTCGGACCGGATGGCGACCGGAGCCTACAAGGCGATCAATGATTCCGGCAGAAAGATACCGCGGGATATCTCGGTCGTAGGATTCGATGGAATCGAGCTTTCCCGTTATCTGTACCCGTCACTTACCACAGTGGTACAGCCGGTCCGCAAGATGGTAAAATCCAGCGTAGAGCTTTTGAGAGCGCAGATTATGGGCGATGAAAAAAAACAACATCTCATCTATGACGCAGAGCTTTCGGAGGCAGACTCCGTCCGGGAACTGCCGTGAGCGGCGGGAGAAGATGGAAGAGCATCTCTGAACACACAGGACAACGAGGTAGAAAATGAGAACAAGTGGCATTTTACTTCCGATTTCCTCCCTGCCGACCAGGTATGGAATCGGCGGTTTCTCGGAGGAAGCGTTTAAATTTGTAGATCGGCTGGCGCAGGCCGGGCAGAGCTGGTGGCAGGTCCTGCCGCTTGGCCCGACCGGATACGGGGACTCTCCGTATCAGTCCTTTTCCACCTTCGCCGGGAACCCGTACTATATTTCACTGGATAAGCTGAAAGAGGAAGGACTCCTTACCGAGGAGGAATGTGCGGAGGCGGATTGCGGACAGGATCCGGTGTATGTCGACTATGAAAAAATCTATTTCAGCCGGTTCAAGATTCTGCGAAAAGCTTTCGAGAGATTCGAGAACGCCTCAGAGATGGAGGAAATGGAGATTTTCTGTGAGAAAAACAGGGAGTGGCTCGCAGACTATGCTCTGTACATGGCGATCAAGGACAGCCGAGGCGGCGAGGAATGGAGCCGATGGCCGGCGAAGCTGAAGGACAGGGACCCGGAAGCGTTGAAATTGGCAGAACAGGAACTAAAGTCAGAGGTGAAATTCTACAGCTTTTTGCAGTATTTGTTCGCAAAGCAGTGGAAGGCGCTGAAGGAATATGCCAACCGGAAGGGAATCGGCATTATCGGAGATATCCCGATCTATGTGGCGATGGACAGCGCGGACTGCTGGGCAGGACGGAAGCTGTTTCAGTTCGGGAGCGACGGGAAGCCGCTGGGAGTAGCGGGATGCCCGCCGGATGCCTTTTCCGATGACGGACAGCTCTGGGGAAACCCGCTCTACGACTGGGAGTATCACAGGAAGACAGGCTACCGCTGGTGGATTCGTCGGATGGAGAGGTGCTCGGAGCTTTACGATTCCGTCAGGATCGATCATTTTCGTGGCTTTGCCGGTTATTATTCGATTCCGTTCGGCGCACCGAATGCGAGAGAAGGCCACTGGGAAAAGGGCCCGGGCATGGATCTGTTCCGTGCCATCCGGGCAAAGCTCGGAGAGCAGAAGTATATTGCGGAAGACCTCGGATTTCTCACCGACGATGTCATTGAGATGGTGAAAGAGTCGGGATATCCCGGCATGAAAGTCCTCGGCTTTGCCTTTGACGGGAGTCCGGACAACGGTTATCTCCCGGATCACTACGAGAGAAACTGTGTAGTATATACAGGGACACATGATAATGAGACGATTGTCGGATGGTTCCATAATTTGAATCGAAGGGGAAAAGCGTTTGCCAAGAAGTATCTCGGACACAGGGTCATCCCGGAAGAGGACTTCGTACGGCTTGCCATGATGAGCGTTGCGGATCTCGCGGTTGTTCCGATTCAGGACTACCTGGGCCTCGGCAATGAGGCGAGGATCAATCATCCGGCCACACTGGGTGAAAACTGGAAATGGCGGCTTGTCCCGGGACAATTTGACGTTCATACCGCGGGAAGAATCCGCGAGCTGACAGAGATCAGCGACAGACTCCCGAAGGACAAACCGTGCGCTGCCCGTCAAGAGAAGGGAACGTCGCAGATGAAGTCTGATACAGATAATACACTTTGATACAAAGAAGACACTTTGATACAGATGCATGTGAGAGAGAATAAGGAGAATCAAAGCATGGGAACAATGGAAGGTAAAAGCGCAACTACGAGGGAGTCCGTGATGGAAGAGAGAATCGGTAAGATTCTGACCGTGCGTTTCGGAAGAGGACTGAAGGATTGCACGAAGGAAGAAATCTTTGAAGCTTTGATGCAGATCACAAAGGAAGAAATGGAGGGCCGTCCGAAGGTAGAGGGAAAGAAGAAGCTCTATTACATTTCAGCAGAATTCCTGATCGGCAAGCTTCTCTCCAATAACCTGATTAATCTCGGTCTGTATGATACGGTAAATAACATCCTGAAGAAGTATAAGCTCTGCGTGGCAGATATCGAAGGACTCGAGAATGAGCCTTCGCTTGGAAACGGTGGTCTCGGCCGCCTTGCCGCATGCTTCCTGGATTCGATCGCTACGCTGAATCTTTGCGGAGACGGCGTTGGACTGAACTACCATTACGGTCTGTTCCGCCAGGAATTCCTGAACAACAAGCAGCATGAGGTGATCAACCCGTGGATTCGCAAGGACAGCTGGCTGGAGCGTCGCCCGGAATCCTTCGAGGTGCCGTTTGGAAGATTCACCCTGAGATCCACGATGTATGACATCGATATTCCGGGATATGAGACCGGCAAGTGCAACCGGCTGCATCTGTTTGACCTGGATTCGGTTGATGACGGTATGGTTCAGCCGGACAGCATCAATTTTGACAAGAGAGATATCCAGAGAAACCTGACGCTTTTCCTGTATCCGGACGACAGTGACAGGGACGGCAGAATCCTCCGTGTATATCAGCAGTACTTCATGGTAAGCAATGCCGCGCAGCTGATCCTGAAGGAAGCGGATGAGAGAGGCGTTGATATTCATAAGCTGGACGAGTATGTCGCGGTACAGATCAATGATACCCATCCTTCTATGGTAATTCCGGAGCTGATCCGTCTGCTTACCGCGCGCGGACTTTCGATGGATGAGGCAATTTCTGTTGTCACAAAAACCTGCGCCTATACCAATCATACGATTCTTGCGGAAGCTTTGGAGAAATGGCCGATCGATTACCTGGAGGAAGCCGTACCGCATCTTCTCCCGATCATCCGTGAGCTTGACAGAAGAATCAAGGCGACGGTGAAGGATGAGACAACCTACATCATCGACAAGGATAATCTGGTGCACATGGCATCCATGGATATCCATTACGGACATTCCGTCAACGGTGTTGCTTCTCTTCACACGAAGATTCTCGAGGAGTCTGAGCTGAAGAATTTCTACAAGCTTTATCCGGAGAAATTCAACAATAAGACAAACGGAATCACCTTCCGCCGTTGGTTTATTGCGTCAAACCCAGAGCTTACCGCTTATATTGAGTCTCTGATCGGACCCGGATTCCGCAAAGACGCGATGGAGCTGGAAAAGCTGATGAAATATTACGATGACGAGGAGGTCCTTGATCAAATCGGAAAAATCCGTCATCATAACAAGAGGAAGGCGGCTGAGTATCTCTATGAGACGCAGAACCTGGTGTTGGATGTGGATTCCATCTTTGATGTGCAGGTAAAGCGTCTGCATGAATACAAGCGTCAGCAGATGAACGCTCTGTATGCGATCTATAAATATCTGGAAATTAAAAAGGGCAACCTTCCGAAGCGCCCGATCACGATGATCTTTGGAGCTAAGGCAGCTCCGGCATACACCATTGCGAAGGATATTATCCATCTGATCCTCTGCCTGCAGGAGCTTACCACAAAGGATCCGGAGGTAAGTCCGTACCTCAAGGTTGTCATGATTGAGAACTACAATATTACCAAGGCAGAGAAGATCATTCCGGCAGCGGACATCTCCGAGCAGATCTCCCTTGCTTCCAAGGAAGCCTCGGGAACCGGCAACATGAAGTTTATGCTGAACGGAGCCATCACCCTTGGAACAGAGGACGGCGCGAATGTTGAAATCCATGAGCTGGTTGGCGACGATAATATCTATATCTTCGGCAAGAAATCGGAAGAGGTTGTGAAGCTCTACGAGACCGAGGGCTACAAGGCAAAGGATTATTATGACAATGTGCCGCTGATTCACAAGCTGGTCGATTTCATTGTGAGCAGTGAGGTGAAGCGCGTCGGCGATCCGGTGTGCCTCGAGAGACTGCATCACGAGCTGATTTCCAAAGACTGGTTCATGACGCTTCTCGACGTAGAGGATTATATCCGGACCAAAGAAAAGATGTTTGACGACTTCAATGACCGCAAGAGCTGGTACAAGAAGGAACTTGTCAATATCGCGAAGGCCGGCTTCTTCTCCTCTGACCGAACCATCGCACAATATAATGAGGATATCTGGCATCTCAGCTGATTCGGGACTGCCGGACGTTTACAGGCTGCCGCTATGCGGCAGCCTGTTTCTAACCCTGCTGTTTCAGTGGTGCGCGAGCAGTGACCAAATAAGTACCATAAAAAGTGGCAATATCTCGTTCTGCTTGACGGAAAAATTAAATTCTGCTATTGTGCACATATGCAGGCCGAAAGATCGCGGAAACATATGCGAAACATGGATGAACATATAAAAGGAAGAACAGTTTATGAGCAGAGAGTCAGATGACGATCAGGAGTACAAGCGAAGCGGAAGAACGGATGAGAACCGGGGTTACAGGCGGTCCGGCAGAGGAGATGATGACGAGCGGGGGCGTAGGCGGCCGGGCAGGAGAAGAAAAAGGAAGAACCGTAAGAAAACGGCGATGAAGATCATGTTTTTGGTCATCGGGATACTGGTAGCTGTCGCGATCTTGTTTTTCCTTTTCCTGGAAGGAACACTGAACCGCATCAAGAGAGTCGATACGGCAAACGAGGCTTATGTCTCCAGAAGCGATGAGACCTTCGAGGTAGATGCCAGTGCCGGAAGCGATACAATGGAGGCAGATGATGTCAACTTCAACGGAAGTAACATTGATGTCATGGACAGTGATGATGTGAAAAACATTCTCCTGATCGGTCAGGACAAGCGCTCTGATCAGAAGACGCGCACCCGATCGGATACGATGATTATCGCTTCCATCAACACGAAGACGAATAAGATCACCATGGTGTCCTTGATGCGTGATATGTATGTGCCGATTCCCGGATATTCGGCGAACCGGATCAATGCTGCATATGTGTTCGGTGGAATGAGCCTTCTGGATCAGGTGATCAAGGAAGATTTCGGAATTACGATTGACGGCAATGTGGTTGTTGATTTTGATGGCTTTCTGGAGACGATGACGAAGATCGGTAAGCTCGATATTGAACTTACCGAGGATGAAGCAAATTATATGAATGCCAACGAGGGACTCGGTTCGGCGGAGGACGACGCCTCTGTGACAGAAGCGTGGGGGCTCACCGCGGGTGTGAATTCGCTGACACCGGAACAGGCGCTCACCTACAGTCGCATGAGATATGTGGGTAATTCCGACTGGGAGAGGACGGAACGGCAGAGAAAGCTTCTGATGGCGGTGTTCAAAAAAGCACAGAAATCGAGCGTGACAAAAATACTCAGCATGGTCAGCGATCTGATTCCTTATTTTGAGACAGATCTAAGCAATAAGGAAATTCTGAAGTATGTCAAGACGGTCTTCAGTGGAAATCTGGAGCTGAATTCCAAGAGCTACCGGATTCCGGTGGACGGCGGCTATTCTTCACAGACCATCAGTGGTATGGCTGTGCTGGTTCCGGATCTTGAGATGAACAGTGCATACCTTCAGCACTATCTGTATAATAAGAAGATCAGCGAATCCCTGAAGGAAGCAGCCAAGAAGTCTGCTATAACGGCAAGTTCAGATACGGAAACATCCACAGAAAAAGAAAACTCCTACAGCGGTACAGATGGAAGCACGTATTCGTATAGCACAGATGCCGGGAACGGTTATACCGGGGGCTACGGGAATACCGACAACTCATATTATGAGGGAGGAAACGAAGCCGGGGGAACAGGTACGTACGGACAAGGCGAATACGGCGGTGCGTCAGGCGGATCCGGCGAAGAGACGTACAATGGGAACGGAAACGGGGGAGACAATTCCGGCATGAACTCCGGTACGGTCAATTCCGGAACAGATTCTGGTACGACAGATTCAGGGACGGGAAATGGAGGAGTAGAGAACCCCGGACCGGTGGACAACAGCGGAGCAGGCACCGGCGAAACCGATACCCCGGATAATGGAGCGGCAGGTACCGGCGGCGCAGGGGGCACGGATACCAGTACCGGAGACGGAAGTACAACCGGCGGCACAGGGGTTGCCGCATAACGAAAAAAACGTCCGAGGAGGCGTGAGTAATAGAAGAAAATCACCGGTTCTTCCTGAACCAGACCTTTCATGGCAGGTCGGGGACGGAAGAACCGGTGATTTTCTTATCTTTGCGTATAGTCCTGCAGATAATCGCGAACGGTGCCGATCAGATACCAGACTGTCTCATAACGGATAAACTGCAGGGCGTTCTGATCCAGGAGAAACTGGTAATTGACGGGAAATTCATCATCGCCGTCCCAGAACTGGAACCACACGGGGAAATTGTCGAACACCGGAAGGACAGCGCTGACATCCGCGCTTCCGCGGGCAGGAGAACCGGAAACCTCGAGGCAGGCGTTCTTCAGCTCGGCGGTCTTACCTGCGAAGAGTGCCTTTTCCCGTTCCGAGACGAGGGAGCTGGCGTGGTAGGAACCGATGATACCGCCGAGCTTAGAGACGGATGCCCATTGGCCGGAAAGAGCCGGAGTATTGTGCTCCAGGGAGTAGGTGAACATCTCGTATACGGTCATGGAAATTCCCGGAGAAGCCTTGCGATATCTGCTCTTCGCGTCAGCCGTCGATGACGGTGGTGCGGAAGAAACCATGGAAGGCCAGGGGGATTCGATCTGGACCTCGCCGGTGTTCCGAAGAATACGAGCCGGGAAGGAAAGATAATGGAAAAAAATAGAGGTTCCATCCGACGCGAGTCGATACCGCCGGATAATCTTCTCCTGGTCGAAAGCCAGAAAAAGCTGTCGTCCTGACTCGGCCATACGATCATAGTTGTTCTGTTTTTTATACTGTTCAATGGTATCTTGTATTTTTTTATTTTCCGGCATATAGTCCTCCTGAATAAAACGATACATGATGGTTCATGCAGATGGAAGCGTTCTCCGATTGAAAGAGTCGATGGGATGGCTGTCCTTCTCTCTTCAGGATAGCTTCAGGATAGTCTGCTGTCAAATGAATGCAGGAAGCTGTGCGTTAAGCTGCCTTGTCTGCCATCGGACGACACTTTTCAACCATTGACGGAAAAACTTTCCCTGTGCTATATTTATAAAGTTTAGACAGGATTGTCGCACGCGAACCGCGCATGGAACTTATACCTATTATAAGGTTATTATGTGGGTAATGCCTGCAAAGTCATTCTTTATTACAGCGCAGAGAATGGACGGGGGTACCGGAAAGGTACGCCACGGGTTGCGAAAGAGTGATCCGTGCGAGAGCACTGCGATCGGATTAGGAGTATAGAACGTGACTGATTTTAGAAAAGAGATACAAAAGAGACGCACCTTTGCGATTATTTCCCACCCGGATGCCGGTAAGACAACATTGACCGAGAAGTTTCTTCTGTACGGGGGCGCGATCAACCTGGCGGGCTCTGTCAAGGGAAAGGCGACGGCAAGGCATGCGGTTTCGGACTGGATGGAGATTGAGAAGCAGAGAGGAATTTCTGTCACTTCGTCCGTCCTTCAGTTCAATTACGAGGGCTACTGTATTAACCTTCTGGATACGCCGGGACATCAGGATTTCTCGGAGGATACCTACCGCACGCTGATGGCGGCGGATTCCGCAGTGATGGTGATTGATGGAGGAAAGGGCGTGGAGCCGCAGACCAGAAAGCTGTTCAAGGTTTGCGCCATGCGGCACATCCCGATTTTTACCTTTATCAACAAGATGGACCGCGATGCAAGGGACACCTTCGATCTGATCGACGAAATTGAGAAAGAGCTGGGAATTCCGACATGTCCGGTGAACTGGCCGATCGGTTCCGGTAAGAGCTTTCGCGGCGTCTATGACCGCAATACGAACAAGGTTCTTACGTTTTCGGACACGATGAAGGGCACGAAGGAAGGAAAGGAAGAGGAGATTTCTCTCGATGACCCGCATCTTCTGGACGTCATCACGGAGGAGCAGAAGGAGCAGCTGGAAGAGGAGATGGAGCTGCTGAACGGGGCGGCTGAAGAATTTGATCAGGAAAAGGTGACCGCAGGAAAGCTCTCACCGGTGTTCTTCGGGTCTGCGTTGACAAACTTCGGAGTAGAGACCTTTCTGCAGCATTTTCTGAAGATGACCATGTCTCCGCTGGCGAGAATGTCTGACGAAGGCCTCATAGATCCGATGCAGGAGGATTTTTCCGCCTTCGTATTCAAGATTCAGGCCAACATGAACAAGAATCACAGGGACCGTCTGGCCTTTATGCGTATCTGCTCAGGGCGCTTTGAAGCGGACCGCGAGGTCTATTATGTACAGGGCGACAAGAAGATGCGGCTTCTGCAGCCGCAGCAGATGATGGCAGATGATCGCCATGTTGTGAATGAGGCATATGCGGGCGATATCATCGGCGTTTTCGATCCGGGTATTTTTTCGATCGGGGACACCGTGTGCACGCCGGGGAAAAAATTCCGCTTCGAGGGAATCCCGACCTTTGCGCCGGAGCATTTTGCAAGGGTTACTTTGATAGACTCGATGAAGAGAAAGCAGTTCGTGAAGGGAATCCGACAGATTGCACAGGAGGGCGCGATTCAGGTCTTCCAGGAGATCCACGGAGGGATGGAGGAAATCATCGTCGGCGTCGTCGGTGTTCTTCAGTTCGACGTGCTCAAGTTCCGGATCGAAAATGAGTACAATGTGGATATCCGGTTAGAGATGCTTCCCTATGAATATATCCGCTGGATCGAGAACTGGCATGACGTGGACCTGGATCATATCGTCGGAACCTCCGACATGAAGAAGGTGGAGGATATGAAGGGCCAGCCGCTTCTGCTCTTTGTCAATTCCTGGTCGGTGGGAATGGTTCTGGACCGGAACGAGGGGCTTGTGCTGACGGAGTTCTCCAGAAACTGAAAACCCTTGTACATCCCGGAGTGCCCTGCCTGCGGGCAGGCCGTTCAGGAGTTACTGTTCACTCACAACTATATTCGGCAAGGATTTTACAGTCCTGTTACCATTCGCAAA
>OMUU01000035.1 GCA_900314295.1 uncultured Lachnospiraceae bacterium | reverse complement strand
CAACTATGTACGGCAAGGATTTTACAGTCCTGTTGCCATTCGCAAACTGGCTGTAAAATCTTAGCCGTTTTGGGTGGCGCGTGAACAGTGACGCGGCTCACTGTTCGCGTAAAAAAGAGCAGTTCACTCAGATATACGCATATATCCTTGTGAACTGTTCTTTATGAGTCATGCCTTTGCAGGTATGGAATAGCTATGTGTTTTAAATTTCAGGCAGTTTTCTGCTCTCCCTTCAGGAACGACCAGAATAGAACACCTACGAGATTTACAATTGCAAGAGTGATCCAGCATGCGCTGAAATTACCGGTTTTATCTACAATCCCTCCGACGATCATCGGGGACAGGATGGATGCCATCTGAAATACACAGTTCTGCACTCCCATAGTGGAGGCTGAGAGCCCGGAAGGTGTATACTTTGTCACAAGTGCATTCAGATGTGCGTTCGGAAGATAGGTTAAAAAGCCATACACGAATCCGATCACAGAAAGAGCAGCGCTCCCTGTCGTATTTCCGAACAGCACCGTGAATACCGAGATCAGCACATACACCACAATCAGATATTTTTTCATGCTCAGATGAAAATTCTTTACGATGACTCCGGTAAGCAGGGATCCGATTACACCGCCGATGCTGTAAACGGTCATGATGTTTGCAGCCTGATTCGCACTCATTCCCAGATTGTTCAGATAAGTGTTCGCCCACGTTGAAACACCCAGATTCAGGAACATGTAGAAAAATCCGCCGAAGCATACGCAGACCAGGTTCCTGGATGTAAAGACAATCCGGATACCGGTCAACAGATTCGGCTTGACTCCTCCCTGCGCCTTTGTATTCCGGATAAACACAGCCGCAAGCACAGCGATCGCAACTGCGATGTATCCCACAACCCGGAAGGCGGTTCTCCATCCATAGGCGGTCAGAATCGCCGCTCCCATCTTATTTGCCACGGTAAGGCCTAGCGTCGGCCCTACCAGAAGAATTCCGAACGCGATCCCGCGGTCCTTCTGCTCAAAATTTTCACTGATTACCTTTGTGCAGCAGCTCATGACTACGCCGGCTCCAAGTCCGGTTGCCACCCTGAGCGCCATACCTGCCCCAAAGCTGTTGATCAAGGACATCCCGATGGTTGCCGCTCCCGATATAAGCAGACCGACAGATAGCGTAATCCTTACACCGATTCTGTCTGCAAGAGTTCCGCCCGGGATCTGCGTGATCACGTATCCGATGAAAAACGCTGACATGAAGGCTCCTGCAGCCACATTATTTAAATTCAGCTCACCCATTACCGTCTTGCTGACAGGCGCCCACACAAACCGGGTCATGAAGGTTACGGCAAATGAAGCCAGAAGAAGAAGAAGGATCAGCCATCTCCCGACACTTTTTTTACTTTCCACGATAAAAAACCTCCTCCATATGATCGCCCCCTTTCAATCAGAAAATGGCAACTCCATATTTTTCTCTGTTATAGTTGTTAATCTCATCAATGATGATCTTCTCAACCTCCGGATAGATTGTTCCGGGTCCTCCATAGGTGATACCGGGCCAGTAGCCTTTCAGATCGCCGTATTCCTCACAGGCTCTGCGGGTTTCCTTCCGGATTTCCTCCTCGCTCGCGTCTGCTCTGTCGATAACCGAGTCGATTCCACCCATTAAGAGCATCCGGTCTCCGACCTTCTCAGAGATCGCCTTGATGTTATTTGTCGGAAGAACACCCTGCCAGATATCCACACCGATTTCTGCCATATCCTCCACAATCGGCTCCATGAAGGAATCCCCGTGATGCATAACAATCACACCATTCTCATGCAGATAGGAGTACAGCTTCCGATATGGCTCCTTGAACAGCTCGCGCCAGGTTGACGGCGACATGAACATGCTGTTCTTGGATCCCCAGTCGTCATGGGAAATGATCAGGTCCGGATGCAGATGATCAACGACAAGCTTCATATACGTGAGACGGTATTCACAGATGACATCGATAAGATCCTCCATGTCATCCGGCTCCTCCAGCAGATTGCAGAGAGTATCCTCGAAGGTCATCAGCATGTGAAGCTGTTCAAAAATACCGGTGCCCATGATCACACAGGTGAGATAGCGGTCATGATCAATCGCTTTCTCATTCTGAACGGCCTCTTCCCATCCCTCGCTGCAGTGGCCGATAATGTCCGGAACCTTTACATAGTCGCGCCAATGTGTGATATCCTTTATAACCTGATTCTCCGGTGTCACAATCGGAACGGCTGCAGGCGCGTCCTGCGGAAATGAAATATGCGTCCCCCAGACATCCTCTGATTCTGTACCTCTGATCCTGTTTCCGCGAATCAGTTTGAAGCAGGGATCACCGCCGATCGGTTTCAGCATAGTAAACGAATTGCACAGGCACTCCGGCTTGCCGTTTTTCTTTAATGTCTCAAGAAGATTCTGTTTTGGTGTAAGCATATGTACTACCTCCCTATTAACATTCACCGTACTGTTGTTTCTAATTTCCTCCGGTCACGAACTATCGTTTTATGATTGCTTTTTAAGGCAATCACAACCTCCAGACAAATCGTTGGGATTACTTTACTCTGATGATAACAGGTCCCCGCTTTATCGGCTATGTCATTTCACCTTTGCTTTCCGTAAAAAATCCGTCATTTTGACCAGTCTTTTCTCCTCCGGTCTTCTCCAAATCTTGCTTTTTCCCAATAAAATGTCTATAATTTTGGAATATAACGAAACAATTCATACAATGAGAAATAAATCCTGATAAAAAGGAGGTATGAACTTGCAGTTAACCGCCCATATATTAAGTCACATGCTTTCCAGAAGATACAACATAATGCCGGATATAACAGATGCAAATCCGTCGCTCTGCGGATTCCGTTTTTACGACGGTTCTCCTGCACGGCCTGGTCACATCTATATCATCTCTCCAGACGAGCTTGCCTTTCTGCCTCCCGACTATCAGGCGGATGCCTATCTGTGCAACGGAACTTCCTTAAGCCCCGAAGATCTGACACTTCCCGGTCAGCCGGCTGTTTTGAGCCTTTCAGAGCCGACAGATCTCAAAGAACTGTGCAACGTTCTGAATGCGATTTTTGAAAAAATCGAATGCTGGGAGGGGATGATCACCCATCTCGCGCCTGACATTTTTGAAATAAAAAAGGCGCTGAATTCCAGCAGAGACCTCCTGCATGGCACGATCATTCTCGCTGACAACCGATTCCACTACATCGCATATACGGATGATTTTCACGGCAGTGCCTCCCTTCTTCATCCGAATGACGACGTGCCGCAATATGTAATGGAAGATATTCTTACAGATCCCGCTTACCAGTCTGTCCAGTCCTCCAGAGAGGTTGTACTGTATCAGGTTCATACGGCGAGAAAGATTGCTCCGGCGCTCTGCTACAATCTGTTCAAAGACGGAAGCGATGTCTATAATGCGAGAATCATGCTTACTGCCCGGGGTGATTTCACGCCCGATCAATACGATCTCCTGAAAATTCTGGGGGATTCTATCTCCGGCGCACTGTGGCAGATTGCTCCCTTTTCGCTTCCCTCCCCCGCCTTCAGCAGTCTTCACCATGCCGTTGCCTCCTGTTTGAAGAACGAGCCATCATCCCGCGCACTGGTCCGGTCAATCCTTCACAGCGTAAACTGGAACACAGAAGACCGCTATGTGCTCATCCTGTTCTCACCCTATTTCATCCGTGAGAAGGATGAAATCAATGCCGTCTCTGTAAACCAGCTGGAGCTGCTCATCCCGAATTCCTGCGGCGTTGTCATCGACCAGCAGGTAGCTTTAATCGTCAATCTCGGTTCGCCGGACAAAGCTTCCGCACACTTTCGTTTTCAGGAAAATATCGCGGCATTCCTGCGAGACTCTCTGTATAAAGCCGGAATCAGCAGCGAATTCGATGACTTCTTCCGGATCCGCTGTGCTCTCTATGAAGCGGAAACCGCACTGCGAATCGGCAACATCCGTGACAACATGTACTGGTATTATCGTTTTTCCGATTATGCCATGACTTACCTTCTTGATAATGCTTCCGAAAAGGTATACTACAGAGATCTCGTGAACCAGTCGTATCTGGATCTGCTTACATACGACCGGAATCATTCCTCGTCTCTGGCAAACACGCTGGAACACTACATCAAGAACAAATTCAACGTAACACACACCGCTGCCGAGCTGTATCTGAACCGCTCAACGGTACTCGCGCACCTGAAAAAAATTGAGGAAATCACATCCCTCAATCTGGATGACTGGCGCGTCCATCTCCATCTGCTGATTTCCTTCGCTCTTCTTGAAAATGAATGACGGTCTTGTCAGCTGTTTTTGCACAATCCGTTTCAAATTTTCCGGCTTTTATGCTATAGTTGTATAAGTCAGGCCAGAACCGCTCCCGAATCAGGTTCGGAGCATTGCTGCCTGTCTTTTATTATCACAGACACATATAGATTTTTTATCACATACAGATACACACAGATATAGATATAATTGCCGAAGCGCGGACCGATCCGTTCTGATACCTTTGATACATACATCAATATAGACATGATAGATAGGAGGAACTATGGAAGCAAAAGTTTGTAAGAGAAAAGTTATTCTGACCGGAGATCGTCCCACAGGCCGTCTTCACCTCGGTCATTATGTGGGTTCTCTGAGAAGAAGAGTTCAGCTGCAGAATTCCGGAAATTTTGACGAGATCAACATTCTGATTGCCGATGATCAGGCTCTGACCGACAACTGGGACAACCCACAGAAGATCCGCGACAACATCATCGAGGTTGCACTGGATTATCTGTCCGTCGGCATCGATCCTTCAAAATCGACCATCTGCATCCAGTCCGGAATCCCGGCTCTTCATGCGCTGACCTTCTACTACATGAATCTGGTGACCACTCAGAGACTGAGCCGCAATCCCACGGTCAAGAATGAAATGACGCTCAGAGGTTTTTCCAGCTCCGAAGGTATGAATAACAACGAGGCAGGCCTTCCCGCCGGCTTCTTCACCTATCCGGTGTCCCAGGCAGCGGACATCACCGCCTTCAAGGCCACAACGGTTCCGGTCGGCGAGGACCAGGAGCCGATGCTGGAGCAGACCCGTGAGATTGTGCGTAAATTTAATTCCACCTATAAGAGAGACATCCTCGTCGAACCGGATATTCTTCTTCCCGAAAACGAGACACAGAGACGCCTTCCGGGTACGGACGGCAAGGCGAAAATGTCCAAATCTCTGGGCAACTGCATTTATCTGTCCGATGATCCGAAGACCGTAAAGACAAAGGTCATGGGTATGTACACCGACCCACAGCATCTGAATATCACCGATCCCGGACATGTCGAGGGGAACGCTGTCTTCACCTATCTTGATGCATTCTGTCGTGACGACCAGTTTGCGGAATATCTTCCGGATTATGCGAACCTTGAGGAAATGAAAGAACATTACAGAAAAGGCGGTCTCGGTGATGTGAAATGCAAGAAATTCCTCATCAAGGTGCTGGAAGAAATGCTTACCCCGATCCGCGAGGAAAGAGCCAGATGGGCAGCGAATATTCCGGAGGTCTACAACATTCTCCGGAAGGGAACCGAGCATGCCGTTGAAGAGACAAACCGGACGCTGGAAGAGGTCCGCGACGCTATGCGTATCAATTATTTTGATGATGATGCCATTATCGGCGACTGGGAGTCCTGGATCAACCGGTAATCGGCCCGATCATCCTGATTCCTGAAAGAAGAGGTATTTCACCATGCCATCGATTTCGATGAAACAAGGATTATTCTCCGACCCGGTCTTTAACCGGAAGCTGGTATCACTCGCTATTCCTATTGCTCTGCAGAGTCTGATGCTGGCGGCAGTCGCCGCCGCAGACGCGATCATGCTGGGAAGACTGAATCAGAATTCAATGGCAGCCGTGTCCCTGGCGACACAGATTCAGTTTGTCATGAACATGTTTCTCAGTTCTGTAGTCGCCGCCGGATCCATACTCGGTTCTCAATACTGGGGAAAAGGAGATCTGCGGAGCCTGCATGATATCTTTAATCTCATGCTGCGGCTTTGCTTCCTGATTGATCTGTTATTCGGTCTTTTCTGTATCCTGGTTCCGGGTACCATGATGACTATTTTCACAAATGATCCTACATTGAACGAAATCGGCGCGTCCTATCTTCGAATCGCGGGATGGTCCTACCTGCTGACGGGAATCTCCCAGTGCTATCTGACCATAATGAAGCTGTCCGGTCATGCAGGCCGGACAGCTTTCATCTCATCAAGTGCAGTGATTCTAAACATCATTCTGAACTCCATCCTTATCTTCGGACTGATTGGTCTTCCGGAAATGGGTGCCGAAGGTGCCGCCATCGCGACACTGATTTCAAGAATCGTCGAACTTATCTGGGCATCAGGCTCCTCTCTTCAAAAGGGTTTTATCCGCCCGGACCTTACGAGACTCTTCCAACGGAACCGTCTTTTGAGCCACGATTTCCGGAAGATCTGTCTGCCTTTGCTCGGCGCTTCTCTGCTTTGGGGAATCGGATTCACCTCCTATTCCGCCATCATGGGGCATCTGGGCCAAGATGCTGCCGCAGCTAATTCCGTAGCTGCCGTTGTGCGCGACCTTGCCTGCTGTATGTGTAACGGCATTTCTAATGCCGGATCCATCCTCCTCGGAAGTCAGCTCGGACAGGGTCATCTCGATCGCGCAAAAATCTACGGTGACAAACTGATGAAGATCTCCTTCCTGGTTGGTTTCATGACGACCGGTGTCGTTCTCCTGTTCATCCATCCGGTTCTACTCTTCTACCGGCTTACGCCAGATGCCAGAGCTCTCTGCACAGGAATGCTTGTCATTACCTCTTTTTATATGGTCGGGCGCTGCGTTAACACCGTCGTCATCAACGGTATTTTTGATGCAGGCGGAGACACAAAATTTGACGTTTTCTCCCTCCTCGTAGTCATGTGGATGATCGCTATTCCGACTGCTCTGAGCGGTGCCTTCCTCTTCCACTGGCCGGTTCTTTTGGTGTATGCCTGCACCTGTCTGGACGAGGTTGGTAAAATTCCCTGGGTCATCCATCATTTTCACAAGTACCGCTGGCTGCGCAACCTGACCCGCTGATAGCAGAAAGGGCTGCCGCAGCCTCACAAACAGGTACCCCTGGCTGAAAAATCTCACCCGCCAATACCGGAAAGTTTTGCCGCAACCTTCTCATATGCCGGAACATCCACCTTCAGACGGCGGGCGTTCCGGACCACTTCAAAGATCAAGCCGTCTATCTCCGAAGATCTTCCCGCCGCAATGTCCTTCTGCATGGATGTCGTCATATCCGGGCTCAGGCTGTCCAGTATCGCCAGATTTCTTCTGACAATATCTTCTGTAAAATAAATACCCTGTGCCCGCGCGAGCAGGTCGATTTCATGTACCAGCTCACAGTAAAAATCCCGACAAGGGCCTTCCTTCTGGATCTCTCCGGCACTCACATTAAAGAAAAGCCCGCAGGCTCCCTGCGCAGATACATAAGAATACTTCATCAGCGCATCCCGCTGTATATTCTCACTCAAACCGCCTCCTATGCCGCACGAGGCAAGGTCCTTCGCGATTTCCGTTAATACCGTACGGTATTCCTCCGGCCTTCGCACACCGAACACGACCCGGAGGATATCGCCGCTCATCAGGATAACGCCCGGCTTCAGGCGCTGTGACGCCACATAGATACATCCGTCCGTCACCAAAACCCCTGGAAGCTCCTTCTGCATAACCGCGCCGGTGCTATAGATGTTCAGAATCGGAATAATGACAGTATCTTTGCCGGCAGCCATTCTAAGGAACGGATACAGGGCATCCAGCGAGTATCCCTTCACGCATACGAAAATCACATCCGGATGCTCCGCCTGCACGGTAGGAATGTCGATCGCGAACTTTTCCTGATCTCCGGGAATGTCATTTGCGTGCTCCGCCTGACCTTCAGCTGTACCGTTCGTATTCCGCCCCATCTTTTCGGAATACTCTTGCATCGTAAACGCCTTCACCGGCTTGAGGGTAAACGAATCCCGCGGACGAATCACCTGAAGACCATTCCGTCTCATTGCCTCCAGATGCTCTCCTCGCGCAATAAACGTTACATCGAGTCCACCCCGCATCAGATATGCTCCCAGAGCTCCACCGGTTCCACCGGCGCCAATGATCAGATATTTTCGCATTTTAATCTCCTCTCAGATCACCATCAGCAGCGTTCCTGCTCCGATCAGGATGCAGCCGATGACCGATTTTACGCTGACCTGCTCATGCAGGAAAAGGAATGCCATAATCAATGTCAGGACAACGCTTAACTTATCTACGGGAACAACCTTGCTTGCCTCACCGATCTGCAGCGCACGGTAATAGCACAGCCAGGATGCACCTGTCGCCAGTCCCGAGAGGATCAGAAAGATCCAGCTTTTCCGGCTGATCTGTACCAATCCTCCCTGGGTATTTGTGATAAATACCATCCCCCACGACATAATGACGACCACAATCGTTCGAACCGCCGTGGCAAGCGTGGAATTAACTCCCTCAATTCCGACCTTGGCCAGAATAGAGGTGAGCGCGGCAAAAACCGATGATCCAAGTGCAAAAATCAACCACATAACAAATCCTCCCTGTAAAATTGCTGTTTTAACAAAAACGCTTTTCATTTATTTACTGCGGAAAAACTATATCTGAAAAATATATGTGAAATAACTTGATCCATTAAGAGGGCCGATGTTCCCTCATACATATTGTTTCAGACATTATCGCAGATTTGATCGATATACCTGTTATTATAACACTTTGTTTATGACAAAACAGCAGATTCCAGCGGATCCCCCCTTTAATATGTCACAATACTTTTACCGGCTAACTTATGACTAAAGTCACGAGAATGCACCGGTAATTTTTCAATTCGCATACGATACCATGCGCCACAAACTGGATAAGCTGCGGATTGCTTCGTGCTTATACGGTAAACACTCATACAATACTTTGTGCCACAAACTGTATAAGCTACGGATTGCTCCGTGCTTCGCACTCTCGCAATCCTACAGGAACCGACTTCGTCGGTCTGTCGCGGCGTTCGCCCCACCGCATCACACATTGTGTGTGCGGATGTGGCTCACTGCTCGCGCATATTCGGATTTCGCGCGTTCGCGCTTCATC